>CAZEOK010000013.1:0-39951 GCA_964513745.1 uncultured bacterium
GAGTGCAACCTTGCCAAGGTTGAAGTCGCGGGTTCAAATCCCGTCTCCCGCTCCAACGCAACCACCCGCTGTCGGCGGGCAGGTGCGTCTTGACAGCGTTCACTCGGGCAGATAAAGTCTGCCGGCGTGAATTGACTGCCCGTGGCGGCGTAGCCAAGTGGTAAGGCAGAGGTCTGCAAAACCTCCATTCACCGGTTCGACTCCGGTCGCCGCCTCCACAAACTGATTTCTCTCCATCACGCCACTCCTTCGCCGTGACCGTGCAGGCTGCGGGGTCCTGACGCTGCGGATCTCCGTCGCGCCACCCCTTCGCTTGGACCGTTGAGGCAACCGGTTGCTGTCGATCGAGCCAGCGGGGGGCTAGTTGCTGCCTGTCAACTCTTTCTCGTATTGTTCCGCGCGGCGGGTTGCTTCGGCGTGCGTTGGATTGTCGGCGAACAGCGCGAAAAGGCCTTCCGCGTGGCGATCCAGGCGGGTGGCGGCCGAGCGGCGCAGCGCCTCGGCGTCCTCCCAGCGCTCGGCGCGCGCCGCATTCCAGATCGTGCGTGCTTCGGGCAGGAGTTTTTTCATCAGCCAGAGGCCGGCCGCGGCGCGCAACGCGAGCGAGACTCGGTCGTGCCGCGCGATCAAGTTTTCGAGCAATCCGCAGTCGCCGGCGTCCGCGAGCGCATCCTTCAGGGCGCGGGCGAGCATCTCGGCCTTCGTGCCGCATGCTCGCAGCAGCAATGCCTCCCATCGACCACCGCGCCGGCAGTCCTCAGTCAACTCGCCCAGCTCGTGAAGGATGGCGGCCTCGAGCTGCCGCGCCGCGAGTCTCTCGAGCAGCTCGGTGTGCGCCTCGGGATTGGCGACGAGCCCGGCGAGCGATGTGCCTGACCCCGCCTCGGCCACCGCGTCGGCGACCGGGCCCGGCTCGCGGGCGCCGGCAGCCTCCTCGAGCCCGGACCAGAGGTGGCTCAGCACCGCCGCGCGTCTTGCGACGATCCGGCCGGGGCGGCACATCGCCGGCACCGGCACCAGATCGTGCACCAGTTCGCGCCCAAGGACGAAGACCTCGGTGTCGTCGACCTTACGGCGCTCGACGATCTCGCCGAGCACGAAGAGGGGGTGTCCTCCGACTCCACGCCCGGCGACATAGAGCCATCCGGCGGCTGGCATCAGCGCATTGACCCCGTCCTCGTCGAGCGGGTCGAAGGTTGCCTCAGCGATGGTCAGCCGCTCGAACACGGCATCTTCAAGGCCGGCCCACGTGGTTTCACGCTCGCCGATCCAGGCGAGCACGGCGGCGGTCTCCACCCGCGCCCACGGTGTCAGGCCGGCTTCGCGCTTGTACAGTTCGCGCAAGCGCAGCAGCAGCCCGCAGAGACTGAAGTACCCCCAGCGGTGCGCGTCGGCAACCAGACAGTTGCGGGCGACCTGTGCGGCGAGAGCGCCGGCGTCCACGGCGGTTTGCATGAGCGGTATCATAGCGCAGGTGGCTGGTGTCCTAGGCGTGCAGGTCGCCGCCGTCTGAGGTATCCTCGCCAGGTTGGTCCGATCCGACGCCGGGGTGGCGGAACTGGCAGACGCAGGAGACTTAAAATCTCCTGGGGTTCATCCCCGTGCGGGTTCGATTCCCGCCCTCGGCACCAAGTGCAATGAGCAGGAATAAACAAACAGGTGCAGCTATTGTTTTTTGCACTCCTTGACGCACTTGTCCCGCGCCTGGGCGCAGCCCAACTCACAGGCAGCCTTGTTCGAATCGTTCTTGCATTTCTCGATGCACTGATCTTTCGTCTTGTCGCAGCTCATCTCGCAGGCTGACCCCTTGGCGCTTTCTTTCAGGCTACCCGCGTCCATCGTCACGCATCCTGCGGCACATGCCAACGAAAGCGAGAGCCCCGCCGCGATCAACGTCTTGCTCCTCTTCCTCGGAAAGGTCATTTTCTCCTCCTTCTCCTGGGTTTGAACTCGTTGGATGATCGGTTTGTACTTCAATCGTTCAATAATTTCAAGCTGCTCGCAGCTCGTTCCCGTCACAAGCCGGTCTCGTCGTGGAGGGTGACGGCGATGCAGCCGGGGACAACCCGTACTCCTTGCAGCGCGCCTCGGGATCTCCTGGTCCTCGAGGTGCTTGGGGTACTCCAGTTCGCAGGAGAGTGTCATCTCCGAGAAGTCAGCTACAATGACAAGCATGTGGGAAACCATTTTCAGATACTACGGCATCGACTGGGTTGCGCTGGTACTGAACGCAACGGCGATCTATTTCCTTGGGCAGAAGAAGAAAGCGGGATTTTCCCTTGGGATTGCGGCAAATCTGGCGTGGATTGTCTTTGGCATCCTTGCACACAGTCTGGCGACCGTGGTTGCCTGCAGCATCTTCGTTGTTTTGAACGCGAAGGGCTGGTGGAACTGGACACGAGAACAAGCGCCGATTGAGCGGATGATGTAGGAGCACGACACGTGGCAAAGCGAAGCCCCCGCCGGGATGTGCGATCAGGGCTTCGATGGGTCGTGCGGGCTGGTGCGCTAAGACATGGTGAATTCAATGACGATGGTCTCCCCATCCTCGCCGGTTTGCGTGATGGTTATCGTCGTACCGTCGTCCGAGATGACCCCGCTCGAGGATGCCGTGGCATTCGTGTCCGTGAAAATGATGTCGGGATCGTCTATGGTGAATGTCCCCGCTCCGGATTCGGGCTCCCCGGCGGGGAAGGTGATGGTGAACGAATATGAACCTGTGCTGGTCAACGTCATGGAACCGGAGATATCCGGGGAGCTGTAACTGGTTGAGTCCCCTCCCAGCGGGGTTGCCGTGAGCTTGGTAAAGGTGTAGGTGCCAGCCACATCGGCGGTGTCCGGGGTGTCGACGCCGACTACATCGCCGCAACCGGATGCTCCGACCGACAAGACCGCCGTGAGCAGAAACAGTCCGAGCTTCTTCATGCCGTTGCCCTCCCGGCTGCATTTGGAGATACGCCACGAGGGTGGCGCGGTGAATGTGACGACCCTAGCATCGAACAAGGGTGGCGAGCAAGCCTGTAATCCACCCTGATGACGACCTTCCGGACGGGCCTTGCGGTGCCGCGGACGAGCCTCGGTGTCCATCAAGCCAAAGTGCGGCGTGATAACCTCCCTGGCACTGATGCCTCCCTTCTTCGCAGGACGTTGCAAGCAGAACTCGGAGGCAAGATACCATCGGAAGGATGTGAGGAGAAGGTCGGTGCCCTGATTGCAGGTAGTGTAAATTAAGCAAGGAAAGTTCCACGAGCTTTGACTTGTGTGCCCCGGGGGACTATATTAAGAACGAAATGTAAAGTAGTTTTCAGGCACATACCCCCGGGGCGCTCAGGAGAACCAGGGGATTTCACGTGTGCCGACCAGAACGACAAAGGGGAAACATGGCGGGAAAAGATCCGGTTTGTGAGGCGGCGCGATGAAGTCGAACGTGTACAGCAGGCGAAACGAGGCGTGGGAAGAGCGGAAGCGGCAGATGCTCGCCGCCGGCCTGATGTCCGACCAGTTCCCCGGCGTAGCGAGCATCATCGTGACAATGGACTACAACCGTGGAAGTCACTCCTCGGTACATCGGACCTTGAATTTCTATCCCGGGAGCCCAGCTTTCTTCAAAATCAGCTCTCTGGGCGAGGCGAGCGATGACGCCGGGCTCGACCTGACGCACTTCATCCACAGGATGATCCGAAGCCGGGAAAGCTCGGCGAAGGGCGAGTTCAGCCCCAGCCACGGCGATTCGGTTGTCGTCCAGCCGGTCGTCGACTACGAGGTGGCCATAACCTACTCGTGAGATCGCCGGGTTCAAGGGCGGACGAAGGGGAATGCTCCGCCCCGAGAGGCCACGCGATTGCATAATTTTCGACCCACGGCATTCTTGTTGTTCCAGTCGGCGCACCATCCATCGGACAACAATCCCTGGACTTGCCCCCCCCCACACACACATTGTTGGCAGGAATTACAGAAAGCCTGTGACAACAGGAACTCAAATCCGGGAGGCTGGAGGGAACGCGCCCTGAGTGCCGACGGCTGATGCTCCCGACCGCGAGGGAGTATATTGAAGGACAATGGAGATCAGAAGCTTGATGAAGGTTGCACCATGGGTGCTGTGGGCCGTCTCGGTGGCAGCCGTCTTCGCGGGATTGGCGGCCGCTGCCCCGGCGCGCGCCGAGAAGGCTGATCTGACGGCGTTCATGGCAATATCGGAGCAGGAGAGCGGAGAGATCAGGCGACTGGTTGAGAGTATTTTCGGGCAGCTCGGGCTCGATTCCCGGGATTGCGCCTCGTCAGGAAACACGGTTCATATCTGCGCGCTCGTCGGCCGTGAGAAAGAGTTGCCGCTCACCTCGCAGTGGGACAGCACGTTCGAACGGCTGGCCGAAGGGTGGAGCGGAGCCGCCCTTCCATGGAGGACGGTCGGAACACCCGCCACGGGGCTGGGGCATCGGAAGGCGCTTGCTCAGGATCGGGGGGCTTCGGTGCTCCTGATGCGCGTTTTCATTCCTCGCGGACATGGTCTGGTCCTCGAGGTCCTCGCGTCGAAACACCCCTGGCTGTAACAGCCTTCGGGGCCCTGCCCGGGGCTAGCGGCACTGCTCCGGCAGAACGAGACCGCCGGCTGCAAGCAGGGGCGGATCACAGGGCGCCCAGGACAGGGACTCGGCGAGAAAGGCGCCCGATTCTCCGGTCAGCCGTGAAAACAGACTCACCTCGCCTCCCTCGGTTTCCAGCAAGCGACAGAAATCGATCCGCCCTTCCGGTCCTGTCGGGATCTCCTGCTCCAGGAGCGTCAGTGCGCCCTCGCGGACGGCGACTGCGAGCGTGACCTCGCCTTCGATCCGGCCGCTGACGCGGAAGAGGCGACGGCCGCGGCCGGCAGGGAATGCCGGCGCAAAGAGTGCCCAGCGGTACTCCCGGTCTGCCCAGTCATTGGCATCCAGCCGGGGCCGGGAGGCCAAGCCTCTTCGGGCGGGAACCCCAAGATCGCTGGTGGTGACCGACACCGGTCGTGTCTCGGCCATGAGGTCGACGGCATCCAGCAGCGGGGTAGGCGCCGACGGCAAACCACGCGCCATGATGAGCGACCGGGACAGATCGATTCTCGCCACCGCTGTTGCGCTCCTGACCGCTTCCAATGGTGCCCCCCCCTGATGCGCCTGGCGGTGACCATGCGCCGCGGCCGCAGCGACTCCGATCATCAATGCACCCTGCCAGACAATCCGTCGAGAGCGCACCGCGAGCAGCAGAGCCGTCACGCCGTAGAGGGCGATGGCAAAGACGGGCCAGCCCGAGGCCCCGGGCTCAGGCAAAGGTTGCAGCCAGCCCTTGAGGAGGGGCAGTGCCTCGGGGAGAGCGCTGTCGTAAGAACCGAACGCCGTCTCGATGACGGGCAGGCGCAGCAGGACCAGAAAGAATGTCAGGCAGGAGCCGATCCCGAGAAACGCCAGCCACCATCGGGCGGCGTCACCCGCGCGGTCGAAAATGCGCGCCGCGGGTCCGACGAGCAGGGGGGTCGCGACCAGCAGAAACCGACCGGGCAGGCAGTCGCCCCCGAACCACATCGGCGTTCCGCAGGAGGTCACGACGACGGTGGCCAGGTGCAGGAGTGCGACCTGCGCGGGAAAGCGCGCTTCTCTGTCCGTCGCCGCCGCGTACACGGAGGCCGCCAGGAGCCAACCAAACATGGGCAAGGAATACAACACCCCTTTGCTGCTGGTGAGGACCTGCCACATGCCGGCCGGGTTCGCCAGCAGCCACGAACCGATCGGATAGGGTTGAGCCCCCTCGAACATCGACCACATCACAGCGATGTACAGGACGCCACCGAGGGCGCAGAGCCCGGAAAAAATCCCCAGCCGCCAAAGAAGGCGCACCCGCACCCGTTGCCCGAGCGATCCCGCAAGCAGATACAGGGTGCCCCCCAGGAGGCTCAACGGGATGAACCTGGTGTGAACCCACGGCAGGGCCGAGCAGCAGAAGGCGGCGATCGCCACTGAGGTCCAGGGGTGCGCGACCTGGGAGAATGCAGCGACGGCGAACCAGAGAAGCAGGGTGGCGCCCAGCACCTCCGGCAGCGCCCGGCTGGCGTAAATCCCCCAGAGCGGGCCGAGGGCGAACAGCGCGGTCACGAAGAGCGCTCCCGAGGCCCGGGCATGGCAACAGCGGGCGAACGCCACCATGCCGCCGACGCCCAGCGCCGCGATCACTCCGAGGACGAGGTGGCGCGCGAGCAATCCGAATCCCATGGCGGGCCACAGGAGCAGGGACAGACCGAAGGGGTGCCACGAGTAGACGTGCCCGCCCCGCGACGCGGGGCTGACGTGGTGCTTCCTGCGCTGGATCTCCCCGTCCCGGTCCCGCTTCAGGTTGTTTGCGAGGTCGAGATCGTGGTCTTCGGAGAGACTGATGGCCTGCACGAGATAGTGCCCTTCGTCACCCGAGTGTTCTCCGGCCTCCCGGGTGAAGTGCCAGCCGGCAAGCGTGGAGAACAGCGCGAACAGGGCGGTCGCCGCGACGAGGTGAAGCCGCCCGGGCTCCTGCCCTTCCCTTGGCGACGGGGCGAGGGAGAGCAGCCTCACGGCAACCGTCGCCAGCAGCGCCACCGGCAGATAGAAAAGGATGTTCGCAGCCGCGACGTCCGGCACGACACCACGGAGGATCGGCGGCAGGACTGCGAGCGGCGCCAGGGCCAGGGGAGCGAGCGACCAGACCAGCCGATCGTAAACCGTGTTCCGGGCCGCCGTGGGACCGTGATGGCGCCAGGCCAGCACGGAGACGCCGCAAAGCAGCGGCGCAACGGCCAGCACCAACGCCGTCCGGAGAGGCCGAGGGAACACCAGCACGGCACCGTCGGCCGGGAGCGGAATCTGGATCCCCAGAAGCCGTGGCTGGTTGAGGACCAGCAGCGTGAACAGGAGGCACGCCGTCAGCAGGGCGAGGAGCGCGTGGGGTGCGAGGCGTCGGCTGTCAGCGAGGCGAGGAAGCATCCGGTCCACGCAGCCCCGCCGGGACTCCAGAACGCGGTGCGATGCGCTTCAGAGGATCAAGGGCGCCGCACGCCCGGTGTCACTGATGGCACTCCGTGCAGAAGACACTGTCGTCCGCCGCCCAGGCGTCTCGGAGCATGCGGTTCGTCGGCATACCGACCTCGACAACCGGCGTCCCGTGCGGATTGTGGCAGGTGATGCACGTCGCAAAATCCCGCCCGTCCGGGGAGGCGTTCGTCGTCAGGTCGCTGTCCACGGGGTAGCCGATGAGCTCGCCGTCGAGGATCGTTCCGCCGTCGCCGAAACGCACGACCTTGGCCGCCGGGTCGGCATCCTTCGCGTGGCGGTGGCTCATCGAGGAGATGTGGCACCCCGACTTCGAGTAGCAGGTGTCGTCGAACTTCACCTGGACGTCCCACTCGTTGGTGGTGCTCGTCGCCATGTAGTTCTGGATCAGGTGCGCGGTGTTGGTGTTCTGGCCCTTGCTCTGTTCGACGGAGTTGAGCGTCCCGTCGCGGTGCGTCCCGGCCGGCACGTTGACGTCGTGGCAGCTTTCGCACTCGGCGCTTCCCAGGAGGTAGGGATCGCCATAGATGTCCTTCGGGGTGTTTGGCGCCGTCCCGTTCGAGCCGTGGCCATTGACGTTGAAGCCCCACATGCCGTCGTCGAAAGGCTTGGGCGTGGCTCCCGTGCCGAGGGCGTTGGTGCTGTCGCCCACGACGCTCGGTGCGTCATCGCCGGCCCCGTCGTTGATCCCGGTGTTGGCAGGATAGCCGTGGCAGCCGAGGCAGCCGGAAACAACGGCTATCGAAAATGTCTCGCTGTCGCTTGTGGTCCCGTCGCTCACGGACACCGTGACCGAGTGGATGCCGCCCTGCGCACTCGTCGGTGTCCACGAGAATACGCGACTCGACGCGTCGAACGTCGCGCCGGATGGAAGGCCCGTTGCTGAAAAGGTCAAAGGATCATTGTTCGGGTCAGTGGCCGTGACGGTGAACTCCGTCAGGATGTCCAAGGGTATCGTCTTGTTTCCGACGGCCGACAACTCCGGCGGGGCGCTTGACGTGGCCTGGCAGATGATATCCCCGTCTGCATCGAAACCGCTTACGAAGGTGTTGGCGGGGCACTGCTGCCCAGCCAGCGCGAGATTTCCGGGAGCGCCTTGCACTCCGGCGGCCCCGGTGTCGCCCTTCGCTCCCTGCGGTCCTTGCGGGCCGGTTGCACCCTGGGCCCCGGTGTCGCCCGTCGGGCCCTGGGGACCGGTGGGGCCGACAGCCCCCGCCTCTGCCAGGACACCCCAGAACGCGGCGTCGGTGGGCAGGTGATTCGCGTTGTTGGCCACGAGGTTCACATAGCTGGAGCCCTGGTAGCTGACGATGTCATTGATCCGGTAGACCGTCTGGTCGCTCCACTCGCCAAGCCAGACCAGCCCATAAAAATCCCCCGCTGCGAGAGCCACGGGCGACACCGATGCCGCGCCGGTCAGTTCCTTCCAGTCGTTGTTCCACGTGCCGTCGGCGTTGAACGTGCCCTTGTAGACCTTGGAACCGGTGTTCCCCATCCCGATCAGGATGTATTTGCCGATCGATGGGTCCCAGGTCAGCGTCGGCTGCGAGGAGAATTTTCCCGACATCGGCGTCCAATCGTCGCAGGCAGGCGGATCGGAAGCCCCGTCGCATCGCATCGACCACAAAGAGTTGTCCGCGCGTCGCACGATGGTCAGGTTCGTCTGGGCGAACGCGTTTGCTGCAATTGCCAAGGTGATCAGGCTCAGGATCGCCGACAGGGTGGTTCGCTTCATGACGCCCCCTCAACTGCGATGGCCAGTTGCGCCACGGCCCAGCTTCGGGCGAAGCGCGATTAATTTTTGAATTCTAACATTAACTGGCAAAGTCAAGCAACATTTCGTATCGGTGACCGCACCCACGGCCATCCGAGGGAAGCCAGGTGCGTCGGGGCGCCGCTTCCGGTAAGATCTCCACAGTCAGCGCTGACCGGTCGCCGGCTGGATCCGCACCCCGGGTGCAGGCGCCGGATGCGCGGTGGAGCGATGAAAACCGAAGGCGGAGTACCCTGTTGATGCGCCGTCGCTGGCGAAGGGGAGAGCGAACATGTTCGAGACCGCGGAAATCGGCCACAAGATAGCGAAGACCGTTTTCAACCGCGTCGTCCCCAGGTTGCGGGCCGACCTGCTGGATGTTCAGTACCGCCTCAAGGAAAACGGGAAATTTCCGGTGGTCATTCTGATATCGGGAGTGCGCGGGGCTGGGAAGGGCGAGACGGTCAACCTGCTCAACGAGTGGATGGATCCGCGCCACATCCACACGAGCGCGTTCGACAGGCCGTCGGATGAGGAACGCGAGCGCCCGCCGATGTGGCGCTACTGGCGTGCGCTGCCGCCGAAGGGCAGGATCGGCATCCTGTTCGGTTCCTGGTACACGGATCCGATCATCGATCGCGTATTCAGGAAAACCGGTCGCGGCGACCTGGTGCAGTCGATCGAGGAGATCAACCATTTCGAGAAGATGCTCGCCGACGAGGGCGCGCTGATTCTCAAGTTCTGGTTCCACCTTTCCCGGGAGGCGCAGCGAAAGCGCCTGAAGGCGCTCGAGGCCGATCCCGAGACGCGCTGGCGCGTGACCGGGCGCGACTGGGACTTCTTCAAGGTCTACGACCGCTTCTACAAGGTCTCCGAAGACACGCTGCGCGAAACCAGCACCGCGGACGCGCCGTGGATCGTGGTCGAAGGCCGGGACCCCCAGTACCGCTACCTCACGGTCGGCAAGACGCTGCTCGGGGCGATGCGCAAGCGGCTCGATGCACCGGCGGAGCGCCGTGTCCCGGTCTCGAAAGCGGCGCCGATCGTCCGTCCAATCGACAACCGGGACGTTCTCAAGCAGATCGACCTGTCCAGGACGCTCGGCGAGCGCGAGTACGAAAAGGAGCTGCTGGCCTGGCAGGGTCGGCTCAATCGCCTCTCGCGCGACGCAAGATTCCCGCGACTCTCGGTCACCGTGGCGTTCGAGGGCATGGACGCGGCGGGCAAGGGCGGCGTCATCCGCCGCATCACCGCCGGGCTGGACGCGCGCCGCTACACCGTGATCCCGGTGGCCGCGCCCACCGACGAGGAACGCGCGCAGCCCTATCTGTGGCGCTTCTGGCGCCACCTGCCGCGCAAAGGTCGGGTCACGATCTACGATCGCAGCTGGTACGGGCGCGTGCTGGTCGAGCGCATCGAGGGCTTCTGCTCCGAGGCCGACTGGATGCGCGCCTACACGGAGATCAACGATTTCGAGGAACAGCTCGATCGCTCGGGTACCGTGCTGTGCAAATTCTGGGTGCAGATCTCGAAGGAAGAGCAGCTGCGGCGCTTCAAGGAGCGCGAGCGGATGCGCTTCAAGCGCTTCAAGATCACTCCGGAGGACTGGCGCAACCGTAAAAAGTGGGATCTCTACCAGTCCGCGGCCGCCGACATGATCGAACGCACCTCGACCAAGGGCGCCCCCTGGACGCTCATCGAAGCGAACGACAAGAAGTTCGCGCGCGTCAAGGTGCTCAAGACTCTCTGCAAGCGCATCGAGCGGGCGCTCGACGAACTCTGAGCCGGCGGCGGGGACCAGACCTAATGCTGCTCCCTGCCGTCGCCGTTTTCATCGGGGACCGTTTTCCACCAATCACCGCCCTCGGGCCACTCCTCCCCGGTCGGCTCGTGTGCGCCGCCGCACGAGCCGCACCCGCCGCCGCACGCGGCCGCAGCGGACTCTTCCGGGGCAGCGGCGGGGATGACCGACTCCAGGATGCGCGCCGCGTCCCCGGCTTGCGTCTCCGGGACCATCAGACCCCAGCGTCCCACAATGTGGCCGCAGCTCTGGAAAGCCCGGGCGTCCAGCTCCCGGACCAGGGAGGGGATCCCCCGGGCGCGGAGGGTTGCCACAAGCTCGAGAACGTGACCCTTCTCGTCGGACGAGGTGAGAAGCGCTGGCGCGTCGATCCTGTCCCGGTCCGTGTTCTCGCCGGCGGACGATTCTGCACCGCGTCGCTCTTCGATCTGCGCCGCGCTGATGCCGCGCGCGAGCGTCTCCCCCTCGAGGATGCGCCGGGCTTGTGGCGTGTACTCGGTGGCGCGCAGGGCCGCCTCCTCAAGCAGCTCGTCCCGGGTCATCCCGGAAAACCGGGCACGGATGGCATTCCAGTCGATCTCCATGTCGCATACCTACCAGAGGGGCGAGCCGGTCGTCAACGAAAGAGGGGGACCTGCCCCGGATAGGACGGTCGGCCCGGATCCGGGCTGACGCGGCGGATGTAGACCGCTTCGATTCGCGAGGGGTGGCGGGTGCGTATCGTGTGGTAGATCTCGGGATCGCGCTCGCCGTCGTCGCCCACGAGCACAAATCGCACGGCGGGGAGGTTTTCAAGGATGCGCTCGACATGATCGATCTTGTACCGCTCCTGGTCGAATAACGGGTCGCCGCCGCCGTCGGAGACCTTCTTGGCGACGATCGGACCGGACGGGAAGCCGTTGCGCTCGAGAAAGGCGCGAATGCCCGGCTGAAACTGGCGCGGCGAGGCGGTCAGGTAGATCACGGGAGCGGCCTCCGGCCGGGCGGTGCGCCCGACGATCTCGCGGTAGAGATCCGCCATGCCTTCGACCGGCCGCCGCTGCAGGGGGTTTTCGAGCAGGGTGTGCGCCAGCAGCCGCGAGCGGTCCGGCACCTCCGAGACGACTACCGTGTCGTCGAAGTCCGAGATGATCCCGAGCGCGACTTCCTCGGGGACGATGAGCAGGCTGGATTCGGCGCGGGTCGTCCCGCCGGCGTCTTCGACCAGCATCGGGTTCCACCCCGGGCGCGCCTGGGCCGGGGTGGAACCGCGCAGCGCGAAGTACCCGTCGCTGTCGCTGCGCACTTCCCACGTCCGGGCGGCGAGCGTCACGCGCAGGGACAGGCGCTTTTTCTCCTCGACCCGCAACGACCTCAGGATGCGCCAGAGATTTCTCAGCCGGGAATCCTCTCCGCGCGCCGCGGCTGCATCGTGTCGCTCTGCAACACGCCCTTCGAGGCTGAAGGCTCTCGCCGTGCCATAGGCGTGGTGAACGAGGATTTCGGTTTCGGCGCGTGCGTGCGCTGCGCTGCTTGCGAACAGGGCGACGGCGGCGAGAACTGCCGCCGTGACGGCGTGCCGCGATCCTGGCCTCATTTCGCGTCGGGGTGTGTCTCGAAAAGCCTGCCGAGGGCGGCTGCAAGAGTGGCCAGTCGGGCTGACAACCTGCGCAGGATCATCGTTTTCCACCTTGGCCGAGACACCACGGTGCTGTCAAGTCTCGGGAAAGGCTCTTGTATTTCTGATCGGCAAGGAGTAAGAAGCAAAGTGGAGCGCCGGGACGACACGAGCCGACGCGGCTCCGAGCGCTTCAGGAAGGGAGGAAACATGAGATTGCCTGTCCTGGAACGGCCGGAACCGCGTGAGCAGATGCTCGGGTGTATTTCGTGGTCCTTCGCTGAGGAGCCGGGCCTGCCGAGCTCCCAGGGCAGTCTCGTTGATCTGAGCAGGTCCGGGCTGGGGATGCGCACCCTCACCCGCTTTCAGCAAGGGGACAGGCTGCGGGTGAGGATCGAGGGCGCCTGGAGGGACGACCGTTTGGCTGAAGTCCGGTGGGTCAGACAGCTGGAGGCCTCCGGGTACCGTTCAGGATTGAAGTTCCTCCGCCCGATCACCTAGCGTCCGCCAGGATCTACGGGGGCATGACCCGTGGATACGATCACGCCCGTCATCGTCTCGGCGAGCCGAGCCACCGACATCCCGGCCCTCTATGGTGAGTGGCTGCTGCGGCGGCTGCGCGCGGGCGGGTGCGCATGGATCAACCGTCGCAATGGGCGGCATTATCGCGTGTCCTTTGAGCGGACGCGGGTGCTCGTCTTCTGGAGCAAGAACCCGGCGCCGCTGATCCCGCTCCTCGGCGAGATCGACGCGCTGGGATTCAGGTACTACTTCACGTTCACCCTCAACGATTACGACCAGGAACGGCTCGAGCCGGGAATCCCCCCCCTGTCCGAGAGGATCGATACCTTCCGCAGGCTCTCCGAACAGGTTGGTCGAGAGCGAGTCATCTGGAGATTCGACCCGATCATTGTCGGCGGTCCGCTGACGCCGGAGGCGCTGCTGGAGCGCATCGCCCGGGTCGGGGCTGCCGTGCACCGGTACACCCGCAAGCTTGTCATCAGCTTCGTGGACATCGAGCAGTACCGCGCGGTGCGGAAGCGATTGGGGGCATACGCGGGCGGCGCCTTCGGGGAACCCGGCCCCGAGGCGATCGCGCGGATCGCCGGCGGTATCCGGGAGCTCAATCGCTCCTGGGGACTCGAGGTCGCCGCCTGCGCCGAGACGACGAACCTGGCCCGCTACGGCATAGGCCGGAACAGATGCGTCGACGACGCATTAATGGCTCGGACTTTCCCGGGGGATGCTGCCCTGATGGAGTTTCTCGGGCGCGGTGCGGCCGGGGAGGGGCGTCTCACCCGCGGCGCAACCAGCGGAGTCGCTCACCCGCTCAAGGACAAGGGGCAGCGCCCGGCGTGCGGGTGCATCGTCAGCAAGGACATCGGGCGCTTTGGCACCTGCACGCACGGCTGCGTGTACTGCTACGCCAACGTCTCGCACGCGGTGGCCGCGGCAATCCACGCCAGACACGACCCGACCGCGGAGAACTTGTAACAGGCCTTTTTCAGCAATTCGCTGCAGAGGGACACATCCTGGGCGAAGGGGTGGTGGGAGGGGTCCTCGAAAACGGGGTACCGCCGCGGCGGCTGGCTTGCGTGAAGTTCGCGGGCTAGTGCAGGGTCCGGGCCAGGATGACTTCGTTGATCCGTTGCACGCCTACCTGGACCGAGCGCCGCCGGCAGGTCTCCTCCCGGAAACCGGCCTTGTTGAACAGGTGGATCGAGCGCTCGTTCGTGGTGAAGATGTCGGCTTCGAGCCGTCGGTAGCCGTGCTCTCTGGCCCAGCGTATCGCATAGCGCAGCATTGCCGAGCCGATGCCGCGGCCGCGCCACTGCCGCACGAGGTGGATCCCGACGGCGAGAGCCGGCATCGGCGTGGTGCACAGCAGCGTGTCGATCAGCGCGAGGATGCCGATGACCTGGTCGCCGGCGGTTGCGACGAGGAAAAGGTTGTGATCGGGGTCGAGGCGCTCGATGTACTCCTGCTGCGCCGCGGCGTCTTTGCCGTAGATCTCCATCAGGACGTAGCTGCGCTCCTGGGAGCTCGACCGGACAGCGGAGATGATCGCCGCGGCATCCTCCTGGCGGGCGGGGCGAAGCGTGATCTTCGTGTCGTCGGGTAACCGGTAGGCGAGCACCTCGCGCATGGCATCCTCCCTGCGATAGTGGGTCCGATGGCTTGGATTATCCCCGGGGGGCCCTGGTTGTCAATCGTAAGCAACCGCGATGGACTGCAGTGGCAATCCGACCGCGAAGGATGTGTCGCGCCCGGCGAGCCAGAAATAATGAAGGCCGCCCCTGGTATCGGGGCGGCCTCTTCCTGCTGGCGCCTGAAACGAGCGGCGGCGCCTGGGAAACCGCTTCCCGAGCAGCCATCTCGGGCGCATCCCGCAACTCGCTGTGTTGCGGTCGCCACCGTAGGTTCCCGTCCCCGGTTGGCAGCCGGGCCCCTCGCCCGGACTTCCCTGATGCATACTAAAATCTATATCGCCGGGGCCTCCTGTCAAGAGGGAATCGGCACGGCGCAACGGACCGTTGACAGCGTCGGCCCCAACGCTGAAACTGCCTGCATGCGCACCCGCGGGAAAGACGCCGCCGTCGCGGCGCACGACGTGGACGACTTTCTGGCTCGCCATGTACCCATCACGCAGGCGATGGGCATACGCCTGCGCTCCTGGGGCGTCGCGGGAGTGACGATCACCGCGCCGCTGAAGCCGAACATCAACGACAAGGGAATCGCTTTCGGCGGCACACTGGCGTCGATCCTCGCGCTCAGCGGCTGGAGGCTTTCATCGAGACGATGGCCGGCACCGCGGCGCGCTTCCACGCAACCTACGTTGCCCGGCGCCCCGCCGTCGGGCGATCGGCTGAGGGTAGGGGAAGGGAGAGAAATGCGTCCCCTTGTCGACGTGCTGCCCGAGTCGAGCGGGAGCGGGTTTTGTCGGGGAAAAGCCCTCCCCAGCGACCCGGGCTGATTTACTTCGCCTGCGCCGGTTCCACCTTCCAGATCCCCTTGGCATATTCGTCCACCGTGCGGTCGATCGAGAACCTTCCCATGCGCGCGACATTGAGGATCGCTCGCCGCGCCCACTCGCGCGGGGTCCGGTAGAGCGTGTCCACGCGGCTCTGGGCCTCAAGATAGCTCTCGAAGTCGGCCAGCACGAGGAACGGGTCGCAGCCGCGGGTCAGCGAGTCGACGATCGGTCGGAAGAGCTCCGGCTCGTGCGGCGCGAAGAAGCCGCCGGCGATCATGTCGACGGCCTGGCGCAGCTCATCGTTCGCGCTGTAATGCACGCACGGGTCGTAGCCGCTGCGGCGCCGCTCGAGCACCTCCGCGGCGGTGAGCCCGAAGATGAAAATGTTCTCCTCGCCGACGGCCTCGCGGATCTCGATGGTCGCGCCATCGAGCGTGCCGATCGTCAACGCGCCGTTGAGGGCGAGCTTCATGTTGCCCGTGCCGGAGGCCTCCATGCCCGCGGTCGAGATCTGCTCGGAGAGGTCGGCCGCGGGGATGATGTCGCAGGCGGTGCTGACGTCGTAGTTCGGAATGAAGACGACCTTGAGCCGCCCGCCGACGACCGGGTCGTTGTCGACGACGTCGGCGACCTCGTGGATGAGCTTGATGATCAGCTTGGCCAGCATGTAGCTCGGCGCGGCCTTGCCGGCGAAGATCACCGTGCGCGGCACGACGTCGCTCCCGGGATTGGCGCGGAGGCGGTTGTAGCGCGCGATCACGCCCAGCAGGTTCAGCAGCTGGCGCTTGTACTCGTGAATGCGCTTGATCTGCACGTCGAAGAGCGAGGCCGGGTCGATGGTCGTGCCGAGGTGCTGGCGCACCAGCCCCGCGAAGCGCTCCTTGTTGGCGCGCTTGACGGCGAGAAATTCCTGCTGGAAACCCGCGTCGTCGGCAAGGGGCTCGAGGCCGCGCAAACAGTCGAGATCGGTGACCCACGAGCAGCTCGTACGCGAGGCGATCGCCGCTGCCAGCCGCGGGTTCGCCTCGTTGAGCCAGCGCCGCGGCGTGATGCCGTTGGTGATGTTCGAGATCCGCCCCGGGAAGAGCCGCTCGAAATCCGCGAACAGGGTGCTGCGCATCAGGTCGGTGTGCAGCGCGGAGACGCCGTTGACGGCGTGGCTTCCCACCAGCGCGAGGTGGGACATGCGCACCCGGCGCCCGTCGGTCTCGTCGACCAGCGAGATGCGCCGCGCCAGGTCGGCGTCCCCGGGGTGGAGGTGACGCACGTCGGTCAGGAAGCGGTGATTGATCTGGTAGATGATCTGCAGGTGCCGCGGCAGCATGCTCTCGAAGAAGCTCACCGGCCAGGTTTCGAGCGCCTCGGGCAGCAGCGTGTGGTTGGTGTAGCTGAAGACCCGCGCGCTGATTCCCCAGGCCCGGTCCCAGTCGAGGCCATGGTCGTCCAGCAGGATGCGCATCAGCTCCGGGATCGCCAGCGCGGGGTGGGTGTCGTTGAGCTGGATGGCGACGTGCTCGGGCAGTTCGTCGCAGGCGGCGTGCTGCTTGAGGTAGCGCCAGAGGATGTCCTGGAGCGAGGCGCTCACGAAGAAGTACTCCTGCTGGAATCGCAGTTCACGCCCCATCGCGGTGGTGTCGCTCGGGTAGAGCACGCGCGTGAGGTTTTCGGAGTGGATCTTCTCCTGCACGGCGCGGATGTAGTTGCCTTCGTTGAAGGAGAGCAGGTCCATCTCGCGGGTGGCCTTGGCCGACCAGAGGCGCATGTTGTTCACCGTGCCGGTGCCGAAGCCGGGGATCGGCGTGTCGTAGGCCATCGCCATGACCTGCTCGGCCGCGCGCCAGTCGTAGCGCAGCCGCCCGTCGCGCTCGCGGTATTCAACGACGCTGCCGCCGAACCGCACCGGGTAAAGCCGTTCGGGACGCGGGAACTCCCAGGGGTTGCCGTAGCGCAGCCAGTGCTCGAGATGCTCGACCTGGAATCCTTGCTCAATCTTCTGGTAGAACATCCCGTACTCGTAGCGGATGCCGTAGCCGTAACCGGGCAGCCCGAGGGTGGCCATCCCGTCGAGGATGCAGGCGGCAAGCCTCCCGAGCCCGCCGTTGCCGAGCGCGGCCTCCGCTTCCTGGCCCGCCAGGCGCTCGTAGTCCAGGCCGAGGGAGGCGAGCGCCGTGCGGCAGGCGTCCATCATGCCCGTGTTCAGCAGGTTGTTGGTCAGCGAGCGGCCGATCAGGAACTCCATCGAGAGGTAGTAGACCCGCTTGGCGTCCTGCTCGTAGTAGCGGCGCATCGTTTCCATCCAGCGCTCGATGAGCCGGTCGCGCACGGCGAGCACGAGGGCGTGGAAGAAATCGCGGTCGGTCGCGGTGTACTGGTCCTTGGCGACGGTATAGACCAGGTGGTTGACGATCGAGCGCCGCAGCGCCTCGGCGCTCTCTCCGGGTTGATCGTAGCTGTCGAAGGGGCTGCTGCCGTTCTGATCCATGGTCCGCCTCCACGATGCTTTTTTTTATTCTACACCCCCGGCCATCCCTCCGGCGGGTAGGCCGAAAAAAAGTCTGGACACGGGCGAAGAGAGGGAGTATGGTTCCGGAACAGTAGCCTACAGTTGCTCAATCCCCAATTGTCGGCACAACAGGTGCACCGAGGCCCAGCAAGGCGTCGCGTGCGTTATGACACGGGATTGGTGGGAAGGGAAGGAAGAGTATGGCGCGTGGCACAGTGAAGTGGTTCAACGATCAGAAGGGCTTCGGGTTCATCAGCCTCGACGACGGCTCCAAGGGCGTCTTCGTGCATCGCGCGGCGCTCCAGGGTTCGGGCTTCAAGAGCCTGAGCGAGGGTCAGGCCGTGGAGTTCGATATCGTTCAGGGTCAGAAGGGCCCGGCTGCGGCCAACGTCCGCCCGGTCTAGTCGTTCACGACGCGTCGGCGGCCCCCCTCCCGTACGGGAGCGGGGGCCGTCGGCTTTTCACGCCCCCGCCGTCCCTCCCGTCCCCCGCCCGGCGGGCCCTGAAAGGATGTGACCATGGCGAAGAAGCAACGACCATCGTTCCAGAAGCGACAGAAGGAAATGTCCCGCCAGCAGAAGCAGAAGGAGAAGGAGGCGCGCCGCGTCGAGCGCAAGCTCATGAAGGAGGCCGGCACGCTGCCGGAGGAAAACCTGGAGGTGCTCGATGGCCCCCGCGATCCCTACGCCGACGAGGACGGCGGAGAGCCGGGCCCGGTCGACGGCCCCTCCGAGCGGGGTTGAGACGCACCCTGTTCATGCGCAGGCCGTGATCCGGACCAAGATAGTCGCGACGCTCGGCCCGGCCACGGACGAGCCGGGGGTCATCGAACGGATGATCCTCGCCGGCCTGGACGTCGCGCGCCTGAACTTCTCGCACGACAGCGCCGAACGCCACCGTGCCCGGGTTGCCGTCGTCCGTGAGCGCGCCGAGGCGCTCGGGCGCCACGTCGGCGTCGTCGTCGACCTTCAGGGGCCGAAAATCCGCATCGAGGGCTTCCGGGATGGCCGTGTGCAGCTCGAGGACGGCGCGCCATTCACGCTGGATGCCGCCTGCCCCCGGGACGCCGGCACCCGAGATCGCGTGGGATTCACCTACCCGGATCTGCCGCGGGACGTCATCCCCGGCGACAGGCTCCTGCTCGACGACGGTCGGATCGCGCTGCGCGTCGACGCGATCGCAGGCGGTGAGATCCGCTGCACCATCACGACGGGGGGGGAACTCTCCGGATCGAAGGGGATCAACCGGCAGGGCGGCGGCCTGTCGGCGCCGTCGCTGACCGACAAGGACCGTCGGGACATCGTCACCGCCGCCGAACTGGAGGCGGACTACATCGCCGTCTCCTTCCCGCGCTCGGCCGCCGACATCGAGGAGGCCCGCGGGCTGTTCCGGGCCGCGGGCGGCCGTGGCGGGATCATCGCGAAACTCGAGCGCGCCGAGGTGCTCACCGACCTGAAGTCCTTCATCCTCGCGGCAGACGCCGTGATGATCGCGCGCGGCGACCTGGGCGTCGAGATCGGGGACGCGGCGCTGCCCCCCGTCCAGAAGCGCGCCATCCGGCTGTGCCGGGCGCTCAACCGCGCGGTGATCACCGCGACCCAGATGATGGAGTCGATGATCGAGAACGCGATCCCCACGCGGGCCGAGGTCTTCGACGTCGCCAATGCCGTGCTTGACGGCACTGACGCGGTGATGCTCTCGGCGGAGACGGCGGCCGGAAGGCACCCCGTCGAGGTCATCGAGGCCGCCGACCGCATCTGCCGCGAGGCCGAGAAGCAGCGCGTTGCCCGCACTTCCCGGCATCGGATCGACTCGCGCTTCACGCGCATCGACGAGGCGGTCGCGATGGCCACCATGTACACCGCCAACCACCTGGGCGTGAAGGCGATCGCGGCGCTCACCGAGTCCGGGTCGACGCCGCTGTGGATGTCGCGGATCAGCTCCGGGATGCCGATCTATGCGCTGAGCGCCCACCGCGCCACGCTGCGCAAGGTGACGCTGTATCGCGGGGTTCACCCGGTGTTCTTCGCGCCGAACACCACCTCGCACCACCGGGTCAACAAGGCGGCGGTGGACGAGTTGCTGCGGCTCGGGGCGGTGGGCGAAGCCGACCTGGTGATCATCACCAAGGGCGACCTGCTCGGCGTGCACGGCGGGACCAACGCGATGAAGATCGTCCGCGTCGGCGACCTCGTCGTTCCGCAGGACTAGATCCGCCAGAGCGGGCGTTTGCGCTTTCCCGTTCTCATCCCTCCCGCGCTGCCCTGCCGTGAAGCCCGGGCCGGGCGGCCGCAAACGACGCGCATCCCGATCAATAGCTGGCGGGTCCCGACCGTTGCCTGCCGCTTTGCCCCGGGACGCCGACTCCCACGTGCCCCCCCGCCACCGGGTCTTTGTCGCCGCCGCCGCTCATGACGCTTGCGACCTGATCGTAGAGACCGGTGACCGTCGCGACGAGTACTTTGGCCAAGGCGTACGGGATGCTGAAAGCAGCAGACACCGGCGAAGCTATGGCATCGAGGATGTCCACCGACGCACGCTGCTTGTCGGCCATGCTCGTGTTCGGATTCTGGAGTTCCATCGCGGCCTGTCCCGCCTTCATCCAGGTATTGAACTTGTCCGCCTTGTCCGCGATATCGCCGACCGACGTCTGCGAAAGCGTGTTCACGAGCGTGTCCTTCGCGACGTCCTGCGCCGCATCGTCCCCGGGCTTGCTGAGAAAGGAAAGTTGCGTGGGCCCGGCGGGAGCGTCCTCGCGGAAAGAGGGGATCTCCGGCGATAGGGAGGCCATCAGCACCGTTCTCGGCGGCCGGCGGTCTGTGCCCTGGGGTTTACGTCGAATGGCGTCGAGCGGCCCGACGAGGATGTAGCCGGTGTTCTTCACGCTCAAGACCTGCTCGCGCCCATCGGGGGTGAGCGGGGCCGGGAAGGTGATCGTCACGGACTTGAAGGGGTAGGCCTTGATCTCGGGGTACTTGGGGTGCGGGACGAAGACCGAGTCTCCGTAGTACTCGTATTCGATCCGCAGGCCGTTCGCGGCGTTGATAACGGAGCGCGGACGGCCGAGTTCGTCGTTGACGTTGCGAATAGGCTCCGGCCGGTAGAACTCAACGCGGGCGCCGCTGTAACTGCTGGGGAGGTATCGCACATAGTACCCTTCCGGCACCCTCACCCACTGCCCCGGGGGGATGGAGCGGTCCCCTTTTGCCGGGGGCGGGTCGCCGGTCAGCACCGCCGCCTTCTCCAGATCCTCGAAGGAGACGGCGCCCCGGGTGAAGGCATTGAACTGATCGAGGAACTTCTGCTGGAGGTTGACGAGTTCCCGGACTTCGGGTGGCAGATTAGATTCCAGGAGCGTGAGCAGCGAGCCCGTCCGTTTTCGTTGCTCGATCCGGGCCCTGAGGGCCACGAGCTGCTCGGGCTTCAGCAGTTGGGTCGCGCGCGGGTGTTTCAGAACATAGTCGAAGTTCTGCGAGGCGATGGCCCAGATGAGCGTCTGCACCTCGCGGCTGGGGACGCTTTTCCGTTCTCCTTCGAGGAACACCTGTTCGAACAGCGCGGCGTCTCGACCCTTGAGCGGCGCGATCAGGTAGCCTGGGCCCCCCGACCGGGGGCCATACGTCGCCGGGCTCATTCAATAGCAGGTGACGTTCTTAAAATAATATCCGGGCTTGAGAATCCTGTGGCCTGCCGCGTCAAGCGGCAGCGATTCGAACGGCGCGGGGTTTCCCTGCTTCACGAGGTAGGTCTCGTTTACGTACGGGGCTTCGGGATAGGCGTCCGAGAGATTGGTGCTGAGCGCCTGATCGTCGAAGAGACTGCGGGTGGTGCTCGGCATGGCGGTGAGGATCTTTTTCTCGAAGAACTGGAACTGGGCAACCTGTATCTCGTCCGCGGTGGCCTTCAGAGCGAGAGCGTCCTGACTCCAAGCGAAAAGCACGAGCAATCCGATTGCAGTGGCCTGCACTAGACTCATCATCGCCCCCCCCTCCCAGAATCCTGGTTCGTCCAGCCCCTCGCGCTGCCTGGTGAACTCCTCCGCCGTTTCAGGCGCATCCTCGTGATGGCGGCATCACTTCGGTACCTTAGCAATAATGGTTGATAATTGGAAGATGCTGAATAATTATTAGATTACGGGACGTTCAACGATTGTTGAAATTTCATTATAAAGACTATTGACTTATGGACTAATAAAACAATAAGGTTCATATGTAATATATGTATGATTTTCGTGTGGCTGTTCTGTGAGGAAGTGGTGTGTCGATACGGCGTAGACATGGGGTGGTCCATACACCGGGAAATGTCCGAGTTTCACGAGATCCGCAAACTGAGACATCAGAGGAGGACGACGTGGATTCGAAAGGTGTCGATCTGCGTTCTTCCGCGAGATGCCGAAGGTTGGCGGGTTCGTCGAACCGCTGGTTTTCATGACCGCCATGGGTGTCGTCGGCGGGATCATCCCGTACGCCGGCACCGTCCTGTCGCTGGCGATCACCGCGTACTACCTGGTCGTCCGAGCGTCGAGGTGCACAAGAGCGCCGAGGAGTTGCAGATGGCGATGGAAAAGATGGGGAAGAAGCAGTAGACGCCTGCAACGGCTTTTTCGGCCCAGGCGGACTGCGCTTCGAGAGAGACTCCCTTGAAAAGGCGCAAGAAAAACTGGCCGAAGAGGACGCGAAGTACCAGGCTTCTGGTGCGTTCGACAAGGACATCGCGGCATTTGATGTGATGCTGACAGCCGAGAAGGATCGGGGTGAGGCCCGTCAGGCGCGGCACTCGGCGACGATCTCCTCCTCGGTCATGCGCTGCTTCAGGTCGCTCCAGTAGTTGAGCGAGCTGCCGATCAGGATCATCGAGATCAGACGCACCGCGTTGTCGAGCAGCTCCACCAGGTGAGCGCAGCCCCGCGGGCCGCCGACCCACCGGTGGATCTCGCGCAGCACCCCGCGGTCGATGACCATGCCGGCGAGGCCGTCGACTACCTTCGAACAGCGGGTGAGGGGAGTCTTGCTCATCGAAGCCTTCGCGGACTCGATCGTGCGGTCCGGGGTGCGCACGACCAGTTCGAGGTGCAGCGAGTGCTCCAGGTCGAGCAGGGAGCTGGTGACGAGGATGCGCCCGCGTCGATCTGCTTGACGTTCGAGTGGGTGCTGCGCTGAACGATGTCCATCTCGTTGCAGGCCGGGACGGCGGGACGGCTTGCATCCCGGGGCGCGAGGCCCTCGGAGGAGGGCTCTGCGCCCCCGGCCCGCCAGTGACTACCTGGCAACCTTCTTCTTGACGGCCTTCACCGCCGACGCGGTCTTCTTTGCAACGGTCTTCTTCAACGCCGCGGCCTTCTTGGTGACCGTCTTCTTGACGGCGGTGGCTTTCTTCACGACCTTCTTCGCGGCGGACTTCTCGGCTTTGGCGACCTTCTTCACGACTTTCGCGACCGTCTTTTTCACATCTTTTTTCAGTGCCATGATCGTTCCTCCCTGGGTGTGGCGTTTCCAACCCGTGATACCATTGCCTGCAAAGAATTCTATCCGTCATCCGCAGCGCATTCCAGAGAATTCGGCGAAGCGATCCGCCCGCACGTCGCACGACGTTTCGGCAAGGCTGCGCCGCTCCGGCTGCAGACGCTGACAAACATGAGCGAGGCGCATACAGTGGAGCGCATGGAAGTGCTGTTCATCACGCACAAGCATCCGCCCGCGGTCGGCGGCATGCAGAAGCAGAGCTTTGAACTCGTCTCCGGAGTCTCGAAACGGATTCGAACGCACACCCTGGTGCTCGGCGGCCCGATCGCCCTCGTCGCGGCGGCCCTCACCCTCCGGGCGAGAGTCGACAGGATACTCAGGGAAAACCCGGGGATTTCGCTCATCCACCTCAACGACGCGCTGATGGCCTTTATCGCGCTGCCGCTGCTCCGGCGGGCGATGGTCCCCATTCTCGCGACCATACACGGCCTCGACATCGTGATGCCCGGTCGCTGGTACCAACGCCGTGTGGTCCCGCGCTTCAGGCGGCTCTCCGGCGTGATCGCAGTCAGCAGCGCGACGGCCCGGGAGTGCCTGGACCGCGGCTTCGGCAAGGAGCAGGTGTTCGTCGTGCCCAACGGTGTCGATCCGGGCCTTGCGGATATCGCGCCGCAGCCGGCTTTCAGGACGGAGCTGGAGAAGAGGCTCGGGGTTTCGCTGGCAGGCAAGCGCCTGCTCGTCTCCGTGGGCCGGCCGGTCAGGAGGAAGGGATTTTCCTGGTTCATCAGCGAGGTCGTGCCGCTGCTGGACCACGACGTCGTGTACCTGGTCATCGGCCCGAAGAGCAGACACATCGCGGTCCAAAAGCGCCTGCTCGATCTGCTGCCAAAGCGCCTCGGGCTCCAGGCGGCCCTGATCCTCGGGCTGCCGGTTGACGAACCGGACGTCCTGGCGGCGCTGGAAAAGCCGGCGGTCACGGGGAGAGCCTTCTTCCTCGGCAAGCTCCCATTCGCCGAGATGGTGCAGACGTTGAAGGCGGCTGACCTGTTCGTCATGCCGAACATCCGGTCCGAGGGCGACGCCGAGGGGTTCGGGCTCGTGGCGCTCGAGGCGGCCGCCTGCGGGCTCCCGGTTGTCGCGTCCGGCATCGAAGGGATTACCGACGCCGTCGTCGACGGCGAGAACGGGTTCCTGCTGCCGCCGCAGGCGCCGCAGGCCTGGCGAGACCGGATTCATGCCCTTCTCGCCGACAAGGAGGCCCTACGCGCCTTCGGCAGGAGAGCCAGCAGCTACACCCTCAGGAACTTCTCGTGGGAAAAGATGTGCGACGGTTACCTCGCCGTCTTTGCAGAAGTCTGCGCGAGGGCCTCGAAGTAATAGGTCTCGAGAAGCCGCATCGCCCCGGCCCAGGTGAAGCTCTCGGCGCGCTTGCGCGCGGCCGCACCCATCCGGGCACGGAGTGCCGGGTCCGCGACCAGCCGGGCAAGCGGGTCAGCGAGCGCGGCGGGCGAGGCGAGAAAGCCGCTCACCCCGTGCTCGACGAGAAAGCTGCTGCCCGTGGCGTTCGCGCAGACCACGGGCAGGCCGGATGCCATCGCCTCGAGGGTCACGTTGCCGAAGGTCTCGGTCTCGCTCGGGAAGAGGAAGATGTCGGCGGAAGCGTACGCCCGCGCCAGAGCATCGCCCTCGAGGTGCCCGGTGAAGATCGCCTCGGGGATCTGCGCCGCCAGCCAGTCGCGCTCGGGGCCTTCGCCGACGATCAGCCGGCGATGCGCGAGCCCACGGCGCGCGAGTTCCCCGGTCGCCGCCGCGAAGGCGTCGAGGCCCTTCTCCTTGACGAGACGGCTGACGAAGGCGACCACCACCTGCTCGTCCCCGATGCCCAGCTCCCGCCGCCAGGGAAGCGATCGGCGCCTCGGGTCGAATGCCTCGGCGTCGACGCCGCGCGCCCACAGACGCAGGTCTCCCGTGAAGCCGCGGCCGCGCAGTTCCTCGAGCATCGAGAGTGAAGGGACGTAGACCTGGCTGCAGCGGGCGTAGAAGTGCCGCAGGTAGATCCACAGCAGCGGTTCGAGCCAGCCGGCCCGGTAATAGCGCAGGTAGGAACTGTAGTGCGTGTGGAAGGAGCTGACTACCGGCAGTCCGCGGCGGCGGCCGTGGCGCAGCGCGGCGAGCCCGAGGATGTCGGGTGTGGCGATGTGGATCAGGTGCGGCGCAAATGCGTCGACGCGGGACCGGACTGCGGCGGGCAGCCGGGTGCTGAAACGATACTCCGGGCGTCCGGGGATCGGCACCGAGGGGACGGGGACGAAGGTGCCCGGCGCCGGCAGGGGCGGTCCCGCGCCGGCAGGGCCGAAGACGAGCACGCGATGCCCGCGGCGCTCCAGGTGTTCCACGGTGCGGTGCAGCGTGCGTGAAACCCCGTCGACGATGTAATTGTAGTTGCCGGTGAACAGCGCGATGCGCAGGTTCGTCCCGGAGGAGTCGGGATGCTCGGTCTGGCCGGCGGGCGGGTGAGCGCACGCAATCACCGACCCATGCTAGCACGACTCTGGTGGCGGCATGTCACTGATTTTACAACCCATTGATATTGCTGGTATCGGCAAACTTGACATCTGGAGGCATCATCGGCACTCTCTTCCCCCTGCAGCCCCGTGGTCAACGGGGTCCCCGGAGAGGGTGAGACGCGGCGCGGCTGGTGGACAGGAGGCCTTCGAGAATGATGACGTTCAGCGATTTCGAAAAACCGGCGTTCACGAACCTGACGAGCGCGATCCGCGCCCTGGCGATGGACGCAGTCCAGAAGGCCAACTCGGGCCACCCCGGCATGCCGATGGGGATGGCCGAGATTGCCGAGGTCCTCTGGAACCACCACCTGCGCCACAACCCGGCCGACCCCGCCTGGCCCGACCGCGACCGTTTCGTGCTCTCCAACGGCCACGGCTCGATGCTCCTCTATGCGCTGCTGCACCTGACCGGCTACGACCTGACCATCGACGACCTGAAGGCGTTCCGGCAGCTGCACTCGAAGACCCCCGGGCACCCCGAGGTCGGGGCCACGCCGGGGGTCGAGACGACGACCGGCCCGCTCGGACAGGGGCTCGCCAACGCGGTCGGCATGGCCATCACCGAGATGGTCCTCGCCCGCACCTTCAACCGTCCCGGGCACGAGATTGTGAACCACAACACCTGGGTCTTTCTCGGCGACGGCTGCCTGATGGAGGGGATCAGCCACGAGGTCTGCTCGCTCGCCGGCACCCTCGGCCTGGGCAAGCTGACCTGCTTCTGGGACGACAACGGCATCTCGATCGACGGCCACGTCACCGGGTGGTTCACCGACGACACGCCCCGGCGTTTCGAGGCCTACGGCTGGCACGTGGTGCGCGACGTCGACGGCCACAACCCCGAGGCGATCCACGCGGCAATCCTCGCCGCGAAGGCCGAAGCCGCTCGACCGACCCTGATCTGCTGCAAGACCGTGATCGGGATGGGCGCGCCGACCAAGGGCGGGACCCACGACGTGCACGGCGCGCCGCTCGGCGAGGCCGAGATCGCCGCGACCCGGCCGAACATTCATTGGAACTTCCTGCCGTTCGAGATCCCGGACGAGGTATATCGGGGCTGGGACGCGCGGCCGCGCGGCGCGAAGCTGCAAGGCGACTGGCAGCGGCACTTCGACGCCTACGCCAAGGCGCACCCGGACCTGGCCGCGGAGCTCAAGCGGCGCATGACCGGCGATCTGCCGGCGGGCTGGGCGGCGCACGTGGAGGCCACCCTCGCCGCGGTCCAGGCGAAGGCCGAGACGATCGCCACGCGCAAGGCCTCCCAGAACTGCATCGAGGCCTACGCGAAAGTGCTGCCCGAACTGATCGGCGGCTCCGCCGACCTGGCCGGCTCGAACCTCACGCTCTGGTCCGGCTCGCAGGCCGTCACCCGCGACGCGGGTGGCAACTACCTCTACTTCGGCGTCCGCGAGTTCGGCATGAGCGCGATCTGCAACGGCATCGCGCTGCACGGCGGGCTCATCCCGTACTCGGCGACCTTCCTGATGTTCTCCGAGTACGCGCGCAACGCACTGCGCATGGCGGCGCTGATGAAGCTGCGGCAGGTCTTCGTCTACACGCACGACTCGATCGGCCTCGGCGAGGACGGGCCGACGCACCAGGCGGTCGAGCAGGCGGCGACGCTGCGGCTGATCCCGAACATGGACGTCTGGCGCCCCTGTGACACCGTGGAGTCGGCCGTGGCCTGGGCCGCGGCGCTCGAGCGGCGCACCGGGCCGACCGCGTTGCTCTTCTCCCGGCAGAATCTCCCCTTCCAGAAGCGCGACGCGGCGCGGACGGCGGCGATCCGCCGCGGCGGTTACGTGCTCTCCGAGGCCGTCGGCGCAGGCATGCGCGCGGTAATCATTGCCACCGGGTCCGAGGTCGCGGTCGCGCTCGCGGCGCAGCAGCAACTCGCGGGGGAGGGGATCGCGGTGCGCGTGGTCTCGATGCCCTCGACCAGCGTCTTCGACCGCCAGGACAACGCCTGGCGGGACGCGGTGCTGCCGCAGGGCGTGCCGCGCGTCGCGGTGGAGGCCGGTGTCACGGCCGGCTGGTATCGGTACACCGGCCTCGACGGCGCGGTGGTCGGTCTCGACAGCTTCGGCGAGTCGGCGCCGGCCGGCGTGCTCTTCAAGCTCTTCGGCATCACGGCCGAGAACGTCGCACGGGCCGTGAAGTCCGTGCTCCGCGCCTAGGCGCCCTGCGACCGCACGGACGCAAAGAGGGTAACGATGCCGCTCGTGTCGCTGCGTCAGCTTCTGGACCACGCCGCGGATCACCGCTACGGGATTCCGGCGTTCAACGTGAGCACCCTCGAGCAGGTCAAGGCGATCATGGGCGCGGCCGAGGAGACCGACTCGCCGGTGATCATGCAGGGCTCCGCGGGCGCCCGCAAATACGCCGGCGAGGCCTACCTGCGGCACCTGATCCTTGCCGCGATCGAGGCCCACCCGCGCGTGCCGGTGGTCATGCACCAGGATCACGCCGCGAGCCCCGCCGTCTGCGTCCAGGCCATCCGCTCGGGCTTCTCGAGCGTGATGATGGACGGCTCGCTGCTGGCGGACGCGAAGACCCCGTCCTCCTACGAGTACAACGCCGAGATCACGCGCCAGGTGGTGGAGATGGCGCACGCCGTCGGGGTCTCCGTGGAGGGGGAGCTCGGTGTCCTCGGCTCTCTCGAGACCCTGGCGGGCGCCAAGGAAGACGGGCATGGCGCCGAGGGGACGATGACGCGCGAGCAGCTGCTGACCGACCCGGCGCAGGCCGCCGACTTCGTCAACAGGACGCACGTCGACGCGCTCGCCATCGCTATCGGGACCTCGCACGGCGCCTACAAATTCACGCGCAAGCCGGACGGCGAGATCCTCGCGATCTCGCGCGTCAAGGAGATTCACGCCCGCATCCCCAACACGCACCTGGTGATGCACGGCTCCAGCTCGGTGCCGCAGGAGTTGCTCGCCGTGATCCGCGAATTCGGCGGCGAGATGCCGGAGACCTGGGGAGTGCCGGTGGAGCAGATCCAGGAGGGGATTCGTCACGGGGTGCGCAAGGTGAACATCGACACCGACATCAGGCTGGCGATGACCGGCGCGCTCCGTCGCGCCATGGCGAAGAAAAAGGGCGAGTTCGACCCGCGCAAGTTCCTCAGGGAGGCGCAGCTCGCCGCAAAGGCTCTGTGCAAGGAACGGTACGAGGCCTTCGGGTGCGCCGGGATGGCTCCGCGCATCAGGGCGGTGCCGCTGGAGGATATGGCCGCCCGCTACTCCGAGCGCGCCTTCGCCCCCGTGGTCCGTTAGCCCGCGGCGTCCACGCGGGTCTTTTCCGCCCCGGCGGTGTTGCGGGTCGTGCTGCTTGTGCGGCGGGCAGCACGGTCCCGAAAATCCGTTGCAGGATATAAGGATCTTCCCGAACCTGCGGTGTTGGGGTGCGCTCCCCAGCCTGGCATTAATGATCCCCAGGGAGCAATAAAAGGTTACAGCACTTCAGGTTCCCGGTCTTGGGCCGAAACATTGCATTTCCCAAGGGAATCGGTACAATTCAGCAGCTATGCCCGACAATAAACCCAAGAAAGTGATTCCTGCGGGGCATGACGTGCTGCCCTTGAAGGCAAAGGCCGTCCGTTTCCACGAGTCGCGGATGGTCAAGTCGCTGGGGATCTACCCCTATTTCCGCGAGATTTCCTCGGCGCAGGACACGGTAGTCACTATCGACAACCGCCCGGTGCTGATGTTCGGGTCGAACAGCTATCTCGGCCTGACGAACCACCCCGAGATCAAGAAGGCGGCCATCGACGCCATCGAGCACTACGGGACAGGGTGCTCCGGCTCGCGTTTTCTCAACGGGAGCCTCGACATCCACCGCAAACTCGAGGAGGAGTTGGCCGAACTCGTCGGCCTGCAGTCCGCCGTCGTCTTCTCCACCGGGTTCCAGGCCAACCTCGGCGCCATCTCGACCATGGTCGACCGCGGCGAGTACGTGATCACCGACCGCATGGACCATGCGAGCATCATCGACGGCTGCCGGCTGAGTTTCGGCAGGAAGCTCAAGTTCATTCACAACGACGTCGAAGACCTCGAGCGGGTGCTGCGCACCCTGCCGCCGGAGAGCGGCAAGCTGGTCGTCGTGGACGGGGTCTACAGCATGGAGGGCGACATCGCAGCGCTGCCCCAGATCGCCAAGCTCTGCGAGCGTCACCGGGCTGCGCTGATGGTGGACGACGCCCACGGCATCGGCGTGATGGGCCGGTTCGGCGCCGGCACCGTCAACCATTTCGCTCTCGAGAAGAAGGTCTCCGTCATCATGGGGACGTTCAGCAAGTCGCTGGCATCCCTCGGCGGCTTCATTGCCGCCGACGACGACACCATCGAATACCTCAAGCACCGCGCGCGGGCACTGATCTTCAGTGCCAGCATGCCGCCCTCGAACGTCGAGGCCGTGCGGGCGGCGCTGCGGATCATGAAGCGCGAACCCGAGCGCATCGCCCGGCTTTGGGAGAACTCGACCCGGATGCGGGACGGACTGCGGGCCATCGGCTACGATACCGGCCTCTCGGAGACCCCGATCATCCCGGTGCGGGTGGGTGACAGCCTGACTGCCTTCAAGATGTGCAAGGAGCTGCAGAACGAAGGCGTGTTCGTCAACCCTGTGGTGGCGCCCGCCGTCCCCGAGGGTGACTGCATCCTGCGCGTGAGCCTGATGGCCACGCACACTCCGGAGCAGGTGGATGTCGCGCTCGGGAAGCTGGAGCAGGTCGGCCGCGCGCTCCACGTTGTCTAGCCGGTCCCTGAATAATACACAGCCGCGTTCACGTCACCGCCCCGCCACCGCTCTTGAAACGGTGGGCGCCCGGAGTCTGCGATGACCGTTGCCGTCACCGGTGCCAGCGGCTTCATCGGGCGCGCGCTCGCGCTGCGGCTGGCTGCCTACGGCACGCCGGTGCTCGCCTTGGTGCGCGACACCGCCCGCGCGGGCGAACTCGCTGCGACGGCGGGGATCGAGATTGTCCGCGGTGATGTTCGCGACCGCCGTGCGCTGGGCGACCTGGTCGGCCGGGCCGACATCCTCTATCATCTTGCCGGCCTGACGAGCGCCCGCAGTCGCACCGAATTCATTGCCGTCAACGCGGAGGCAACCGGCGCGCTCGCAGCCGCGGCAGCTGCCGCCCCGCGTCCGCCGAAGATCGTCCTCGTCAGCACGCTCGCAGTTGCCGGGCCGCGCACGGCTGCGCGGCCTGCGCGCGAGGACGACCTGCCGGCGCCGCTGAGCGCCTACGGTGAAAGCAAGCTGCTCGGCGAGCAGGCGCTGCGACGGGACGGGGCTGGGGTGCGCTGGACCATCGTGCGGCCCCCCTGGGTCTACGGCCCGGGCGACCGGGCGACCCTTGCGCTCTTTCGGCTGGCGTCTCGCGGTTTTTTCCCAAACGTCCGCGGGGGGTGCATGCAGATCTCGCTGGTGCACGTGCACGATCTTGTTGAAGCCCTGGTGCTCGCCGGGGAATCGGCGGCCGCGGACGGACGCGTCTACTATGCCACGGACGGTGCGGTGCACACCCTCGCCCGGCTCGGGAAGACGCTGCTTGCGGCGTGCGGCGGCGGCCGCATCCTGCCGGTGCCCGGGTTTGCCTTCCGTCTCGCGGGGCTCGCCGGGGAGGCGGCGGCGTGGCTGACGGGCCGTGCCCCCCTGCTCGGACGGGACAAGGCCTGCGAGGGGCTCCAGCAGGGGTGGGTCTGCGACGACGCGCGCATCCGCGGCGAACTCGGCTACCGCTCCCGCGTCGGCCTCGAGGAGGGTGTCATCGAAACGCTGGCGTGGTATCGTCATCAGGGATGGGTGTGAGGCACGGAAGGGTAACGGCGCTCATCGGCGCGGCGCTGCTGGCAGGGGCCATTGCGGCATCGGCCGCCGTCGCCGAGACGGTGCGACTCGGGCTGCGTGAAACCATCGGCCGCGCCGTGGCGGAGAGCCACCTGGTCAAGTCCGGGGCCATCGAGGTCGAGAAGGCCGGCGAAGGGGTGCGCAAGGCCAGGGCGCAGCGGATCCTCCCCGAGGCCAAGGTCAGCCTTGCGGGCGGCTATGTCCCCGAGGCCCGCGGTTCGGTTACCTCCTCGCCTGATTCCAGCGACGACCTCGACGATCTCGGCCCCTACTACCGGCTCGAGCTCAAGCTCGTGCAGCCCCTGTGGACGTTCGGCAAGCTCGACGCCCTCGATACCCTGGCCCGCGAAGGGCTCGCCGCTCAGCAGGCCCGCAGCAACCTCACTGGCCAGAAGGTGGCCCTCGACGCCGCGAAGGCCTACTGGGCCCTCGCGGCCGCCGCGCGGGGGGAGGCGGTGGCCGGCGAGATGCGCGCGGATTTCGACGAGTTGCAGCGCGAGGTGGCGAAGCGACTGGCCGACGAGAGTTCGGGCGTCGACGACGCCGACCTGCTGGAGGTCAAGTCGAACGGCTTCAGCATCGATCTGCTGTATTTCGATGCCCTCGAGGCCCGGCGTCTTTCCACCGATGCCTTGCGCGCGCTGCTGAACCTGCCGGCACAGAGCGAGCCGTCGGCCGTGGACGAGCCGCCGCCGGCCGTCGCGATCGACGAGGCGCGCACCGCTGAGGTCGCCGCGCGCGCGATCGAGGCCCACCCTGAGGTTCGCGCGCTGGCGGCCGCGGCCCGTGGCCTGGCCGCGAACGTCGAGATGCAGCGGGCGTCTCGCAATCCCGTGCTCTTTCTCGCCGGCGGGGTCGGCCTTGCGCACGCGGGCAACCGGGACGAGCAGGACAACCCGTGGGCCTACGACACCTTCAACTATCAGCGCATCGGCGCCGAGATCGGCCTGAACTGGGACGCCAACCTGCACCGTCAGAACATCGACGTCAGTGCCGCGTCGGACGAGCACCGGGCGCTGCTCGAGCAGCTCGAGGGCCTGCGCGCCAAGGTTGGCGTGGACGTGCGCCAGGCGCTGCGCGAGGCAGTCCGGTCCCGCGTGCTGCTGGACTCCGCGCGGACGGCCCTCAAGGCCGCCAAGAGCCGGCTGCGCCTGGTTCTCGACACCTGGGAAACCGGCATCGGCGAGGTCGCCGACGTCCTCGACGCCTACGAAAAGTACTACCAGCTGCGGATCGAGGAGCCACAGCGGGAGTACGCGCTGAACGTCGCGCTGGCGCGGCTGGGCTTCGTCCTCGGCGATGTCAACCTCTACCTCGGGTGGGTCCACGATGGCAAAGTGTCCCTGTAGCCGGTTGCTGAAAAAGATCCGCCCGCTGCTCGGCGGGCTCGCGCTCCTCTCGCTCGCCGCGCAGGCCGCGGCGGCGACGCCGCTCGAGGTCGTGAAAACCTCGAACGAGACGGTGCTCTCGATCTATCGCAAGCACCCCGTGGTCGACGCCGCGGTCGAGAAGGAGCTCTTCGCGGTCATCGACGGCGTCACCGACTACCAGGCCCTCGCCGCGGGCGCGATCGATTTGTTCTGCGCGAAATTCACCGCCGGCCAGTGCTCGTCCTTCAAGGAGACCTTCACCCGGCTGTTGCGTATCTCTTCCATCAAGAAGCTCGGGCGGTACCGCGCGGAGCGCTTCGAGTACGGGGGCGAGGAGGTCGCCGGCGCCAGCGCCCTGGTGCGCACCGTCGCTTTCTTCAACAAGGACCGGATCACGCTCGATTACCAGATGGCGCGCCGCGGCACCTCCTGGGTCATCGTGAACTACATCGTCGACGAGATCGACACGGTCCGCAACTACCGCAAACAGTTCACGCAGCTGCTCGCGAAGGAGTCCGTCGAACAGGTCATCGAGCGGCTCAACCGGAAAATCGCCTCCCTCGAGGCCGAGAAGTAGTCCGGGGGATTTCCGGGAAGAACCGAACGATCAGCCGGCGTCCACGCCGTTTTCCGTGGCGGTCTTGCGCGCCTGATAGTCGTCGAACGGTTCGAGGTGCGCGAGCACGTCGGCGACCTCCGGGAAGCGCGCGCAGACCGCCCGCTCCACGTCCTCGGCGATCCGGTGCCCCTCGGCCACGGAACTGCTCGGGTCCACCTGGATGTGCAAATCGACCAGGACGTCGGCGGCCGCTCCGCGCGTGCGGATCGAGTGGCAGCCGAGAACCCCGGGGACGGCGAGCGCCGCCGCGCAGACGTCGGGTATCGCCAGGCGCGCGGTGTCCGAGAGGCTCAGGTCAGCTTGCCGCAGCACCTGGCCGGCCGTCCAGACGATGGCTCCGGCGACGAGCAGGGCCAGCAGCGGGTCCGCGATCGCCCAGCCGAGGCGCACCGCGACCAGACCGGCCAGGACGCCGATGCTCACGAAGATGTCGCTGCCGGTGTGGCTGGCGTCGGCGGTCAGCAGCTCGCTGCGCAGCTTCTGCCCCATCCGCCGTTCCCAGGCGGCGACGCCGATGTTGACGCCGAGCGTCGCGAGCATCACGGCGAACGAACCGGTGTCGACGCGGGGCGGGTCGCCGCCGCCCGCGAGGCGCGCCCAGGCTCCCGACCCGACTTTCCAGGCTGCCAGCAGCAGCATCGCGCCGATCACCGCGGCGGCGTAAGTCTCGTACTTTGCGTGCCCGTAGGGGTGGTCCCGATCCGGGGGGCGGATCGCCACGGCGAGCCCGATCAGGCCGATCACGTTCGACGTCCCGTCGAAGAGCGAGTGGAAACCGTCGGCCTGCATCGCGATCGAGCCGCTGGCGATGCCGTAGAAGTACTTGGCCGCGGCGACACCCAGGTTGAGGCCGAGGATGACCCAGAGGACCGTGCGGACGGAGCGTGTGCGGCCGAGGTCAGCAGGGGATGCAGCGCGCGTGTAACCCATGGGAATGATGCTAACGCAGCGCACGGGAAAGAAAAAGGGCGGCTGCCCCGCCCGCCGGTCTTCAGCGCAGAAGCTTCCGCACCACCCGACCGGCGGTCGTCTCGCGGGCGGCGAGCGCACCGTGGGGACAGACCTCGACGCAGCAGTAGCACCGGATGCATCTGTCGTAGTCGAAGGCCAGGCCCCCGCGCCTCGGCTCGATCGCCTTCGCCGGGCAGAACTTCCAGCATTCGCCGCAGAGCCGGCACAGCGCCGGGTCGCAGACGGGCCGCTGGACGAGGTGCTTTCGCATGAACCGGTGGAGCGGCCGGGGACCGAACACCAGCGGGGTCATCACGGGGAGCCTCATGTCCGTGATCAGCGGGAGATCCCCGTCGATCGCGTCGTCGTCCGGCAGCAGTCCCGCGCGGCCCGCCAGACGGTTGGTGAGCAGATCGTCCGCTCTCAGGCCGAGCATCCTGCAGACGGCGGCATCGAGGCTGACCGCGTTGTTGGCCGCCATGATCACCCCCAGGGCGCGCGGTACCCCGCCCTTGCCCGGTCCCTGTCCTTCCATGGCGAGGATGCCGTCGAGGAGCGTGATCCGCGGCCGGACCGCGGAGAAGACCCGCACCAGCACCTCGGCGAATTTTTCCTGGTCGATGCCGGCGCGGAAGTGCCACTCCGGTTTCCTCAGTCCCACGATGCAGCCGAAGATGTTCTTGACTCCCAGCGTCAGGAGCATCTGGGTGTGGGTCTTGAGCTTCGGCAGGTTGATCACGACGTCGGCGTTCATCGCCGCCGCGGCGATCTCGATCTTGTGAAAGGGCGGCCCGATGTCGACGGGGACCGATGCCACGAAGGGACGGCATTCGACGGGCAGTCCCTTCAGGGCCTCGGTGACACCACCCTCTCTCAGCACGCGCTCGAAAGCCCCCATGGCTGGGCTGTCCGAAACCCGGGGTCTGCCCCCCTTCTCGAGAACGTATTCGACAACCGCGCGCACGACCAGCGGGTGTGTGATCATGGCTTTCTCGGGCGGTGCCGGTGCCAGGAAATTGGGTTTGATGAGCACGGCGCTGCCGGGGCGAATCTGCCCGTGATCCAAACTTTCGAGCAGCCCGAAAACCAGCGGCTTCAGCGTCGCATAGTCGTAGGCGGCTTTTCTGACGAAGACCGTTGCCATGGAGTTGAAGCCGATTATAGACGACAATGGCGTTTTCGTGCCTGGTTGTCCGGCGGTCGTCGCCGGCGGCTGGCAGGCACCGACAGCCCTTTATCCAGCGACGGTGCTCCCGTACAATCGTCAGCAAACATGGAGGAGGGAGGCGCGAGATGGCTTCGAGGCGTTTGGTCGTGTTCACGGTGATGGCAGTGGCGCTGGCGGTGACTGCGAACCCCACGGCCGCGGCGGTGGCGGGGCGGGAGGTCGAGTACACGGCTGGCGGAGCCACGCTCAAGGGTTACCTCGCCTGGGATGGTGCGCTGTCGGGCAAACGACCGGGGGTCCTTGTCGTCCACGAGTGGTGGGGTCACAACGAGTACGCCCGCAGGCGGGCCAGGATGCTCGCCGAAATGGGCTACGCGGCCCTGGCGGTGGACATGTACGGCGACGGCAAGACCGCCGCCCACCCCGAGGACGCCGGGAAGTTCGCCGGGGAAGTGATGAAGAACGCCGAGGTGATGAAGGCCCGTTTTCTCGCCGGACTCGACTACCTGACGGCGCAGCCGCAGACCGACCCCGGCCGCGTTGCCGCGATCGGCTACTGCATGGGCGGCGCGGTCGTGCTGAACATGGCGCGGGCCGGTCTCGACCTGCGTGGCGTGGCGAGCTTTCACGGGAGTCTCGGCGCCGCGTTCACGGCGCAACCGGGGGGCGTGAAGGCAAAGGTACTGGTCATGAACGGCGCCGACGACACGTTCATCACCGCGGAGCAGATCGCGGCCCTGAAGAAGGAGATGGCGGACGCCGGCGCGGACTTCCGCTTCATCAACTACCCGGGGGCGAAGCACAGCTTCACGAACCCGGACGCCGACGAGTTCGCGAAAAAATTCGGTATGCCGATCGCCTACAACGCCGAAGCGGACCGCCTTTCCTGGGAAGAGCTCACCGGGTTTCTGAAGAACGCGTTCAAGTAGCACCTCCGCGACGGCTGTACCCAGCCGGTGACCGTGTCCGCCTGCGGGGTCCTGTCGCTGCGCTGCGCGCCGGGGGGTCCCCGCTGCGCGCCACCCCTGCGGTTGGATCGACAACCATCCAATTCCAGGATAACCCGGAAGCGACTCCCGCCAGGCCGGAAGCGACGTCCGTCAATCGTGCATCCCAGACACCAAGGAGGGTTGCGCAATGACTGAGAAGCGATCGGTTAGCGCCGTCTGGAAAAACCGGGCGACGATGGAAGGTGCTGGTGTCCGGCTGCACCGGGTCTTCGGGAACGAGCAGGTGCCGCGTCTCGATCCGTTTCTGATGCTCGACGACTTCGGGAGCGACAAGCCGGAGGACTACCTGGCTGGTTTCCCGTGGCATCCGCACCGCGGCATTGAGACGGTGACGTATCTCGACCGGGGGACCGTCGAACATGGCGACAGCATCGGCAACGCGGGGGCGATCGGCCCCGGCGACGTGCAGTGGATGACCGCCGGCAGCGGGATCATTCACCAGGAAATGCCGCAGGCGCCGGCCGATCGCATCCTGCGGGGGTTCCAGCTCTGGGTGAACCTGCCGGCGAGGCACAAGATGATGGCGCCGCGCTACCGCGGCATCGAGGCGGCGGAGATCCCCTCGGCCACCCTCTCGGCCGGCGTCACGGCGAAGGTGCTCGCCGGCGAGGCCGGGGGCGTTCGGGGTCCCGTTCGGGATCTCGTGGTGGACGTCGCCTATCTCGATGTGACGGCGACACCGGGGGCCACCTGCGAACATCCGATCCCGTCGGAGCACCTCTGCTTCGCGTATGTCGTGGCAGGGGAGGGCGGCTTTGCCGGCACCCGCGCCGCGGCTGGGCACCTCGTGCTTTTCGACGGCCGGGGCGGCGTCGCGGTCGAGTCCGGGCGGCGCGGGTGCCGCTACCTGCTGCTCTCCGGCCGGCCGCTCGGCGAACCGGTGGCGTGGTACGGCCCGATCGTCATGAACACGGAGGAAGAGCTGGAGACGGCCTTCCAGGAGTATCGGGATGGGACGTTCGTGAAAGTCTGACCGTGCTGCTCCCCCGTTAGCAAGCATTAAACGTTTGCGTGCGGACTGCGGGGTCCTGTCGCTGCGCACCCCCGTCGGTGCTCGCGAGGCGCTGCGCGCCGCCGGGGCCCCCCGCTTCGCGCCGCCCCTTCGTCCAGCGCGTCACCCAAATCAACGAGCGCCATCAACTCATTCCAGCTCGAGGTCGTTATATGACAAGCTGTCGGGATGCCTGCGGGAATTACATTCAAGAAAACAAGCAGTAGAAAAATTACCAACTCACGTATTAACAGATCTGAGATTTTTGCATATATTTCTTGGTATGCAATGTACTGAAATAATAAAAGTAACAAGGTGCTCGAGGAAGTTGCCCTTAAGAAGGTTGGCCGAGATCAGCATCGGCTATCAGTCCCGTAGCCGCATCGAGCCGGATCCAACCTCACCCTATCGCATCATCCAGCTCCGGGACGTAAAAGAAACCGTCGATTGGGTGACCGTGATCCCTTTCAAGCCCGACCGAAAGCCGGAGCGGTATATCGTTGGCGACGGGGATGTGCTGGTATCCGCCCGCGGTGAAGGCCATGTCGGAGTCGCGCTATCGGGAGTGCCCGGGAATACGGTCGCTTCGAGCAATTTCTATATCCTGCGGATCAATCGCAAAGACGTGCTCCCGGAGTATGTCGGCTGGTATCTCAACCAGCCTGACGCCCAGGAATACCTGCGGAGCAGATCGCAAGGGACCTATATCGCACTCATCACCAAGGCCGATATCGGCGAGATGGAAGTCCCCATCCCGCCACTCTCCGTACAGCAGCAAGTCGTCCGCGTCGCCATGCTGCGCCGCGCGGAGCAGGATCTTCTGCGCGAACTCGAATCCAAGAGGGACGCGCTGATCCAGACTGCTTGCCAGCATGCAATTCACCGCCGTGAGGCATAGGGAGGTTTGAAAATGGGAGCTTCGCTTTCCCGAGACGAGATCAACAACGCCGTCTGGCGCGCCTGCGATACCTTCCGCGGCACGATCGACCCGGCGGAATACAAGAACTACATCCTGACCATGCTCTTCCTCAAGTACCTGAGCGACCGGCGGAAGGATCGCCTGGCCGACTACGCCAAGAAATACGCCGGGGACAAGCAGCGTATCGAGCGGGCGATGAGCCGGGAGCGGTTTGTGGTGCCCGAGGAGTGCGACTTCGACCACCTCTACGCGAAGCGCGACGCGGCGAATATTGGGGAGTTGATCAACATCGTCCTGGAGCGGATCGAGGAGGAGAACAAGTCGAAGCTCGAGAACGTCTTCCGCAACATCGACTTCAACAGCGAGCCGGCGCTCGGCCAGACGAAGGAGCGGAACCGGCGGCTCAAACACCTGCTCGACGACTTCAAGGGGCTCGACCTTCGCCCCTCGCAGCTCGGTGACAACGACATCATCGGCGACGTCTACGAATACCTGATCGCCCGCTTCGCCGCCGGCGCCGGGAAGAAGGCCGGGGAGTTCTACACCCCCGCCGAGGTCTCGACGCTGCTGGCGAAGCTGCTCCAGCCTAAGCCCGGTAATCGCATCTGCGACCCCACCACCGGCTCCGGCTCGCTGCTGATCAAGGTCGCCAATGAGGTCGGCAGCAACGACTTCCTGCTCGCCGGGCAGGAGAGCAACGGTTCGACCTGGTCGCTCTGCCGGATGAACATGTTCCTCCACGGCATGGACAACGCCCGCATCGAGTGGTGCGACACGCTGAACAATCCGAAGCTCATCGAGGGCGACGCCCTGATGAGATTCAACATCGTTGTCGCCAATCCCCCCTTCTCCCTCGACAAATGGGGGGCCGAGGACGCGGCGCACGATCGCTTCAACCGCTTCTGGCGCGGCATCCCCCCGAAGAGCAAGGGCGATTACGCCTTCATCACGCACATGATCGAGATCGCTCTGGAAGGCGAAGGGAAGGTCGGGGTGATCGTGCCCCACGGTGTGCTCTTCCGCGGCGGGCAGGAGGGTCTGATCCGTCAGAAGCTGATTGAGGAGAACCTCCTGGAGGCCGTGATCGGGCTGCCGGCGAACCTCTTCTACGGGACGGGCATTCCGGCTGCGACCCTGATCTTCAACAAGGGCAAGAAGACGAAGGACGTCCTCTTCATCGACGCGAGCCGGGAGTACGAGGACTGCAAGAACCAGAACCGGCTGCGGCCGCAGGATATCGCGAAGATCGTCGCCACCTTCAAGGCGTTCAAGAGCGTCGACAAGTACGCCCATCGGGCCACGCTCAAGGAGATCCAGGAAGCCGAGTTCAACCTGAATATCCCCCGGTATGTCGACACCTTCGAGGAAGA
>CAZEOK010000014.1:0-13969 GCA_964513745.1 uncultured bacterium
GGAACCACTCCAGCCGCGCCGTGATATCCAGCGTTCCCTTCTGTGTCTCTTCCAGACCGCCATAGTAGGCGTCCCGTTCGACGCGTATTTGCGCGGACATGCTGTAGAAGCGTTGGGGGCTCCCCTCGGATCGGGCCAACATCATATCGGCAAGCGCGCGTGCGATACGACCGTTGCCGTCATCAAAAGGATGGATGGTGACAAACCACAGGTGTGCAATGCCGGCACGCAGTACGAAGTCCGTCCCATCGTCGCGGTTGAACCAGTCCAGGAAGGCGGTCATTTCCTGCTCAAGCCGTGCGGCGGCAGGCGCTTCGAAATGCACCCGTTCGCGGCCGACGGGTCCTGATACGACCTGCATCGGCCCTGTGGCGTCGTCGCGCCAGGCGCCGACGTTGATCTTTCGCAGGCCGCTGTACCCTGTTGGAAATAGCGAGGCGTGCCAGCTAAGCAGTCTTTCTTTGGTCAGCGGCTTTTCATAATTTTGTGTGGCGTCGAGCATCATCTCGACAACACCGTCGACGTTTCTGTCTCCAGGCGCCAAGGCCCCGACATCAACGCCAAGACGTCGGGCCACGGATGAACGGACCTGATCCTTGTCAAGCGCCTCCCCTTCGATTTCGCTGGATTTCAAGACGTCGAGGGTCAGCGTTTGAAGCACTGCCTCTGCGCGCAGAGAAAATCCCAGCGCCTGCATACGCCCAAGCAGATAACCCTGTTTGTGACGAACGGCGGCAAGCCTCTGCGCCAAGGCCTCTAGACTCCAGCGGAATCGGGGCCAATCCGGCAGTTCATGGATATACCTCGTCATTCACCGCACCTCTTGCGGTTATTATAACCCATATTCACCGCACATTGGGGCGACCGAATTGTATGCGGCCCAGCGGACAGATCGCAGGTCCATTGATTTTACTGGCGCGCCCAGCAGGATTCGAACCTGCGACCTACGGATTAGAAGTCCGTTGCTCTATCCAGCTGAGCTATGGGCGCTTGCTTCGCTCTGCTCTAATTGTCTTCTGGCCCCGGCGCCAACCCGTAACGCGCGATGATTTCCTGAGCCAGCATGGCCGTCCCCTGCCGCATCGCAAGCTGCACCCGCTGCTCCTCGTCAAGGTTATCAGGGTCCAACTTGTCGTTCTGCACTCGCACCGCGAGCTTGACGTAGTTGAGATACTGGTAGAGCGACTGGCGAGAGAGTTCCTCTGTCATGGGATCACCTCGGCTTGAGCGTGAGTGATATTGTGGCGGCAATTCCCGGATTTCGCCATCGGAACAACCCTATTCCCCTCCTGACCCGGCAACGCCCCCGCTGTGCGCCGCGTCGCGCGCCTTGCGCGCTTCGTGACGCTCCCAGAGCGGGCGCCCGATCCGGGTGTGTCGATAGCGCCCGAGGAGCCGCTCCTTGGCGTCGAAATCGGCGATGACCACCGCGAGGATGATCATCGCGATCCCCTGGATGAAGGGCAGAAAGAGCCCCGCGATGCCTATCAGCAGACAGACGAACGCGATGGTGTTTCGGGTGACCTTGCGGATCACGTGTCAGCTGGCTGCCGATCAAGGTGCGTGAATTTCATGGCGACTATAATGTGTGCCTTTGGACCAACCGTCAAGACACGGGAGTCGCAGCGCCCGGCCGGAACAACGTGGTCGGGGCGAGAGGATTTGAACCTCCGACTCCCTGCTCCCAAAGCAGGTGCGCTACCAGGCTGCGCCACGCCCCGAAAATCCGTGCCGGCGAGGCATATTCCTGGGCTCTATCCTCGCCGAATTCACTGTCGACACTATACCTTATCGATCGCGTTCCAGCAGTGCCATCATTTTCGGCGCCAGGTGCCGAAGCGCGCGGCCGCGGTGGCTGACGGCAGCCTTCTGCTCCCCGGTCAGCTCGGCCATCATCCGCCCGTCCTGGAGCAGAAAAACCGGGTCGTAACCGAAACCGCCCGTGCCCCGCGGCGCCAGGGCGATCGCGCCCTCGCAGGTCCCTTCCGAATGCTCCTCGCGGCCGTCTGGGAGTGCCAGCACCGCCGCGCAGACGTAGCGGGCGGTCCGCCGCTCCGGGGGGACGCCCGCCAGCTCGCGCAGCAGCTTGTCGCACCTGGCGCGGTCGTCCCCGGCGTAGCGCGCCGAGAAGATCCCCGGGGCGCCGCCGAGCGCGTCCACCGTGAGCCCCGAGTCCTCGCCGATCGTGGGCAGCCCGGAGCCCGCCGCGCCGGCTCGCGCCTTGATCCGCGCATTTTCCAGGAAGGTCGCCCCGGTCTCCTCGGGCGAGCCGAGAGCGGGGAAGTCCTCGAGCGTCAGCACCTCGACGCGCTCGCCGGCGCCCTCCCCGAGGATCGCCGCCATCTCGAGGGCCTTCTTGCGGTTGCCGGAGGCCAGCAGGAGCCGCATCGCAACGTCGCCGCTACTTCTTGCCGATCGAGATCGAGCCGAGCACCTCGGTCTGCAGCGCGATCAGCTCCTGGATGCCGGCCCGCGCCGCCGCCCCCAGCTCTTCGAGGCGGTGCCACGAGAAAGGCGCGCCTTCGGCCGTGCCCTGGATCTCGACGATCTTGCCGGCGCCGGTCATCACCACGTTCATGTCGACTTCGGCGCGCGAGTCTTCCTGATAGCACAGGTCCAGCAGCACGGCGGCATCGACGACGCCGACGCTCACCGCCGCGACGTGGTCGAGCAGCGGCACGCGGGCGATCTTGCCGGCGGCGCGCAGCTTCTCGAATGCCAGCGCGAGCGCGACGAAGGCCCCCGTGATCGACGCCGTGCGCGTGCCGCCGTCGGCCTCCAGCACGTCGCAGTCCACCCAGACCGTGCGCTCGCCGATGGCCGCGGTGTCCGTCACGGCCCGCAGAGAGCGGCCGATGAGCCGCTGGATCTCGTGGGTGCGGCCGCCGATCCTGCCGGCGCTCGACTCGCGCTGCATGCGCGTGTTTGTCGCGCGCGGCAGCATGGAGTACTCGGCCGTCACCCAGCCCTTGCCGGTGTTGCGCAGGAAGGGGGGGACCTTCTCCTCGACGCTCGCCGCGCACAGAACCGTCGTGCCGCCCACCGTGATCAGGGCGGAGCCCTCCGCGTTGCGCTGGAACCCCGTCTGGATCTTCACGGGGCGCAGCCCGTTCGGTTCGCGTCCGTCGAATCTTTTCATGCACGCTCCTTGTTGTCGGTGAGACGTGATGATACAGCATCGTGAGAACGGGCGAAACGGGGCGGTGGGCAAAACGCCACGCGGGAACCGGGCCCGATTGACATCCGCCCAGGACGGCGGTAGACATCCTGATCAGGCAAAGCTCTTCCCCGCCGCGGAGGTTGTCGTGAGGCGCGCCGGCATGAAGCGATTCCGACGGCTCCTGGTGCGCGCAGTGCTGGTCGCGCTCGCGGCGCTGGCGCTCTACGAGGGCTCGATCCTCGCGCGCATCCTCTGGTGGCGCACGCACAACCCGTCGGAAACCGCGTTCATGCGCGCGCGCCTGGGCGAGTTGCGCAAGAAGGACCCGCGGGCGACGCTGACGCAAAGCTGGGTCCCCTATGAGCGCATCTCGCCGCAGCTCAAGCGGGCCATCGTGGCCGCCGAAGACGCAAAGTTCCTCTCCCACGAGGGCTTCGACTGGGAGGGGATCCAGGAGGCCTACGAGAAGAACCTCAAGAGAGGCCGCGTCGTCGCCGGCGGGTCGACCATCAGCCAGCAACTCGCCAAGAACCTTTTCCTCTCCCGTGCGCGCACCCCCTGGCGCAAGGGAGAGGAGGCGTTGATCACCGTCATGCTCGAGGCTGCGCTCGACAAGCGCCGCATCCTCGAGCTCTATCTCAACCTGATCGAGTGGGGCGAGCGCACGTTCGGCGCCGAGGCGGCCGCGCGGCGGCACTTCGGGACCAGCGCCGCGGCGCTTGACGCCGAGCAGGCGGCGCGCCTTGCCGCAATGGTCCCGAACCCTCGCTACTACGAGAGGCGGGGGACGACGCCGTTTCTCGCGCGCCAGACGGCAACCATCCGTGCGCGCATGGTGCAGGCGCGCGTGCCCTAGGGGAGGCACGATCCCCCGCGTCGCCTCTCCGGTGTCTCGACGGGCGCACTTGACATCCTTGCTTCAGTCGCCATCATGGTTGTGGAAATGTTGACCGGGACGTACCTGATCCTCGCCATCGGCTCGCTGCTCCTCGGCCTCGGCGCCGGCGCGGTGATGCACCGTTCCGATTTCTGCCTGGCCGGCATGTTCCGCGACCTCTTTCTCTTCAAGCGGGTCGACAAGCTGCGCAGCCTCCTGCTGTTGGTCGTCGTCACGATGGTCCTCTTCGAGGCCGCCCGGCTGCTCGGCCTGCTGCCGAACTTTCCCTTCCCGCTGTTCTATGCGCCCTCGGCAGTAAACGTGATCGGCGGCCTGCTTTTCGGCGTCGGCATGGTGCTGGCCGGGGGGTGCGTCGTCGGCACCCTCTACCGGATGGGCGCCGGCAGCCTGATCAGCGCGGTGGCTTTCGCAGGGCTGATCGTCGGAAGCGCCGGCTACGCCGAAATATTTCCTTTCTGGTCCGCATTCGCCAAGCGGGCGACGTTCTTCCCCGGCAAGATCACGCTGCCGCAGATCATCGGCGTCGGGCCGACCGTGCCCGTCCTGCTGATCGCGGCCGCCGGCGCCGCCCTGCTGCTGTGGTGGCGGCGGCAAGGAAAGTTTCGTCGCACGTCCGCGCTTGCGGGTGAGCTCCAGCCGTGGAAGGCGGCTCTGCTCCTCGCGCTGATCAGCCTGGTCTCGGCGATCGTCATCGGCCTCCCCCTGGGCGTCACCTCCTCCTACGCCAAGATCGCAGGCTGGGTCGAGCGACTGGCTCTCCCGGGGCACTTCGCCGGCCTCGTCTTCTTCCAGGCAGTCCCGCTGCATTACCGCCACCCGATCACCGGGGTCGGACTCGCGGGCGGCTCCGGACCCCAGATCGACGCCATCGCCGCTATCCAGTTCCCGCTTGTGGCCGGTATCATCCTCGGCAGCGCCGTCTCCGCGCTGCTGCTGGGGGAATGGCACGTCAGCCGCAACATTCCACCGCGCCAGCTGATCTCGGCACTCGTCGGCGGCGTCCTCATGGGTTTCGCCTCGAGAATGGCGCCGACCTGCAACGTCTGGCACCTGCTGGGCGGGCTGCCGATCCTGGCGGCGTCGAGCTTCCTCTTCCTGATCGGCCTGCTTCCCGGCGCCTGGGCGGGGGGGCGCCTGCTGACAAGCCTCGTGATTCCAGGAGGCGTTTCCGGAACGGGGAGATGACACGACGATGGAATCGATCGAATACGACATCCGCGGGCAGATCTGCCCCTCAACCCTGCTGACGGCGCTGCGGGAGATCAACCTCCATCAGGAAGCCCTGCGCGAGAAAGCCATCCGCCTGCGCTTTCTGACCGACAACCGGGACTGCGTGACGACCATCCCGGAATCGGCGCGAAACATGGGCTACGCCGCCGACGTCACGCGCAACCACGGCTTCTATCTGATCGATGTTCACAGCGGTTGAGCATAGCGACCATCCCGATGGCGGCGTGCGGCCGCCGGACCGCCAGGACCTGGCCGAGCGCCACGCGCGCACGATGGCCTATATCCGCGACAAGGTCAACGAACTGCTGACGGTCATCGGCACCTCCCCGCTGCGCCCCGAGGAGCTCGACGACAACACGCTGATCGCGCTCGATCCGATCGGCATCGTGGCCGGGTCCTTTCGCCAGGTGCTCTCCCACCTGAACAACACCAACGAGCAACTGCGGTTTGCCCGTGAAGAGCTGCAGGCGATATTCGATTCCGCCGGACTGGGGATCCTCGTCATCGACCGCCACCAGAAAATCCTCGCCACCAACACGAAGTTCCGGGAGCAGTTCGGCATCGGCAAGATCGACCTGGTCGGCTGCAGCTGCCGCGAGGTGGTCTGCAAGACCGACCGACCGGACCGGCCCTGCCCCTTCAGGGTGACGCTCGAAACCGGGGAGGCCTTTCGCTCCCCGGACTGGGTGGTCGGCGGTCGCCACTACGACATCGTGGAGACGGCGGTGCGCAACCAGGCGGGCGAGATCACGGGGAGCGTGCTCGTCTACTCCGACATCACCGAACGGATCGCCTCCGAAGAGCAGTTGCGGCGCAGCGAGGAGCGCTACCGCGATCTGTTCGAGAACGCCAACGATCTGATCATGAGAGCCAGGGTCGACGGCTCGATCGAGTACGTGAACGACGCCTGGTGCTCGACCATCGGGTACAGCCTCGACGAGAGCTCCCGCATTTCCCTCTACGACCTGCTCCACCCGGATTGCGACGAGGACTGCCGCAACCGTATCGCGGCTCTGTTGAACGGGGCTTCGGGGGGGCGGGTCCGCACCACGCTGCTTGCGAGGAGCGGCGAGAAGGTCGAGCTCGAGGGCGACGTCAGCCTCGTCCGGGATCACGGGAAACCCGTCGGTATCCGCGCCATCCTTCGCAACATCACGGACACGATGATCCTCGAAGAAGAGCTGCGCAAACGCGAGAAGCTCGAGTCGGTCGGCCTGCTTGCGGGCGGCATCGCCCACGACTTCAACAACATCCTGACGGCCGTGCTGGGCAACATCAGCCTGGCCCAGGTCGCCTCCAAGCCGGGTGACCCCGTGCACGCCCGGCTGCTCGAGGCCGAGAAGGCCACGCTGGCCGCCCAGGGTCTGACGCAACAGCTGCTGACGTTCGCCAAGGGAGGGTCGCCGGTCAGGCGGCTCGCATCCGTCGCGCAGCTGGTCCGCGACCACGCCGTATTCGCCTGCCGGGGCTCCGGCATCTCTTGCCAGGTCGACATTGCCCCCTCGCTCTGGACCGCGGAGATCGACGAAGGGCAGATCGGCCAGGTTGTGAACAACCTGGTGCTCAACGCGGTGCAAGCCACGGCCGGCGGCGGGACGGTGCTCGTGATTGCGGACAACATGAGCGTGGGCGCGCAGAAAGACCCGCTGCTGCCCCGGGGGAGCTACGTGCGGATCACGGTTCGGGACACGGGTTGCGGCATCCCGCGGGAAAACCTTCAGCGGATGTTCGACCCCTACTTCACCACCAAGCCGGGGGGCACCGGGCTCGGGCTGGCCGTGACCTACTCGATCGTCAAGCAGCACGGCGGCCACATCAGCGTGGATTCCGAGCCGGGAAAGGGCACGACTTTCTTCGTCTACCTGCCCGCGTCGGGCCAGTCGCTGCCGGCCCCCGAGCAGCCGTTGCAGACCGCACAGCACGGCAAGGGACGCGTTCTCGTGATGGACGACGAGAAGATCGTCAGCGAGATCGCCCGCGAGATGCTCAAGGAGCTGGGCTACGAGGTCGAGTGCGCACCCGACGGCGTCGCCGCGATCGCCCGCTACGACCAGGCCCGCGCGCAGGGCAGGCCGTTCGACTTCGTCATCATGGACCTCACCATCGCCGGGGGCATGGGCGGCAAGGAAGCCATCCGCGAGCTTCTCGCCCGCGACCCCACCGCGCGGGCACTGGTTTCCAGCGGCTACTCCAATGACCCGGTCATGGCAAATTTCGCCGAGCACGGCTTTTGCGGAGTGATCACGAAACCGTATCGCCTGTCGGAACTCGCGGCTGCGCTGAAGGCCGCGACGGGCGACGCCGCGGCCTCGCGCTAGCGCCAGGCGCGGCGCTGCAGATGGTTCCCGTGGCCAAAGGCCCTTTGACGCGGTGGTCCGCACTCGGCGCGGGGAGCCGTGTCGGCCGCTACACCCAGGGGGCATGGTGGCGCTCGAGCGTCCTCGAGGGCGCCGTACTCGGCGTCTTCATCCTCAACGAGTACGTCGCCAAAAAGACCCTCGGCGCCGGCGATGCCATCCTGACCGCGCTCGTCATCGGCCCGACCGCGGCGCTGCTCTTCGCGGCCTGGTGGTCCGGCCTGCTCGAGCGGCGCGAGAAGTCATCGACGTTCCTCGTCTTCGGCATGCTCGGGCGGCTCTCGCTGCTGCTCGTCGCCGTCGCCGGCTCGGCCGTCTCCTTCACCGCCGTCATCGCCATCGCGACCTTCCTCTATGGCGCCGTCGTCCCGGCGGCCAATGCGCTGCTCCAGCGCAACTTCAGCGCGCGCGAGCGCGGTCGGGTTCTCGGCCTCGGTATCGCCCTGCAGGCGCTCACGGCCATCGCGGTCTCGCTGCTGGTCGGCCGGCTGTACGACTGGCGGCCCGAAGCCTACCGCTTCGTCTATCCCGCAGCCGCGACCTGTGGCTTCTTCTCCTGCCTGAGCCTCGCGCGGGCGCGTTTCCGATCCAGGCCGGGCGAGCCTGCCGAGAGGAAACTCTTCGCTGCGGGGCTGGGCGACGCGCTTGTCGGAGCCGTGCGTCGGCCATTCGCCGGGGCCCTGCTGCTGGTACGCACGGACCGGGGATTCCGGCGCTACGAAATGGGATTCATGGCCTACGGCCTTGGCTGGATGATGCTCCAGCCGACGGTCCCGGTCTATCTGGTCGAGAAGCTTCAGGTCGCCTACGCCGATGTCTCCAACGCCCGCGGGCTGATCTATTTCACGATGATCGCCGCCCTCTCGCACCCCTTCGGCCGGCTGCTCGACCGGATCGGTCCGCTCGCGGTCTCCCGGATCTCCTTCACGATCCTGACGCTCTTCCCGCTGCTGCTTGCCTCCGCCCAGGGCGTGAAGATGGCCTACCTCGCCTTTTTCGTCTATGGCTGCGGGATGGCCGCTGCGAACATCGGCTGGACGACCGGGCCGATCCACTTCGCTGGCGGCCGCGATTCCGCCGGATACATGGGGGCACACGTCGCGCTGGTCGGGGTGCGCGCCATCATCGGCGGACCCTTCGGGATCTGGCTCTACCGCGCCAGCGGCTCGCCGACGGCGACCTTCGCGCTGGCCGCCGCGCTCTTTTTCGCCGGCTCGCTGATCATGGGGGGCAGTCGACCGGCGCAGGACCCTACTCCCCCCTGCGGACCTTCTCCTTCTTCCGCTCGCCGCGTTCGCGGAGGCGGGCAATCTCGCCCTTGATGTCCTCGTCGACCTTCCTCGCCGCTTCGGCGTCCCCGCTCGCATAGGCGGCCTGGACGCGGGACTTCGCCATGATCTCCTCCTCGGCGATCTTGGCCGTGGTTTCGGCTTCGATCTCGGCGATGGCCAGCTTCTGCTCGTGAGTCAGCGGGACGATGTCGCCCTGCTTCTGCTGCATCCTCTCCATCGCCAACTCGAGCGCGCTCTTGATGCCGCCGGCCTTCTTCGCATCCTTCATGAGACACCCCTCCCCGTGCACTGAACGACCGCAGCTGTCTCTCCCCGTGCCCCAATACGGTGCCCCGCTGCTGGCACTTTGTCAAAGCCAGTTGGCAGCACTGATAAACCCTGAATACACAAGGTGCCTATGATGGCCCAAGCGCCTGGCTCGCGACTGTCCGTCGGCGCCTGCGGAGCAGGCCGCCGAGAAGAGTCCGGATGCAAGGCGGGCTAGTCGGTGATGGTGATGCCGGGGGCACCGTCTTCGACGTGTCCGACGACGGCCGCCCACGACAATCCTGCCGCGCGCAAGTCTTCGACGTACTCGCGCGCCTGCGCCTCGGGCAGCGCCGCGAGCAGCCCGCCCGAGGTCTGCGGATCGAACAGGATCTCCTCCTGCCCGCGGCGCAGTTTCGCGACGAAGAGCAGACGCTCGCCGCAGAGTCGCCTGTTGCCCGGATTCGACCCGGTGCTGACGCCCGCCGCGTACATCTCCACCGTGCCCGGGTACAGCGGCAGGGCCCTGAAGGAGAGAACGATCCGCACGCCGGAGCCGGACGCCATTTCCAGAACGTGCCCGCCGATCCCGAAACCGGTGACGTCGGTCAACGCGTGTACCTCGTGCCTGAGTGCCGCCTCGCACGCCGCCATGTTCAATGCGGCCGTCACCGGGAGCACCTGGCGCTCCAGGTCGGCATACGGGTACTTGCCGGCGCGGTTGGCGTTGAAGAGGACGCCGTTCCCCAGCGGCTTGGTGAGAACGATCGCATCCCCCGGTCGCGCCCCGCAGTTGGCCAGGACGCGATCGGGGTGCACAACGCCCGTCACCGCCAATCCATACTTCGGCTCCGGGTCCTCGACCGAGTGCCCGCCGGCGATACAGGCGCCCGCCTCGGCTACCTTCTCGGCGCCGCCGCGGAGCATGTCGCGCAGCAGGCCGAGGTCGAGGTCCTTGACCGGGAAATTGACGACATTGAGCGCCATGACCGGCCGCCCGCCCATCGCCCAGACGTCGGAGAGGGCGTTCGCGGCGGCGATGCGCCCGAACCACACCGGGTCGTCCACGACCGGCGTAATGTAATCCACCGTCGAGATGACGGCGATCTGGGGGCTCACACGGTAGACCGCGGCGTCGTCCGCGGTCTCGAACCCCACGAGCAGGTTCGGGTCAGCGGGCCGTCGCAGCCCGGCGAGCACGTCCGACAACACGGTCGGAGAGAGTTTCGCCGCTCAGCCGCAGGTCCGCGAGGCGCCCATCAGCGTTTTTCTGGATCCGAAAGGCAGATGCATGCCAACCTCCTTGTCGCGCGCATCTTAGCAGATCGGCCCTCCTGCCCTTCCCGCCCTCCCTCAGGAGGCCGTCGCGCGGTAGCGGCGGTGCTTCCGGCGGACCTTCTCGCCGGCGAGGCGGTAGTTGAGGGCGAAAAAGAGCTCGAACTGCTCGATCGTGGTGAACTCGGCGATGTTCTCGTCGTCGTGGTCGGCGCGCTCGCAGGCGTGCGTCCCGTAGTCACGGCAGAGCTGCGGACGGCTCTCGTAGACACCGCAGCCACCATCGGGGGCGATGTGCCGGCAGTCGGTGCCGACCTGGACCCACCATTCCCCGTCCTTGTCGATGTAGACGCAGACGTCTGCGTGCGAGAGGTACCAGTGGATCAGGTCGCGATCGTCAGCGTCGCGCGGCGGCGCGAGGGCGACCGCCACATAGCGGCAGCACGCCGCACCGCACGAGTGGCAGGGGTGACCGTGATCAAGACCCGGAGTTGCTTTCGTCTTTCGCTTTTTCATGGAGGTGGATTCTTGTGATCTCGGGAGCGGTTGTCAACCCGCCGGCGCCATCGCCGGCGCATTGTCGCGTTGACCTGCCCCCCCGCGCTCTGCTATTACCGTGGCGTGCGCAGCCGTCACCACGGTCCCGACACTCCCGCATCCTCCCCCCGTCCCGGGAGGAACGTCGGCGTTTGCCCGGGGGGAGAGAGAGAGCGGTCAGGCGACGGACGCGCGGACGGGCGGAGCCGGCCGTGCTGAACACCTGGGCCTTTCCGGTCATCGCCGGCCTTTTCGGCGCGGTAGTCGGGAGTTTCCTCAACGTGGTGATCCACCGCCTGCCGGCCGGCCAGTCGATAGTGTTCCCCGGTTCGCACTGCCCACGTTGCGGTGCTCCGATCCGCCCCTGGGACAACATCCCGCTGCTCGGCTGGATCGCCCTGGGCGGGCGCTGCCGCGATTGCCGCGAGCCGATCGCCCTGCGCTATCCGTTGGTCGAGCTGGCGAATGCCCTGCTCTGGGCCACGCTTGCGCTGCGTTTCGGCCTCGGGTTCCCCTTGCTCGCCTTCACCGCGCTCTGCTCGGCGCTGCTGACGATCACGATGATCGACGTCGACCACTGGATCATCCCGGATGCGATCACGCTCCCCGGCATCGGGCTCGGCCTGGCGGCCAGTTTCTTCCTGCCCCCTCGCGGCAGCCTGCTTGCCGAGTTTATCCATCACCGGCTCGCCCTCGACCGCCTTCCGGGTGTCCTCGCCTCGCCGGGATTCTGGGACTCGCTGACGGCGGCGCTGATCGGCGGCGGGTTCTTCTACCTGGTCGCCGTCGTGAGCCGCGGCGGCATGGGAGGCGGCGACATCAAGCTCACCGCGATGATGGGGGCGTTTCTCGGACTGCGGGATCTCGGCGTCGCGGTGTTCATCGGGCTGCTCGCCGGCTCGGCCGTCGGGATCGCCTTGATGATCGCCGGCCGCAAGGGCCGCAAGGACGCCATCCCTTTCGGCCCGTTCCTCGCCCTGGGCGGGGTATGCGCCGTCTTCTGGGGGAGTTCGCTGATCGACTGGTATCTGAACCTGCGCGGCTACTGACACAGATGACGGTCTTTGTACAGGGCTTGCGCTGCTGTGCAGCACCTCCTGGCGGAGGGGAGGTCCGCAGCGTCAGGACCCCGCAACCTGCACGGTGACAGAGACCGCACTCACCAGGGAGGATGGCATGTACCACTCGGCAATCACGGCGAGCTTTTCCGCGGCGCACTCGCTGCGAAACTACCAGGGCAAGTGCGAGCGCCTGCATGGGCACAACTGGAAGATCGAAGTCCTGACAGGCACCGAGTCGCTCGACGCTGCGGGTATGGGCCTGGACTTTACGGTGCTGCGCGAGCGCCTCTCCGCCGTGCTCGCCCAGCTCGACCACCGCTTCCTCAACGACCTCGAGGCCTTCCAGACCTGCAGCCCTTCCTCGGAGCTGATCGCCCGGCACATCTTCGAGCGGCTCGCGCCTGCCGTCGACGACGGGCGCGTTCGGCTGGTCGCGGTGAAAGTCTGGGAATCCGAGGGATCCTGGGCTGAGTACCGGCCCTGAAACAGGGACCGCCAGATCCCGACGCATCGACACCGTGGAAACCGCAGCCTGGCCCCGTCTCCAGGTCATCGTCATCGGCGCCGGACCCGCGGGCCTGATGGCCGCCGGCAAGGCCGCCGAAGACGGTGCTGCCGTGACCCTGCTCGATGGCGAGGACCGGCCGGGGAAAAAACTGCTGCTCACCGGCAAGGGCCGCTGCAATCTCTCGAACACTCTGCATCTCGAGAAGTTTCTCGAGGGCTTCGGCGCAAACGGTGTATTCCTGCGCAACGCCTGCCACCGCTTTTTCTCCCTGGAGTTGAGGGAATTCCTCGCCGGGATCGGCGTCGAAACCGCGATCGAGCGCGGTGGCAGAATTTATCCGGCCCGCGGCGGCGCGGCGGCCGTCCTCGCTGCGCTCCTCGCGTGGACCGCAGGACACGGTGCCAGGCTGCTCGCCCGGCGGCGCGTGACACGGGTGGCCCGCGAGCCCGGCGGGCGGTTTCTGGTGGTGGGCGAGAGCTTTGCGGAACGCGCCGACCGCGTCGTGCTGGCGACCGGGGGGGCCTCGTACCCGCAGACCGGCTCGCGCGGCGACGGCTACCGGATCGCGGCGATGCTCGGGCACCACATCGTCACGCCTCGCCCAGCGCTCGTCCCGGTGGTCTGCCGCGAACCGTATTTCAAACGCCTGACCGGGCTCAAGCTGCGCAATGTCCTGCTGGTCGCACACCCTGCCGGACACCCTCCCATCGAGTCCTTCGGCGAGGTCCATGCCACGCCGTTCGGCATCTCCGGCCCGGCGGTCTTCCCGGTAAGCGGCCGCATCGGCGCGCTGGCCGCCGCGTCCCCCGTGCCGCTGCTGATCAACCTCAAGCCGGCGCTCGACACCGCGAAGCTCGAAGCGCGGCTGGAACGCGAGACGGCATCCCTGACAGCCCGCACACTCGGGAACATGCTTGCGGCCATGCTTCCCCGGCAGATCATCCCGGTTTTCCTCGAGATCGCGGGACTCGACGCCACGCTCCCGGCTAAGCAGGCCGGGCGGGCGGCGCGGGCGAAGATCGTCGGGTTGCTTCAGGCCTTCCCCTGTACCGCGGTCGGCACCCTGCCGATCGCGCAGGGGATGGCCACCGCCGGCGGCGTTGACCTGCGCGAGGTTCACCCGGTGACGATGGGCTCGCGGCTGGTCCCCGGTCTCTACTTCGCCGGCGAAATATTGGACACCGACGGATTGACCGGGGGTTTCAACTTCCAAAACGCCTGGACCACCGGCTGGATCGCCGGGCAAGCAGCATGCAGATAGTCAACGGATGCACAACGGATAAACGGATGTCTCACAGCGGATTCTCTGCGAGGCAAACGGATAAACGGATGAAGGAGGCCCGGCACCCCTCTGTCATGCCGACCGCAGCGGAGGCATCTGTCCCGGCCCAGCGCTCGCCGGTCA
>CAZEOK010000014.1:13979-38592 GCA_964513745.1 uncultured bacterium
CGCAGGAGGTTCTCGATCTTGACGGCGACACCGGCGGGTACAATCTGCAGGCGGCCTTCACGACCGGGCTGCTTGCGGGAAAGGCGGCGGCGACACCGTGAATCGGGAAACGGCCGGGGGGACGATCGACCTGAAAAAGCTTTCGCGGGGCGAACTGGTCGACCTGCTCGCCGGAATCGGCCAGCCCGCATGGCAAGCCGACGAGCTGCGCCGGCATCTCTTCGTGAGGGGGGTCGCGTCCATCGCCGCCCTGACGACGCTGTCGAAAAAGGCCCGTGAAGCCCTCTCGGAAAGCTGCACCATCGTCACGCCCGAAGTCGCCGAGCGGCTTCGCAGTCCCGACGGCACGACCAAGCTGCTGGTGCGCTTCGAGGACGGCGCCGCGTGCGAGACGGTCCTGATTCCGCACGGGACCCGCCTGACCCAGTGCCTTTCGTCGCAGGCCGGCTGCCCCCTCGGATGCGTCTTCTGCCGGACCGGAAAACTCGGGCTGACGCGCAACCTGCACTGGTCGGAGATCGTCGACCAGTGGCTCGCGGCGCGGCGCGAGCTGCCGAAGCGCGCAGCGGTCACGAACCTGGTCTTCATGGGCATGGGCGAGCCGCTGCTCAACCGCGTGGCTCTTGCCGAGGCCGTGCGCTTTCTCACCTCGAGCGCGGGCGGCGGCATCTCCGCCTCGCGGGTCACGATCTCGACCGCCGGGATCGTCCCCGGGATCGACTGGCTTGGCGCCGAGCTTCCCCAGGTCAAGCTCGCCGTCTCGCTCAACGCCCCAATCGACGCCCTGCGCTCGCAGCTGATGCCGATCAACCGCACGTACCCTCTGCGAGCGCTGATCCCGGCGCTGCGCCGCTACCCGACCGGACGGCGGCCGGTCACGATCGAATACGTGCTGCTCGGCGGCGTCAACGACACGCCGGCGCTCGCCGGCACCCTGGCGCGGGTCCTTCGGGGAGTGCACTGTAAAATCAATCTCATCCCCTTCAACCCGCACTCGGGGCTGCCGTACGCCGCGCCCGGGAAGAACGCCGTGCTGGCCTTTCAGGCGCGGCTCAAAGCCGCCGGTTACACCGCCCTCATCCGCCAGAGTCAGGGGGCCGAGATCGGCGCGGCCTGCGGTCAGCTCGGGGCGGGCTGACCGCCCGCTCGGTCGACGGCTCTCTCGGCCACGGGAAGCCAGAGCCTGATGCAGGCCCCGCCGCCGGAAATGTTCTCCGCCAGTATCCGGCCCTTGTGCGCGGCGACAATCTGATTGGTGATCGACAGCCCCAGGCCGGTTCCGGTCTCCTTCGTCGTGAAAAAAGGCTGGAAGATCTTTCCGATCAGGTGGGCCGGGATGCCCGGGCCGCTGTCGGCGATGCTGATCTCGGCGCCCCGGCAGCCGCCGCCGGCCCGGCGGTCCAACCGGACCGAGAGCTTGCCGTTGGTCCCGATCGCCTGGGAAGCGTTCATGATGATGTTCAGCAGCGCCTGCTGGAGTTGGGCGGGATCGCCCTGCAGCCAGACCGGCTCGGCGGGCAGGGCGACGTCGACGTCGATCCGCTTCTCCCGCAGCGTCTTGTCGACGAACGCCAGCATCTGGGCGACCAGGTCGCACAGATCGATGGTGCGCGCGGCCAGGGGTTGGTCGCGGGAGAGGATCCCCATGCGACCGATGATGGCTTCCATGCGCTCCATATGGTCGATCGTGATCCGGATCCGCTTGTGGAACTCCTCGGGTGTCTTGTCGAGCAGCCACTCCATGTTGGCATACATCACGGTCAGGGGATTCTTCAGCTCGTGCGCGACGTTGGCGGAGATCTCCCCGAGCGCGACGAGACGGTCGAGCCGCCGCAGGTCGCTGTCGAGCCGCTTGGAGTCCGTGATGTCGCGAAAGAGCAGGATCCAGCCGCGGGAGGTTCGGGAGAGCCGCAACGGCGTCACGGAGTAGCCGATGACTTTCTCCTCGCCGGAGCACAGGACGATCGGCGCCTGGACGCGCGTGATGTGCAGCGACCGCTGCCCGAGCTTGCCCAGCAACGTCGTGGCGAAGCTCTCGCCGAAGAGGGCGCCAAGCGGCAGCCCCTCGACGTCCTCGACACCGAGTTGCAGCACCCCGCGGGCCGGGGGATTCACCGTCATCACCCGGCCCCCGCCGTCGAACGTCACCAGGCTGCTGGCCAGGCTCGCGATGATCTGCTCGCTGTAGCGCCGCAGATCGCGCACCTCGTTCAGTGAGGCGCACAGGGCGCGGTTCGCCTCGCGCAGTTCGCGGGTGCGTGACCGCACCGTGACTCCGAGGGCCCGGGCCGACTTCTCCAGCCGGCGGGTCAGCCACCACCGGTCCAGTGCGAGCGATGCCTGCTCGGCGACGGGCAGAAACCACTCCATGTCCGCCTCCGTGCACGAGCATGCGCCTGCGGGAGGCGCCAGTATAAGAAACCCGTGCACGCAGCCGCTCACCGCCAGGGGCAGGGCTAGGAGCGATCCCGTCCGGGCGGGCAGCAGCGGACGCAGCCGCGAGCGTCGCCAGCGCCGGTCGCGAACGAGCCCCGACGCCACGAGGGGCCGACCGCTCGTGCACTGCGCGGCGATCATGGAATCGTCGCAAGGCACCCCCGCCGACCGGGGTGCGCCGCGAGGGACACCCCTCCCGGCGTGCAGCACGAACTCCGTCTCGCCCTCCTCCCGCAACAGCAGCAGGACCGCGCCGACGTCGAGATTCCCGGCGAGAAGGGCCACGAACTCTTCGAGAATACGGGAAAGCGACAGCGGCGCGGCAAAAAGCCGCGTAGTCTCGGTGAGCAGGTGAACCTGGAGCGCGTCCGAGGCCGGCCCCAGGACGGAATCGCCGCCGCCGCGGGGTTTCTCCTGCGTTGGGCTACCGGATCGCGATTTCGCCACTCGCCGAAACCATGTCGACAACCGGGACCTTCGGCGCGCCCGCGCCGAGCAGGAGGTTCGCCAGCCCCTGGTCGAAGGAGCGGTAGTGCAGCGTCGCCTGCACCGAGAGCGGCCCCCTGGCGTCGGCGGGCAGCTCGAAGCTGTACGGCGCGATCGCCAAGCCCTTCGGGGGGATCGAGGTGTTCGACTCGAACCGCACGATCTCCCAGGGCTTCGAGGTGTGGTGGCCGTCCTTGTCGACGGCTTGCGCGTGGAACATCACCGCCTCAGGATCGACGCTTCCCGCCGCGTCCAGAGCGCCGCTGCGGAAGACCTCCTTGCCACCGGCCTGCGCGACCACCTCGATCCAGACCTGTCGAACGTCGGTGAGACTCGTGGGCAGATTATGCCCGGCGGTCTCGTTGCGGACCCTGACCTTGATCCTGACGAGGGCGCCGGCGGCGGCCTTCTCGGGGAGTTCCAGCGCGATCGACGCCGCGCTCTGCAAGCGCTTCACGGCGATCGAGGCGTGCTGCCTGGCGCCGAGCAACTCGGTGACGACCGCATTCGCCCCCACGAACTCGTGGGTGTACATCTGCTCGCGCTTGGGGCCGCTGACGCAGGGCTGGCCGGGGTTCACCGGCTTCACCAGAGTTTTCGCCGCCTCGATGGCCTTCTCGATCGGCATCATGTGGCAGTCCTGGCACTGGATGCCGGCCTGGGCGTAGACCGACGTCTTCCACTCGCGATAGGTGTCCTCGATCGGGAAGTTGTTCGAGGGATGGAACACGTTGTGGCAGTTCGCGCAGAACTCGCTTTTCGTGTGCAGCTCGGAGTACTCGGTGTCGTGGTAGGGGGAGTCCGCGTCCTTGTACGGCCCACGCTTGAGGCTGCCCGGATCGACGACGATCGAGGCGTTCTGCGGCTCCCGCGTCGGCGTCTCGAGATCGCGCGCGCCCTTGATCGTGTGGCACAGGTCGCACTGCACCCCCTTCTTCGCGATGTCGCTCGCCTGGAAGACCCCGTCGGGGCCGAGCCTGACCTCCCCGGCGACCGTGCCGATCGCGGTGTGGCACCCGGCGCAGAGCTTTTCGACCGCGCCGTCCGTCTCCCTGACGCCGATGCGCCAGAGCGCCTGAAAGACGGGGTCGACGAACGCCTGGGAGTGCATCGAGCCGTTCCACTGCTTGTAGATCCCCGGGTGGCACCCCATGCAGACGCTGGGATCCTCGAAATCGGCGGAGGAGACGGTTCTGCCTTCAGAGGTGGACAGCAGGGAGGGAAAAAACGGGAATTTCTTTGCGCGCTCTGACTCCTCCTGCTCGTGCTTTTCCGGCTTCTCACCCTTGTCGTCGGCGATTGCCGGAACGGCTGCAATCACCAGCGCAAGGGCAAGGTTCGCGATCAGCTTCATGGCGCCTCCTTTGCCGTTTCTCGTCGTCCGGGAGGCGGCCTGAACGGCCGCCCGTCGATCAATAAACCCCATGTTCGGATGGGATGTCAACCTGCCGCGTCCACCCGGGAATCGTGCCGCGGTTGTGCCACCGCACGACTCCCGCTATGATCCTCGCGCATGCAGCCTCTGGATTTTCTCGGCAGGATCGACCTCTTCCGCGCCAGCCTCGAGGAGCAGCGCGAGGCGCTGGCTGACTTCTGGGCCAAGGCCGGCGAGGTGCTCGCGGGTTCGGGCGTCAAGCTGGCTCCGCTGCCGCGCTCCTGGACGGCGCTGCGACACAACCACTTCTCCGTGCTGTTCATCGCGGTCCACCGTCTCCTCGACATCCCGGCGCCGCGGCGGCGTCTGTACGCGCGGATCAGCCACTGCCTGCGCTGCTGGGTGACCGCCTGCGACAACCTGCTCGACGGCGAGTCGCGTGAGACGATCCTCACCGACCTGCCCGCCGGGGCCGCGGTCTTCAAGTCGGCACACACGCTGCTGGTCGTCGACCGGGTCTTCTTCCTGATGCTCAGGGAAGCCGAAGGCGCCGGTGTGATCACGGGCGCCGAGGCCGGACGACTGGTCGCGGCAAGCCTCGGCGCGATCACCGCGAGCGGGCGCCAGGAGGCGGAGGAGGAGCACGGACTCGACGGGCGCCTGAAGCCGGCCCACGTCCTGAGCGATGTACACGGTCGCAAGGCGGGGATGCTCTTCACCGCCCCGCTCGCCGCCCCCCTGGCGCTGGGGGACACCGGCACGGGTCGGCGATTCACCGACCTGTCGCGCGGCCTGCATCGGTTCGGACTCGGCGTGCAGATTCTCGACGATCTCAACGATCTTGGGGAGGACCTGGCCGGAGGGCGACAGAACTATCTCGCCTCGCTCGTCGCCCACGGCGCCGCAACCGGAGAGCGGCGACGGCTCGCGGGACTCGAAGGCAGCGCTGCGGCGCGTGCGGATGCTGATCTCTGGAAGCAGTTTCCGAAGGGACTTGCCCGGGCCCAGGCCGAATGCCTCGCCCAGTTCCGCGCCGGGATCGATCTGCTCTGCCGCGGCGGGCTGCCGCTGGGGCGCGCGGAGCGGGCGGCGTTCGCCGCGGCGCTGACGGCCGTGGTGCGCCACCCGCCGCTGGCCACAAGACTCAGAGCCCGCTAGAATGCATACCCGAGGCCGGCGAGGCCGTGGAGGGCGTAGTTCGGAACGGTTGCCGTGCCGTCCTCGATCGGGACCCGCGCCCAGGCAGCGGTGACCTTGCCTTCGAGCGACAGGAAGAGCTTCCCCCAGAGCGGCAGGCGCTTCTCGACCGCCGCCTGGCCGCAGACCCCGCTGAGGTAGAAACCCTCGGCGAATCCCGCGCCCGTGAATTTTTTCCCCCGCACCACGCTCTCCGGATGAGTCATCACGATCCCCGCCCCGAACCGCCAGACGAAGCCGGCGGCCAGCCAGGCGCGGTTCAACGTGTTCAGGTTGTACCCATGCGTCAGACTGAAGCCTCCGACCTCCGGGGGGCCGTCCACGAGCGTCACCAGATGGTGGTGCGTCTCGAGTTCCCAAGCGGCGGTTCCGTGCCAGCGTCCGAGACGCATCGAGTAGTACGGGGCGCCGCTCACGAAGGGCCTCGTCGCATAGTCGGCAGAAAAATCGAGATCCTCCTCGCCGTCCTGCTCGATGACGAGGCGACTTCGGAACTGGTGTGCCGTGCCCGTCGCCGCCTGGAACACCCACTGCACCCGGGGGACGGCATCGGTGCCCGGCCGGGTAACGGCAATCTCCCCGGCCGCGGCGCTCGAAACCACGCCGAGGACGCAGAGGCCAGCGGCAAACAGCAGCAAACGCACCATGATCAACCCCTGAAAATGCCGATGCCCGGCATGGTGAGCCGGGCATCGCACAAGAAGAATGGAAAAGACGGTTCCTAGGCGACGATATCCTTGAGCGCCTTGAGGGCGAGGACCTTGACCACCTTGCGGGCGGGCTTGGCCTTGAACATCACCTCTTCCTTCGTGAAGGGGTTGATGCCCTTGCGCGCCTTCGTCGCGGGCTTCTTCACGACCTTGACCTTCGCGAGACCCGGCAGCGTGTAGGTGCCGAACTTCTTGAGGTCGCGGGCCAGGATGCCCGTCAGTGCCTCGAAAACGCCGGCGACCTGCTTGCGGGTCAAGCCGGTCTTCTCCGCGATGAACGCCATGCTCTCGGACTTCGTTGTGGGACGCGCTTCAGCCTTGCCTTTTGCCATTTCCTCCGCTCCTTGTTTGGGTGGTTGCCCCCGATTCGGCGCGAAGCATAGCACAGGGATATACGGCACGCAAAGAGTTTTTCAAGGGGTTCGCGCCTTGTCCGTCACCGGGCGCGGCCGTACAATCGGGGGCGAAACGGGGAGGTTCGCATGATCGGGACTGCGAACGAGATACTCGCGGAGATAAGGAATCGCGGCCGCGTCGCGGTCATCGTGGGCGGCGCCGTGCGGGATCTGCTTCTCGGCCGCCCCGTGACCGACGCGGACATCGCCACGGACATGCCGCTGGAAGAGCTCGCGGCGCTCTTCACGACACACGATATCGGCCGATCCAGGGAATTCGAGACTGTCGTCGTCACGCGCAGGGGGCACGCCTTCGAGATCACGCGGTTCAGGCAGGGGGCGCGGGATTCGCCCGCGCCGCTCCCGGAGGATTTCGACGTCCTGCGCGAGGATACCGCGCACCGGGACTTCACCATCAACGCGTTGCTGATGGACTCCGACGGGCGCGTCGTCGACCTGCAGGGCGGGCTCGACGACCTGCGTCTGCGTGTAGTCCGAGCCGTCGGCTCGCCCGGAGAGCGGTTTGCCGAGGACCCGGCGAGAATCCTGCGCGCGGTGCGCTTCGCCGCGTGCCTCGGCTTCACGATCGAGCAGAGGACCGCCGAGGCCATGGCCCTGGGCGCGCCGCTGCTGGCAGCCGTCGCCGGAGAGCGGATCGGCAAGGAGGTGCTGAAAATGGCCTCCCAACCGGGCGCTGCGCTCGCCGACGCGCTGATGCTGATGGATCGGTTCGACTTGCTCGGCATGCTCCTGCCGGAAGTCGGGAGCCTCCAGGGGCTGCCGCAGCCGATCGAGTGGCACCCGGAGGGAGACGCCTGGGAGCACACGCTCGCGGCGCTGCGCTCCTCCGCGTCACCCGACCCCGCCGTCAACCTCGCCGTGTTGCTCCACGATGTCGGCAAGAGCGCCACGCACCAGCAGGAGGGCGGCCGGCATCACTACCATGGCCACGAGAGCGCCAGCGCCGGGATCGTCGAAACCGTGGCCCGGCGCCTCTTCCTGCCGCAGCGCATACGCTCAGCGATCGTATTCGCGGTCGGGCAGCACATGCGGGCCGGACGGTTCGCCGAACTACGGCGGTCGAAACGGCTGGCCCTGCTCGGCAGCGAGCACTGGCCCGTCCTGCGGGCGCTCGCGCTGTGCGACATCGGGGCGCGGGGCGACGAGACCGTCGTCGCGCGTCTCGAGACGCTTTTCCTCGAGGCCGAGCGGGATGCGGCGTCGGCACCGGGTCGGCGCCCCGGGGCGCCGGTGATCACCGGCACAAGGATCATGGAGTTGACCGGCCTCGCCCCCGGCCCCCGCGTCGGCGAGATCCAGCGCCAGGTCAGCGAATGGGCGCAGGACAACCAGGTCGAGGACCGCGAACGGATCGAGGCGGAGGTTGTACTGGCAGCGGCTCTCCGGCCTCTGGAGGAATCAGGGCCGTAGGACCTCCGGCGAGGCGGCAACGCCGCAGTAGCATCGCTTGGGGGAACAAGAAAACGGCCCGCCGGGGTGATTCCCCGGCGGGCCGCGGTGTTGCCTGGGAGCGACGACCGCTACTGCTTCGCCGGGGCGCCCGCCGGCGCCGCGGCGGGAGCCGCGGCCTTGGCCGCCGCGAAGTTGTTCAGGTCGTGCGGGTGGTTGTGGCAGGTCAGGCAGTTCGGGAACTTCTTCATGATCCCGGCCGGGTGCTTGACCTGGTGGCACTGGCTGCAGTCCGGAACCATCTTGTGCTTGTCCTTGTGGCACTGCACGCAGGCGACCTTCGCGTGGCGGGTGGCGGTCGCCGCCAGCAGCGAGGCCGGCTTCTTGTGGCAGGCGCCGCACTGGGTGTTCGAGACAGTCGCCGGGTAGACCACGTTCTTCGGCTGGTGGGCGCGGTGGCAGGTCGAGCACTCGGCCGCCGTCATCGTCTCGGCGTGCGGCTTGTGGCACTGCGTGCAGGCGGGCTTCTTGCCGTGGACGTCGTGGCAGAAGGAACAGGCCTGCTGTGTGTGCTTGCTCGGGAACTCCTGGAGCTGCTTGATCTGCTCCTTGTGGCAGGTCAGGCAGGGCGCCGTCTGCTTCTTGTCGAAGGAGATGTTCTTCGGGGTGTGCGGGTTCTTGTGGCAGCCGAGGCAGTTCGGCAGCTTGAAGTGCTCCTCGCCCGAGTGGCAGTCGCTGCACTGGGGGATGTTGTTCTTGGAGGCCGGACGGTGGCCGGCGTGGCAATCCTGGCAGCTGATCTCGGTCTTGTGCTTCCCGCCACCGGCCTCGATGTCAGCGGGCTGCTGGTCGTGGCACTTGGCGCAGTCCTCGCCCTTGAGCGGAACCTTGGCCTGGCCCGGGACGGCACCCGCGGCGCACATCGCCAGCGCGAGAACCGACGCCATCAGGAAAACGTTGCCCTTACGTGCCATCGCGTGCTCCCTCCCCTGCCATGGTTGTCTGCCGCGGAACATGAACGCGCCGGATAATGTCATGTTTGCCCGCGTGAGTCAATTTGCGGGGCCGGGCAGCTTCAGACGGTGATCCGCTCTCCCTGGCGGGCGGCGAAACACTCCAGATCCGCCCCGGCGGCGCCGACCCGGGCGTGGCACTCCGCGACGATCCGGTCGATGGCGTCGTCGTCGCGCTGCATGTTGTGGTGCCAGATCCCGAAGCGGCGCACCCCGGAGTCGAGCGCCAGGCCGAGCGCCTCATCCCAGGTGCTGTGCCCCCAACCCTGGCGGGTGCGGTACTCCTCGGTGGTCAATTCGCCATCGTGCAGCAGCAGGTCGGCCCCCGCAGCGAAACGCGCGTACTCCGCGGCGGTGCGGCCGCCGGGCAGCACCGAGCCGAGCTCGTTGTCCGTGAGAAAGACGAGTCGCCGGTCGCCCTGCTCGATCCCGTAGCCGATCCCGCCATTCGGATGGCTCAGGGGGATCGTGGTTACGGTGAACCCACCCGCTTCGAAGCGACCGCGGCAGGGATCGTGGAAGATAAGCCTGGCGGCGAGGTCGCCCAACCCGACCGGGAACCCGGGCGAGCTCATCGCCCGGCCGAGCATCTCCCGCACGGAGGTCTGTGCCTCGAGACAGCCGTAGATCTCGAGCGTTACCCCCGGAGTGTAGAGCGGCTGGAAAAACGGGAATCCGAGGACGTGGTCCCAATGGGCGTGGGTGAAGAGCAGATGGATGTGACGGACGCGCAGGTCGTGGAGCCGGTTGCCGGCGCGGCGGATGCCGGTGCCCGCATCGATGAGCAACGTATCGCCGGTCCCCCGGATTTCAAGGCAGGTCGTGTCGCCGCCATGTCGGAGGTACTCCGGCCCGGAGACGGGGATCGAACCGCGCGCGCCCCAGAGCGTCAGCTCCATAGAACGTCCTCCTCTCCGGCGGGCAGTGTACCCGAATTCTCGCGTTGTTGTGCTGGAGAAATAATCCGTGGGAACGCGGAGGATCCGGCTGCCGCCGATTTTGAGCCGCCGCTCAACCGAGGCGCTTGCGGAAACGCAGCGCGGAGAGGCCGAGGATGACGGCGCCGAAAACGAACAGCACCGCCACCTGCGGCCAGAGGATGGCGATACCGTTGCCCTTGAGGAAAATCCCGCGCACGATCACCAGGAAGTAGCGCAACGGGATGACGTGCGTCACCCACTGGATGACCTGTGGCATGTTTGCGATCGGGAACATGAATCCCGACAGCAGGATCGAGGGAAGCATGATGAAGAACGTCGTCATCATCGCCTGCTGCTGCGTCTGCGAAATGGTCGAGATGAACAGGCCGAGCCCGAGGCTCGTGAAGATGAAGACCAGCGACAACGCGAACAGCAATCCCAGCGAGCCGGCGATCGGCACGCGGAACCAGAGGGTCGACAGCGCCAGCACGAGCAGCATCTCGACGAACCCGATGCCGACGTAGGGCAGCGTCTTGCCGACGATCAGCTCGGCCGGGGTGATGGGCGTGACGACAAGCTGCTCGAGCGTGCCGATCTCCCGCTCCTTGACGATCGCCATCGAGGTCATCAGCATCGTTATCAGAAACAGGATCATCGAGAGCACGCCGGGGACCATGTAACGCACGCTCTTGAGCTCCGGATTGTACCAGACCCGGGTGCGCTCATCGACCGCGGGGACGCGCTGGACCCGGGCGCGCATCCTGTCGAGCCGCTCGGCCGCCACCCGCGCTGAATACTCGCCGGCAACGCCCCCGGCGTAGCCCGCGACCATCGCCGCCGTCATGGAATCGCTGCCATCGACCAGCAGCTGCACCCTCGCGGTCCGGTCCGCGGCCAGGTCGGCGGCGAAACCGCGGGGGATCACGAGCGCGACCTGCACGCGCCCGTCGTCGAGCAGTTCGTCGACCTCGTGCGGTCCCGCCGGCCGCTCGTCGATGTCGAAGTACCCCGAGCGGGTGAAGCGCTCGGCGAGCTCGCGGCTCTGCACGGTGCGGTCCTGGTCGAGCAGCGCCGTGGTCACGTGGCGGATGTCCGTCGAGACCGCGTAGCCGAAGACGAAGAGCTGGAAGAGCGGGGAGACGAAAAGGATGCGCAGCATCTGGGGGTCGCGCCGCAGCTGGAGCAGCTCCTTGCGCATCAGGTGCATGATTCGGCGTACGTTCACAGTTTCTTCCGAAATTTCTTTGCGGCCAACGTGAGTGTCAGCGCGGCGATGGCGGCCAGCGCGAGCACCTGCGGCCACAGGTGCTCGAGCGGGCTGGCCTTGAGGAAGATCCCGCGCACGATCACGAGGAAGTGGCGCGCCGGGATCAGGCTCGTCAGCCACTGCACGGCGTCCGGCATCGCGCGGATCGGGAAAATGAAGCCCGAGAGCAGCACCGTCGGCAACTGCGAGGCGAGCATGCCGGCCGTCATCGCAGTCTGCTGCGTCGGCGAAATGACCGAGATCAGCAGCCCGATGCCGAGCGCCGCGACGAGGTAGACCACGGAGAGCGCGAGCAGCAGCGGGATGCTCCCGGCGATGCGCACGCCGAAGAGCACGCGACCGGCGCCCATGACGAGCAGCACGTCGAGAAACGCGATCGCCGCGTAGGGCACGAGCTTGCCGAGTATCAGCTCGTGCGATTGCAGCGGGGAGACGACGAGCTGCTCGATGGTGCCGCGCTCGCGCTCGCGCACCACGGTCAGCGCGGTCAGCAGCGTCGAGAGCATCATCAGGATGACCGCGATCAGGCCGGGGACGATGTAGTTGACGCTCTTCTGCTCGGGGTTGTACCAGAACCGCACCCGCGCGTCGAGCGGCGGGAAACCCTCGCGGACGCTGACGCCGCGGCGGCGCAGCGCCTCGATCGTGACGGAGCCGGAATGTTCGCGCACGATCGCGCCGGCGTAGCCGATCGTCGTCGTCGCGCTCGTCGAGTCGGCGCCGTCGACGAGCAACTGCACGGTCGCGGTGCCGCCCGCCGCAAGGTCGGCTGCGAAGCCGCGCGGGATCTCGAGGACGGCCCGCACGTCCCCCGCGTCGAGCGCCCGCGTGGCCGCCCCGGGCGAATCGAGCCAAGCCGCCACGTCGAAGTTGCCGCCCCGGCGGAAGGCGTCGATCAGCCGGCGCGAGTCCGGGGTGCGGTCGCCATCCTCGACGCCGAGCGCAACGTGGCGCAAATCGAAGTTGATCGCGTAGCCGTAGAGGATCAGCATCAGCACCGGCAGCACGATGACGACGGCGAGCGTGCGCCAGTCGCGGCCGATCTGTATGAACTCTTTCCAGGCGATGATGCGTATGCGGTGCCACATGGTCTTACCAGCCCGTCCTCAGAGCTCCATCCGGTCCCGTGCCGGCTGGGGGGTCCTGTCGCGGGGAAACGCCAGCAGCAGCCTGGTCGCCGCGCTCGACGAGCGAGACAAAAACGTCCTCGAGCGTCGGGATGATCGGCGCGATCGCCTGGACGATGATGCCAGCGGCCTCGAGCGATCCGCGCAGCGAGGCGGCGCCGCTGCCGTCGGCGACGGTCACGTGCAGCCCGGATCCGAAGACCGCGACTTCGCGGACCCCGGGCAAACCGCCGGCCGTTTCGAGCGCACGCATCAGCGGGTCGGCGCGCACCTCGAGGAGCACTCCCTCGGCGTGACGCGCCTTGAGCTCGCGCGGGCTCCCGAGCGCGACGAGGCGGCCGCCGTGGATCATGCCGAGGCGGTCGCAGTGCTCGGCCTCGTCCATGACGTGCGTCGTGACAAAGACGGTGACGCCCTCCCCCGCGACGGTGTAGATCAGCTCCCAGAAGGCGCGCCGCGAGCGCGGGTCGACGCCCGAGGTCGGTTCGTCAAGGAAGAGGATCCGCGGCTCGTGGACGACGGCGCACCCGAGCGCGAGCCGCTGTTTCCAGCCGGCGGAGAGTTCCCGCGCCAGACTCCCCGAGCGTTCCTCGAGGCTGGCCATCGCGAGAATCCAGCGCCGGCGCACCGCGAGCCGCTCTCCCTCGACGCCGTAGATCCCGGCGTAGAAGGCGATGTTCTCACCGACGGTCAGGTCTTCGTAGAGCGAGAAGCGCTGGCTCATGTACCCGATGCTCGTCTTGATGCGCTCCGACTCGGTGACGATGTCGTAGCCGGCCACCGTGCCACGCCCGGCTGTCGGCGCGAGGATGCCGCAGAGCATCCTGATCGTCGTCGACTTGCCGGCGCCGTTGGGGCCGAGGAAACCGAAGATTTCGCCGCGCGCCACCGCGAAGCTGATGCCGTCGACGGCGGCGAAGTCGCCGAAGCGCTTGACGAGGCCCTCGACCTCGACGGCGGGTCCGCCAACCGTCGTGGTCATGCGGAGCCTTTGTCCGAGTCCGGCCGTTCCCGTGCGTCGCCTGCGGAGTCCTGTCGTTGCGCGACCCCGCCGGTGCTCGCGGGATGCGAGCGATCTCCCCCGGAGTCGAGCAGCGAGACGAAGACGTCCTCCAGGCCGGGGGTTATGGTGCGGATGTTGCAGGCCTCGATGTCGTGTCGGGCGAGGTGCCTGCAGATCGCGGCATCCTCGGCGCCGCCGTCGCGCAGCCAGAGGTGCAGGCGGTCGCCGAAGACCTGGATGCCGGCGACGCCTGGAAGCAGCGCCAGCACCTCACGCGCACGCCGCTGCGGCGTTGCGACGAGTTCCAGCAGGCGGCCCTGCATCCGGCCGCGCAGCGCCTCGGGGGTATCGCAGAGCCGAACGCTGCCGTGGTCCATCAGCGCGACCCGCCCGCAGCGCTCGGCCTCGTCCATGTAGGGCGTGCTGACGAAGATCGTGACGCCGCCGCGCAGCAACTCGTAGAGGATCTTCCAGAAGTCGCGCCGCGACACCGGGTCGACGCCGGTGGTCGGTTCGTCGAGGAAAAGCACCTCGGGGGTGTGGATCAGCGTGCAGGCCAGCGCCAGCTTCTGTTTCATGCCGCCGGAGAGGTTCTGCGCGAGCCGGTCGCGGTACGGCTCGAGCCGCGAGAACTCCAGCATCTCGGCCTCCCGGGTACGCCGCGCCGCGCGCGGCACGTGGAAGAGTTCGGCGAAGAAGCGCAGGTTCTCGGCGACCGTGAGGTCCCCGTAGAGCGAGAAGCGCTGGCTCATGTACCCGATGCGCCGCTTGACCTGGTCGGGCTCGAGCCGCACGTCGAAGCCGGCCACCACAGCGTCACCGGCGTCGGCGTCGAGGATGCCGCAGAGCATTCTGATCGCGGTCGTCTTGCCGGCGCCGTCCGGGCCGACGAGGCCGAAGATCTCGCCCCGGGTGACCTGGAGGTCGAGGCCGTCGACGGCGACGTTCGCGCCCCAGGCCTTGCGCAGGCCGCGCGCGACGATCACCGGGTCAGTCACCGGGAGAAGCTCCGTGATCCCACCAGCCCGCCAGCGCTATCTGACGGTGATGACCGCGTCCGCCGGCATCCCCGGCTTGAGCTCCCCGGCGGGGTTCTCGACCTCGACCTTGACGGCGAACACGAGCTTCACCCGCTCCTCGCGCGTCTGGACGTTCTTCGGGGTGAATTCGGGCTTCTCGGCGATCTCCGCGACGACCCCCGGGAACGAGCGGCCGGGGAAGGCGTCGACCTCCACCGCCGCGCGCTGACCGGTCCGGACGAGGCCGATCCGCGGCTCGGGGACGTAGACGCGCAGCCAGACCCGGCCCAACTCGGCAATGCGCAGAATCGTGAATCCCGGCGTGACGACCTCGCCCGGTTCCGCGTTCCGCAGCGTGACGCGGCCATCAGCGGGTGCGGCGATCCTCGCCTGCGCCAATTGCGCCGCGGCAGCCGCGAGCGCCCCGCGGGCGGCCGCGACGCGGGCCTCGGCGCCCTGGAGAGTCTCCCGCCGCGGACCGGCGAGCGCCAGGTCGAGCGCTGCCTGTGCGGCCTGCACCTGGGATGCGGCGAGCGCGAGCGCGGCCTCGGCCGCGCGAACGTCCTCGATGCGCGCACCGGCCTCGGCCTCAGCCAGCCGCTGGCGTACCGCGTCCAGCGCGGCTCGCGCCCCGTCCCGACGCGCCGCGGCCTGGTCAAGGTCCCTGCCGGGTACCGCCCCCTGCGCCGCCAGACCATCGACCCGCCTGGCCTCGCGTTCGGCGTCGTCGAACGCGGCCTGGGCCTGGCGCACCGCGGCCCGGACCTGCTCGAGCTGTTCGACGCGCGTACCGGCCCTGACCAGGTCGAGGCGTGCCTGCGCCTGCGCGAACGCGTCCCTGGCGCTCTGCGCCAGTGCCTTGAGGCGCCGCACCTCCTCGGCGCGAGAACCGGCGGCGAGGTCGGCGAACGCCGCCTCGGCCGCCGCGAGGTTCCCCCGCGCCTGCGCGACCAGCGCCTCGAGCTCCGCGGCCTCGAGCACCGCGACCTCCTGACCCTTCTTCACGGCCTCCCCCTCGCGCGGACCGACCGCGAGCAGCCTGCCGGAGATCCGTGCGGCGAGGTCGACCTCGGTCGCCTCGACTGTCCCATTGCCGGCAATTGTCCCCGGCGTCTGGCCGTTGCGCCTGCCCGTCTCGTACCAGACCGCCGCCGCGACCAGAGCCGCCACCGCGAGCGCAGGCAGCGCGATCTTCGCCTTCTGCCGGTTCATTGCGCACCCCCTGCCTGCGGTAGGGCTTCGGGTATGGCGCTGCCGGCCGCCGCCGCGCCTGTACCCGCCTCCGTCACCGTCGAGCCGACCGCGAGCGCCAGCTCGGCAGCGGCGATCCCCTTCTCGGCCCCGGCGCGCGTTCGGCTGTACAGAGCGCGGGCGAGGCTGGCCTGCGCGTCGGCGACCTCGGTCGCCGTCCCGACGCCACCGGCGAAGCGTACCTCGGCGAGACGCAGCAACTCCTCCGCCTGCGCCACCCGCCGCGCGGCGACCAGCACCTGGGCGTCGGCGGTAGCCGCGCGCGTCACCGCCTGTCGCACCTCGACCTCCACGGTACGCAGCTGCGCGTCGTACGCGGCGTTCGCCTGGACGAGGGCAGCCGCCGCCTCGGCGCACTTCGCGGCCACCCGCCCGCCATCGAGCAGCGGCAGGCTGACCGACGCGCCGACCGACCAACGCGAGAAAAGCGTCCGCGACTCCGGATCGGCGTAGAGATAGTCCGCCGACGCGGCGATGGTCGGGAGACGCTCAGCGCGCGCGGCGCGCACACCGGCCTCGGCAGCGGCTACCTGCGACCGCAGGGACAGCAGATCGGGACGCAGCCGGCTGGCAGCGGCCAGCAGCGACTCCATGCCGGACCGCCGGGGCTCGCCCGCAGACGGCTGGGTCGAAACGGCCCGGTAGTCGCCCTGCGGGAGACCGAGCGACTGCAGCAGCAGCGCGTGGGCGTTCTGCCTCGCGCCGTCGGAGCGGATCACCTCCTGGCGCGCCTCCTCGAACTCCACCTCGGCGCGCAACACGTCGAAACGGGCTGCGACGCGGGCTGCCAGCCGCTCGCTCGCAACTTTCAGGTGGCGTTCAGCAGCGGCGAGGTTCTTCGCGGCGACATCGATCTCCTCCTGCGCCGCCAACAGCAGCAGGAACGACCGCTCGGCAGCGAACGCGACGGCCTGGCGCGCGCGCAGCCGGGCGGCCCGTGCCGCCTCGGCGCCGTGCCCGGCCTGGCGCACCAGGGAGGAGATGCGCCCGCCGGTGGAGAGCACCTGTTGCAGCGTCGCCGTGGTGACCCACGTGTCCTCGTCGGCCAGCGGCACCGGCGCGGCACCGGGGAACTGTATCTCGGAGACCTCGCTGACATGGCCCACCCGCGAGTCCACGCGCAGCTGCGGCCAGCGGTCCGCAGCGGTGCGGTCGAGGGCGGCCCAGGCCGCGGACTCGCGCCCTGCTGCGGCGGCGAGTGCGGGATTGTTGCGCAGCGCCAAATCGACGGCCTCCGTCAACGTCAGCGGCACCTCGGCAGCGGCCGCGACGCCGATCCCCGCGACGAGGGCAGCCAAGGCGCAGGCGCCGATCATCCTCGTTGCCTTCATCCCCTCACCCCTCCGTAGCACTCAAACGTATCAGCCGACATCTGCTTCAGCATACGCGGCCCGCGGGAGTCGATCAAGAACACGGTGTCTGTCCTCTGCGTACGCGTCGGAGGGGTGACGCGAAGCGGGGGGCCCCGGCGGCGCGCAGCGCTTCGCGAGCACCGGCGGGGGTGCGCAGCGACAGGACCCCGAAGAAGACGGGCCAGTGCACCCGGGGTTAAAAACTCTTCCGCCGCGCCGGTGAACTGGCGTATAATTCGCCGGTTCTCAAGATTCCGGGAGGATGAAGCAGACGTGGCGATGGAAACCGAACGCGAGTTGAAGGACCGCTTCGACGCGGTCCGCGAGAGGGCGGACGCCCTGAGGAGGCACCTTTGACCTCGCCGCGCTCCAGCAGCGGCTCGAGGCGCTCGACGCCCAGATGGCAAAGCCCTCCTTCTGGGGTGACGCCCAGGCCGCGGCGGCCACCTCGCGCGAGCGCAACGGGCTGCTGCTCGAGCTGGATTTCTGGAAGGCGGCCGAGCTGCGCCAGGACGACGTCGAGATCCTCTTCGAGTTGCTGCGCGAGGGCGACCTCGACGCCATCGCCGAGATCAGCCGCAACCTGAAGGACTTCTCCGCGGAAATCGACGCCAAGGAGATCCGTATACTGCTCGCCGGCGAGCACGACCGCGCGAACGTCTTCTTGACCATCCATCCGGGCGCCGGCGGCACCGAGTCTCAGGATTGGGCCGAGATGCTGCTGCGCATGTACCTGCGCTGGGCCGAGCGCCGCGGCTTCCGCACCGAGATCATCGACTACCAGCCGGGCGAGGAGGCGGGCCTCAAGAGCGCGACGGTCCTCGTCTCCGGCGAGTACGCCTTCGGGCTGCTCGCCGCCGAGGTCGGCATCCACCGTCTCGTGCGCATCAGCCCGTTCGACGCCAACGCGCGGCGCCACACGTCGTTCGCCGCGGTGCACGCGATGCCCGAGGTCGACGACGAGATCCAGATCGACATCCGCGAAGAGGACCTGCGCATCGACACCTACCGCTCCTCCGGGGCCGGCGGCCAGCACATCAACGTCACCGACTCGGCGGTGCGCATCACGCACCTGCCGACCGGCACCGTCGTGCAGTGCCAGAACGAGCGCTCGCAGCACAAGAACAAGGCCTTCGCGATGAAAGTGCTGCGTGCCCGTCTCTTCCAGCGCGAGGTCGACGATCAGCAGAAGAAGCTCGACGAGATCCACGGCGAGAAGAAGGGGATCGCCTTCGGCAGCCAGATCCGCTCGTACGTGCTGCACCCCTACCGTCTCGTCAAGGACCTGCGCACCGGCCTCGAGACCGGCAAGGTCGACGACTTTCTGAACGGGCACATCGACGAGTTCATCGACGCATACCTGCTCTGGCGGGTGCAGGGGAAGGATGCCAAGGCATAAGGGACCGGGAGGCCGAGAAGCCACATGGAAGAGCAGCAGAGCCATACGGACGGCGATCAGATCGCCCAGCGCAGGAAGACACTCGCCGAGCTGCGGGCGCTGGGCGTTGATCCCTACCCGCACCGCTACGCCCCGACCGACACCGCCGCGGCCCTGCTGCGCGAGGGCGCCGACCTGGACCACGCCGCGCTCGAGAAGCTCGGGCGGCGCTCGCGCATCGCCGGTCGCGTCGTGGCACTGCGCAGCTTCGGCAAGGCGGTCTTCGCCCAGCTGCTCGACGCGAGCGGGAAGATCCAGGCCTACTTCCGCAAGGACGGACTGCCGCCCGAGACCTTCGCGGTTATCGAGCGGCTCGACATCGGCGACATCGTCGGGCTCGAGGGCCTGCTCTTTCGCACGCGCAGCGGCGAGCTCACGGTGCAGGCCGCCGAAGTCACACTGCTGACCAAGAGCCTGCGGCCGCTGCCCGAGAAGTGGCACGGGCTGCGCGACACGGAGGCCCGGTACCGCCAGCGCTACCTCGACCTGATCGCCAACCCCGAGGTACGCGAGGTCTTCCGCGCCCGCGCCGCGATCACGGCCGGCATCCGCGAGTTCTTCAGCGCGCGCGGCTTTCTCGAGGTCGAGACCCCGATGATGCAGGCCATCCCCGGCGGCGCGGCCGCCCGCCCTTTTCGCACGTTCTACAACGCGCTGGACTGCGAAATGTTCCTGCGCGTCGCCCCCGAGCTGTACCTGAAGCGGCTGGTCGTCGGCGGCTTCGAGCGGGTCTTCGAGATCAACCGCAACTTCCGCAACGAGGGGCTCTCGCGCTCGCACAACCCCGAGTTCACGATGCTCGAGTTCTATGCGGCCTACATGGACTACCGCTCGCTAATGGACCTGACCGAAGAGCTGTTCGTCGGGCTGGCGATGAAGATCAAGGGCGCGACGGTCTTCACCTACCAGGGGCAACCGGTCGACCTGACGCCGCCCTGGCCGCGCCTGAAGCTCGTGGACTCGCTCTGGGAAGTCGGCGGGCTGACCCGCGAGCAAGCGCACGACGTCGCGTTCCTGACGGCGGAGTGCCAGCGTCGGGGTGTGCCCGTCAAGCCGGGGTACGGCATCGGCCGGCTGCAGCTCGAGATGTTCGAGCGACTCGTCGAGCCGAACCTGCCGCGGCCGACCTTCGTCATCGACTTCCCGAAGGAGGTCTCCCCCCTCGCCAAGAGTCTCCCGGGCGAACCTGGGCTCGTCGAGCGCTTTGAGCTCTTCGTCGCCGGCCGCGAGCTGGCAAACGCGTTCACCGAGCTCAACGACCCGGTCGACCAGCGCGAACGGCTCCTGGCGCAGGCGCTCGAGCGCTCCGGCGGCGACGACGAGGCGATGCGCATGGACGAGGATTTCGTGACGGCGATCGAGCACGGGCTGCCACCGACCGGCGGCGAGGGCATCGGCATCGACCGCCTGGTGATGCTCTTCACCGACACGCCGAACATCCGCGACGTGATCCTCTTCCCGCAGCTGCGCCCTTCGCTCTCCCCCGAGACCTGATGGCCGAGAGCCTGCGCACCGTCCTGCCCCTGCTGCTGCCGTGGATCGGCGCGGCGCTGCTGCTCGTGCTCGTGCTGCCGAGCCTGACCTACGCGGCGCTGCTGCGGGTGCTCCCGGTGATCGCCCCCGGCCGCGCCTTCGAGGTGCTCGTGGGCGGTCGTTACCTGCGCTCGCGCCGCTTCCCGCGGCTGATCTCCGCCGTGACCTTCATCTCGGTGAGCGGGGTGACCCTCGGCGTGATGGCGCTGATCATCGTCATCGGCGTCATGACCGGCTTCGAGAGCGATCTCAAGCGCAAGATCCTCGGGACCAACTCCCACGTCATCGTCGTGCCCCAGATCGGCGGCGCGATCGACGGCTACCGTGAGCTGACCGACAAGGTCCGCGCGGTGCCGGGAGTCACCGCGGCCTCGCCGTTCATCCTCTCCCAGGCCATGCTCGGCGCGCCGGGCGCCGTGCAGGGGATCGTGTTGCGAGGCATCGACCCGCGCGGCGAGAAGGCGGTGACCGAGCTTGCGCGCAACCTCGTGCTCGGCGCCCTGACCGACCTGGAGCCCGACCCCTCCGGCGGCAGGCTGCCGGGGGTCATCCTCGGCGCCGAGCTCGCCCGCAACCTCGGCACGGGAACGGGCCGGGAGGTGCGCGTCATCTCCCCCTTCGGCAGCACGACTCCCGGTGGCGTCGCGCCGTCGGTGCGGCGCTGCACCGTGGTCGGGATCTTCAAGTCCGGGATGTACGAGTACGACTCCTCCCTGGCCTACGTGGCATTGCAGGAGGCACAGCAGCTGTTCGACACCGGGGACGTGGCGACCGGCATCGAGGTGCGCATCGCGGACTTCGACCGATCGCGCGAGATGGCGGCGCGCATCCAGCAGCAACTCGGCGGGGCCTACTGGGTGCGCGACTGGACCGAGATGAACCACGCGCTTTTCGGCGCGATCCGCCTCGAGAAGATCGCGATGTTCATCATCCTGACCCTGATCGTCCTCGTCGCATCTTTCAGCATCGTCGGCTCGCTGATCATGAAGGTCATCGAGAAAGGCAAGGACATCGCCATCCTCAAATCGATGGGCGCCACGCCCGCGCAGGTCAGACGCGTCTTCGTCTTCGGGGGCTTCCTGATCGGGTCGGTCGGCACGCTGCTCGGCGTGGTCCTCGGCTGGGGCGCCTGCCTCGCACTGGAGCGCTACAAGTTCATCCCGCTGCCCAGCAGCGTCTACTACATCGACACCCTGCCGGTCGAGGTCGACCCGCTGCTCGTCGGGCTGATCGCCGTTGCGGCGATGGCGATCAGCGTGTTGGCGACGCTCTACCCGGCGTGGAAGGCCTCGCGCCTCGATCCCATCCCGGCCCTTCGCTACGAATGACGACGAACCCGGCAAGGCCCCATCTGCGGCGTTGCGCTTCGCGCTTCGTCCCTGCGGCGTACTGCTCGCACGCCTCAGTCCTCAGCGCTCGCGCGCCTTGCATCTGGAGCCTTGCCGGGTTCGTCGTCGTCGAGATCGACGAAGCTGGAGTGCTCCGATGAAGCCGCTGATCGAGGCCCGCGGTTTGAAAAAAACCTACATTAGCGGCGAGCGACTGCTCACCGTCATCGACGGGCTCGACCTTGCGGTCCTGGCGGGCGAGACCGTGGCGGTCGTCGGGGCCTCCGGCGCCGGCAAGAGCACGCTGCTGCACCTGCTCGGCGGCATCGACCGCCCGAGCGCCGGAGAGATCCTCTTCGAGGGTGGACGCCTCGACGCGCTCTCGGCCGTTGCCCTGGCACGCTATCGCAACGCCACCGTGGGGTTCGTCTTCCAGTTCCACTTCCTGATGCCCGATTTCACGGCGCTCGAGAACGTCCAGATGCCGCTGCTGCTCGGCGGGGAGCGGCGCGGCGCCGCGGCACGGCGGGCCGCCGAACTGCTTGCCGACGTCGGCCTCGCGGACCGCGGGCACCACCGGCCGGGCGAGCTCTCGGGCGGCGAACAACAGCGGGTGGCGATCGCCCGCGCCGTCGCCCGTGCACCGCGTCTGCTGCTCGCGGACGAGCCGACGGGGAACCTGGACCGGGGCACCGGGGAGGCGGTCTTCGCGCTGCTGCAGCGTCTCAACCGCGAGCGCGGCGTGACCATGATCATGGTCACGCACAACGGCGAACTGGCACGTTCCTGTGGGAGAATCCTCGTGCTGGAAGGCGGGCGGTTCGTCGCGGCCCCGCCGGCATGAACGCGGTGCCGCAGGCTACCCTGCGGCGCTGAGACTGATCTCCCCGGTCAGGATGTTGCTCGTGTGACCCCGGTCGTCCTCGACCTCGACGCTGACCGACCATGTCCCATCGGCGCTGTCGCAGGAGGTCGACAGATCGAACGACGCGGTCCCGGCACCCCGGCTCAGGTCATCCGGCCAGGAAAACGTCTCCGTGCTCACCGACGAGTCCCCCTCGTGCTGGAGTGTCACCGTGGCCTGGGAGATGTCCTCCTGGGGGTCGTCGTAGTCGAACGAGACGGTGTAGTCGCTGCCGCACAGAACCGTTGAGGGGCTGATGCTCAGGCCGCTGAGGAACGGACTGGAACGCTCGATCATGTCCGAGGCCTTGAGCCAGTCGCACCCTGGCATGAACGCAAGCGAGCACAGCGCCAGAACCGCGACGCATCTGGCACGACGACCGAACCCGAGCATATGCCGACCCTCCTGCAGGCAACCTACCGCAGGAACGGGAAAATTACAAGCGGGCCGGCTCGCCCGGCGCGCGGACGACCCGGGCGCGACTCTGCCCAGGCGGGCTTCTTGACAGCCGGCGGCAAATACCCTATAAACCGGGCGCCTCGACGGCGGTGTAGCTCAGTTGGTCAGAGCACGCGGCTCATATCCGCGGAGTCGGTGGTTCAAGTCCACCCACCGCCACCATGCCAGCCCACCCCCCCCGAGAAATCAACCGCCAGCGGAGACTCAGGGACTCACGACTCGAGCCAGGGAGCGGTACATTGCCTCAGCCGCCAGCCGATGACCACGAGGGTTCCAATGGCGGCCTTGCCGGTAGTAGGTTCGGCGCCAGGTCGACTTTAAATCCGATGCGAGGTCGAAATACGTGATGCCATACTTCGTGCACAGATCGGCGATGCGCGTCTGATAGGGCCGCCGGGAGTCATCCAACCGCTCGATCTCGCGCTTGGCTGGGACGAGGAAGACGACGAGCGCCGGTCTCATGTCGCCGGATTGTCGGTGTTCAATGTCCCGGAAACGGATCGAGCACGCGATAGCCCACTTCGATGGCAAAGGAACTGATGAGCGCCGACACGAACAGCAGTGCGATGTTCTGACCGAGCGCTCGGCACCGCCGTCCGCTCCTGACACCTTTCATGATAACCGTGTCCGCGGCAGCGCCGCCGGGGTGGGAAAAGCCAACCCTGCCGGCCCGGGCTTACGGGTGCCGGCCGCGGAGGCGGTTGAGCTGCGAGACGGCGGCGAAACCTTTGTCGTTGAAGCAGAACAGCTCGCGGTGGACGAAGGAGTCCACATAGCTCGAGTTCGGGAAGCGCAGGAACTCGTGGATGCCGAACATGTCCGTCGGGTCAAGTTGCAGACAGAGTGAGCCATATTCCAAATCGACCCAGGCGTGCTCCAGCATCGCGCCCTCGTACGCAACCTGGCCGGTGACGACCCGGACGTTGTCGGCGGGCACCCCGAGCGCCCGGCAGAGGGACACGAGCAGTGTTGCCTTGCCGAGACAACTCCCCTGGCCGTCACGCAGCGTCTGTGAGGGCGTGCCCGCGGGGAGAGACGGGTTGAACGCGATGCGGTCGCGCACGAAGAGGTACGCGTCCTCGATCGTCCCCAGCTGACGGGCAAGCTGGAGCACGTCCGGCGAATCGCCGGCGATCAGCGACTGGAAGTCCTCTGCCCGCAGAACGCGCATGTCGTGGAAGGAAGCCGGGACCGGCTCGGCGTCGCCGAGGTGATCACCGAGCACGAAACCAATACCCAGCGTCGTCGCCGCCGCCAAGGCGTGCGGCAGCCAGCGCCGCGCGACTGCCTTCAGCCGAACCGCTTCCATCCTACGAGGCTTATAAGACCGATTCCGCTTCCCTGTCAACCGCAGGGGACTGATTCATTTAAGCCGTTCCCGCCACCGCACCTCGCGCCGGGCCGTGCCGGCAGATTTTCCCTCTTGTCCCGGATCACTCGCGGGACTTCGGTCGCCGGTTTGCCTGCAGTATCTTCTTGCGGAAGCGGAAGACCGCCGGCGTCACCTCGAGCAGCTCGTCCTCGCGCAGGAACTCCAGAGCCTGCTCGAGGCTGAAGGTGCGGGGCGGCACGAGCTGCACGGTGTCGTCCGAGCCGGACGCCCGCATGTTGGTCAGCTTCTTCTCCTTGACGATGTTCACGTCCAGATCGTTCGGCCGCGCGTTCTCGCCGACGATCATCCCCTCGTAGACCTCGTCGGTCGGCGAAACGAAGAGCGTCCCGCGCGGCTGGAGATTCTCGATCGCGTACGAAGTCGCCTTGCCGGAACGGTCGGCCACGAGCGCGCCGTTCGGGCGCTGGGAGATGGCGCCCTTCCACGGCTCGTGCCCGTCGAAGATGTGGTTCATGATGCCGGCCCCGCGCGTCTCGGTCAGGAACTGGGTGCGAAAACCGATCAGCCCGCGCGCGGGGATGCGGAACTCCAGACGCGCGCGGCCGCTGCCGTGGTTGACCATCTTCATCATCCGGCCGCGGCGCGTCCCGACCATCT
>CAZEOK010000015.1:0-23734 GCA_964513745.1 uncultured bacterium
ACGGCCCTGTTCATCCGCGGGGCCTTCGAGGCGCAATAGATGGATCAGGGGCCGCGTCACGGTCCCCTGACGCCGGTCGCCGCCGAGCGCCTTGCCGAGGCGGGCGGGGTCGGCCAGGTAGTCGAGCGTATCGTCGATGACCTGAAAGGCTGTTCCCAGGTTGCTCCCGAATCTGGCGAGGGCCTCCACCAGGGCGTGATCGGCGCCGGCGAGCAGGGCTCCCGTGCGACAACAACCCGCAATCAGGCTCGCAGTCTTGCGGGCGACCACGGACAGGTAGGTCTCCTCGGAGATCTCTGGCCGGTTGCGCCAGCGGCGCTGCAGAACTTCACCGTCGATCATGTCGAGCGAGCAGCGGCAGAGGGTTCGGATCACCTCGCGCGGCGCGGCGGCGAGGAGCAGGTCGAAGGCCGTGGTGTAGAGAAAGTCGCCGCCGAGCACCGCAAGATGATTGCCCCAGACCCGGTTGGCGGAGGGAGACCCTCGACGCACCTCCGCGTCGTCGAGCACGTCGTCGTGGAGCAGCGTAGCGGCGTGCAGATACTCGACAGCGTTGCCGAGAACGACGTGGTCCCTGCCCGTATAGCCACAGAGGCGCGAGCAGAGGATCACGAGCAGCGGGCGCAAGCGCTTGCCGCCGCTTTTCACCACGTGACCGGCCATCGCCTCGAGAAGTTCGTTGCCTGATCCGAGATTGCTCGAGATCGCCCTCTCGACCTCGGCAAGATCTGCGGCAAAACGGCTCACAAGGTCCGGATAACTCCAGGATCCACCTGCCGCGGTTGCGCTCATGGTTTCCCGCTCACCCTCTCCATCATGATTATGCCAATCGTTGCGCTGGGATCAGCCCCCGGGCGGGGGAGGGGGCTAGCGAATGCCCTAGGGTGCGGAGGCGAGGGCTGGCGATTCGTCGGTGACCACCCTGCGGGCCCCGAGAAAGCGCTTGCGGTAGTACGGCTGATCGAGGCTGTCGATCGTCACCTTGCGGACCATCGAAGATGCGTGGATGAAGAGGTTGTTCCCGATGTAGATGCCGACGTGCGAGGGGAATGAAGCGTAGGTACGGAAGAAGACCAGATCGCCGACCGCGAGATTGCCACGAACGATCCGCGCCCCGACGCCGAACTGCTCGCGGGCGGTGCGTGGGATCCGGACATCGATGAGACCGAACACGCGCTGGACGTAGGCCGAGCAGTCGATGCCGCGCAGGGTCGTGCCGCCGAAGCGGTAGGGGATGTCGAGCATGGTCCGGGCGAGGTCGATCACTCGCTGGGAGATCGCCGCATCTCCAGCCGCTGTGCCTGCTTCCAGCGGGGATGCAGCAGCCAGGGTGGATTCCGTTATGGTTGCACGCGAGGCGCCTGTCTCGTGCCCGGCGGTTTCCGCTTCGGCGAGCGGTGGCGGCGCGCTTCCCGCAACGGCGTAGGGGTCGCACGGATCGATCATGAGTCGCTGCCCCGGGGCGATGCGGTCGCTGTCGAGACGGTTCAGACGGACCAGATCAGCGGCCGTCATCCCGAAGCGCGAGGCAATGCGAGCAACCGTGTCGCCGCGCACAACGGTGTACGCCCGGGGGCCACTGCGACGCACGATTACCTTCTGCCCGATGGAAAGGCGGCTTTTCTTGCTGAGCGCGTTGAGCCGCAACAGATCGTCGAGCTCGGTCGCGTAACGTCGCGCTATCGCGAAGAGGGTATCTCCCCTGGCGACCGTGTGGTAAACCGTTTCGTCGCGGCAGATCGCCTGCAGAACGCGATCGGAATCCGCGTGCCGGTGGGAGGTCGTCTCGCGTGGCTGGGCAGGCGTGGGTACTTTGTCAGGGATGCGAAACCGATCCCCCGGCTTGATGTCGACGTGGTGGAGAGAATTCGCTTCCAGGAGCCGATCGGCATCGACACCGAAAATCTCAGCTATTCCTGCGACGCTGTCGCCCTCCTTGACGAAGTAGACACCAGCGGCAGATGCGGGGAAAGGCGATGAAAAGACAAGGAAAAACAGGCACCACAGCGTGCCAATGCCATGGTCTGACACGAATCTTTTAATCATATTCCGTGGAACTTAGCAGACACGGCGATGAAAATCAAGAGAGCGCAGCACATGATTGGGCATTGCCTGACACCGGAACTCTGCCCTATAATCGCTTTCAGCTGAAAATGCTGAAGGGGGCTGGAACAGTGCGGCTGAGGCTCAGCGAGGCATGGAATCCTGTCGACGGCGAGGTGGCGCACCTCGTCACTCGTGAAACCGGGCAGGCGGTGCGAGCGTTCGTGGCTCGGGAGCTCGAAGCCCTGCCGTCGGGCAGCGTCATGACGCTGGATTTTTCAGGAGTCGGAATCATCGATTTTTCTTGCGCGGACGAATGCCTGGCCAAACTGGTGACCCGGCTGATAGCAGGGGAGTATGGAGAGAAGTATCTCCGTCTTGCCGGTCTGGGCGAGTCGCAGCGGGAAAACATACAAGTGGCGCTCGAACGCAAGCGGTTGTCGGCGATCCTCGTGCAACCAGACGATTCCTGGGATTGCCTGGGCAGGATCACGCCGCACCTGCTGGAAACCCTGCATCTGGTCGTGTCTCGCCACCGGATGAGCGCGAGGGAGATGGCGGATTTGCTCTCTCTCGAGCTCACCGCATCGAGCACCCGGCTCGGCAGCCTCCATCGCCAGCGACTGGTCAAGCGGCGCGAACGCCCCATGGGCGAGGGTGGACGGGAATTCGTCTACGAGGGCTTCATCCACGCGGACGAGCCCGGGAAAGGTTCGGCGCGCGGTGGTTGATGCTGCCGCGGTTTTCCCCGGAACCCTCGCGCCGGAGCGCTTCTTCGGCAGAGTCGAGGAACTGCGAAGTCTGCGGCGCGAGGCGAGATTGCTTGCCCGGGGTTTCGGGCGCAGCCGCGTTGTCTGCGCCCGGCCGGGAGCAGGGAAAACGGAATTGTTGCGGCAATGGCGCGCCAGGCTGTTCCTGGAAGGTGAGATCTTCCCTGTCTGGTACAGCGTTCCGCGCGACACCCGGGACAGCGCCTGGCTGTGCCGCGATTTCGTCGCTGCATGCGCACTTCAAGCGTTGGCATTTCGGCGGCGCGATCCGTCACTGCTTGCCCGCTCGCTGACGACAGCGGAGCTCGCCGAGGGACTGCGGGCAACCTGGGGCGACGGCGGGGCCGTTCTGGCAGAGGCGATGATCGGGCTGGAGGCACGCGCGCATGGCCCGGCAGCGCTGGCGTGGGCAGCGCTTATCCCGCATCGGATCGCGGCGCGCTCCGGGACGAAGGTGCAATGCTTTATCGACGACGCCGGTCATCTCGCCGCGGCTCGGGAGGCGCAATCCTGGCCGGAGGAGGCGACAGCCTCACCGCTTGCTCCGGCGCTCTTCACGATCGATGAAGAGTCGCAGCTGCCGTTGCTTTTCGGCAAGTCGGCCGCCTCGCTGGTGACTTTCGGCCGACTTGCCCCCCTTTCGATGGAGGCCGCCTCGAGGCTGGCCCGTCACCTGGCGCGGGTGGCCGGCCTGGAGCTGGGTGAGCAGGCGGTTGCCGCGCTGGCCATGGAGTCGGCGGGATCGCCGTTCTACCTGGAGGCGCTGGTCAGGGCACTCGGCGACTGCCAGGGCACCGGGACGCACGACGTGGCTCGAGCGGCGGCCGCAGCGTCTTGCCAGGGTGAGCTCGCGCGCTACTGGCTTGCCCGTCTCTCGGAAGCCATTCCTGACCGGCGCATCAGGGCAATCGCCGTGGAAGTCCTGATCTTCTGCCTCGCCGAGGGGGAAGAGAGCCCCGATGCGGGCCGGCTTGCGGATCTCATGCTCAAACCGGAGGCAGACGTCGAGTCGGCCCTCGCCGGGCTTTCGCGAGCCGGCGTGGTTCGGGTGGACTGCACCCGCGTTGTGGTGGACGACGACCCGGTGCTCCAGGATGTCGTTCAGTCGCTCTATCGGCGGGAGTTCGGTCGCATGGCACCCGCAGCCGTGGTTGCAGCGCTTGCGGCTGAAAAGGTACGCGCCGCACCCACTGCTCTGCTTCGTCGCCGGCGTGAGGATTTCCGCGGTGCATTGCGCGGAATCATGAGCGCGTGGGCCGGGCAACAGGTGCCTGCGCTGCTCTTCGATGCCGCTGCCTTCCGCGATCGTCACGAGGGGCATGACGCTGCCGCGGGCATCACGGCCCTGGCGGATGGTTCCGACATGGTCTCCCTTCCTCAGGTCATCTCGGTCACATCCGGTCGTGTTGGCGACGGCGCGACGCTTCCCGGCCTCGAAGTGGATGCGCTGGCCTGGGCGTTGCGTGCCGAGGCGAGTGCTCCCGATGCCGATGTGGCCTGGGTGGCGCGCTGCCTGCCAGGCGGTGTCGGTGGCGCCGAGCAGCTTGAACAGTTCGATCGAGATGTCGTCGCACTCCAGACCGCTGGCGAGCTGCCCCCGAACCGTATCGTGCGCTGGGCGGTCCTCGAGACACCGCTGGACCCCGGCGGTGTCCGCGCTGCGGCGCGGCTGCGGGTCTCGACATCGACGCGGCCGCAGCTTGAAGCTCTGGCGAGACTCCTCGGCGCGACGTTGCTGCTCCCCCAGCCGGTTTCGGTTCAGTTTGCAGAGCCGACCTTCGAGGTGGAGATGGTCATACCGCGGATCACCGATGTCGAGCTGGTCGCCGCAGGCGCCCTCGAGAAATTGGCCGAGAACCTTGCCCTCGAGGCGACGGTGATCGGCAGGCTCAAGGTGGCCGTCATCGAGGCCTGCATCAATGCGTTCGAGCACTCCGGCGAGCGGCAGGGGCGGGTGCGCCTGGTGTTCGCCGTCCAGGAAGGGCGCCTCCTGATGCGGGTCGAAAACCGCGGCCGGCCGCTCGCTGCCCTGCCGTCGCCGGCGGACGATGGGCGCGAAGCGCGCGGCCGTGGCTGGGGTCTCACGTTGATCCGCGAACTCGTCGATGAAGTGGCTCTCGAACCGCGGGAGGACGGGGTGAGCCTCCTGATGGTCAAATATCTGGGGAGAGGTGCTCATGGGTAGCTTCGTCTTCACAACGAACACCGGGGCGGGACGCGCGCTCATCCGCACGCGCGGGTACCTGAGCCGCTCCGCCGGGGAACAGCTTGAGCGTGAGATCGTCCGGCTGCTCGGCGAGGGGGAACGTCGCTTCATCATCAACCTGCGCGACACCGACCTGATCAACAGCGTCGGCATCTCGATCCTGATCGGGGTGATCGAGCGGGTGCGGGAGCAAGGCGGTGAGTTGGCCTTCTCGGAACTGACGCCCGTCAACGAGGAGATCTTCAGGATCATGGGGCTGCAGCGCCACGCCCGGCTGTTGCGCAGGGATGACGAGTCGGTGGAATGACGCACGGGCAGGGGAAGGGGGGCAACGTGTCAGGCGGACCTGAGTTGCGCAGATTGATGTTCAGCATCTCCACGATGGAGGAGTTGGGCGAGGTCCTCAGCTCGGGCGATCATTTCCGCGACAACCTCCAGACCGCGCTGCTCAGCCTCATGGGGTCGGTGCCGGTAGCGCGCGGGGCACTGCTGCTCCACGACCGCCGCCGCGGCGATCTGGTTCTGGCGGCCGCCCGCGGCATAGGTGCGCAGCCGGGCCTTCGGATCCCGCTCCCCGCAAGACCGGCCGGCGCTCTGGTGCGCAGGCGTCGCCCCGTCAGCCTGGACACCAAGGCTCCCGGCCTCACCGCCTGGATGCGCCGTTCGACCCAGCTTGTCGAGATCGGTGCCGAGCTCGTCGCACCCTTGCGATTCAAGGAAGATCTGGTCGGAGCAGTCACGCTCGGCCCGAAATACACCGGGGAGCCCTACACGGCTGGCGATCACGAGTTGATCATGGTCATGGCCAACTACATCGCAATCGGCGTCCACAACCAGGAACTTTTCCGGCATCTCGAGACCGCGAACACCGCGCTGCGGCGCAAGGTCGCCGAGAATCGACGGTTGTACCGCAACCTGGAGTCCATTTACGGCGACACGGTCCGGGCGCTCGGCGCCGCCATCGACGCGAAGGATCCCTACACCCGCGGACACTCCGACCGCGTCGCGCGAATCGCCGTCGCGATCGGCAAGGCGCTCGGGCTTCCCGAGCAGGAGATCAATGCCCTGCGGATAGCCAGCCACCTCCACGATATCGGCAAGATCGCTGTGGACAACAGCATCCTGCTCAAGCAAGGCCGCCTGGACCCTGAAGAGCTCTCCCAGATTCATCGCCACCCGATGGTCTCCTACGACATCCTCTCGAACATCGCCTTTCCCTACCCGGACGTCGCGTTGATCGCGCGCCACCACCACGAGTGGGTCAACGGTTCGGGCTACCCGGACAGGCTCGGCCCGGAGAAGTTGCTGCCGGGGATGAAGATCATTTGCCTGGCGGACTCCTTCGACGCGATGACCTCGAACCGCCCCTACCGACCCGCCCTGAAGCTGGCCGAGGCGGTGGGTCGGATTCACGAAGGGCTGCGTGTACAATTCGATCCTCGGGTCACGCGGGCCTTCCTCGGTGTGCTGCGCGGCGAGGTGCGCGGCGATGATGCGTCACCACAGATTCTCGCCGGCATCGACAGGCGCTTTTCTCCAGCCGCGGTGCTCGGTCGCATCGAGCGTTTCCTCAGCGACCTCGGGACGGTTCGGGACTGACATCGGCCGATGGATGCTTCTTGACTAAACCGCTTAATTTATTTAGGGTTACAGCAATTTCCGGAGGCAGACGACAGATGACTGGCAGTCTTGGCGCGCAGCTGAGTGAGAGAGAGCACAAGGTGCTTTCTCTGACGGTTCTGCACCACATCCGCACCGGGGAGCCGGTCGGATCCCGCTACCTCGCCCGGCACCTCGACGTGGAGATCAGCCCGGCCACCATCCGCAACACGATGGCCGACCTCGAGAAGAAAGGGTATCTGCGCCAGACCCACATTTCATCGGGTCGGGTTCCCACCGATCTCGGATACCGTTTCTACGTCGACGAGGTTGTCGGGGTGCAGGCCGTCCCGGCGGATGGACTGAGGGAGATCCGCGAACGACTGGGGCGCCGTCTGCAGCTTCCGGAGCTGATCCGCGAGGCCTCGCGGACGCTCTCGGCGGCATCGCATCAGGTAGGGCTCGTGCTCGGGCCGCAGCTGCTCAACGCGCGATTCGAGCACCTGGAGTTGCGCCGGGTCGCGTCGCACCGGGTTCTCGCGATTTTCGTGACGTCCACCCGTCTCGTGCAGACCCGGCTTCTCGAGCTGAACGAGGACTGGCCACAGGAGGAGCTCGATGCAATGTCGCGCGTCTGGAATGAGCGCTTCGCGAGCCTTACCCTCCGCGAGGTCCGTTCGCGGCTGATTGCGGTGATGGCCGAGGAAAAGGCGGAGTTCGATACGTTGGTGGACCGCGCGCTCGATCTGGGAAGGCAGGCTCTTGCCGGGGAGGACCCCGAGGAGGAACTCTATCTCGACGGCGCGGCCAACATGCTCGAAGTGCCCGAGTTCGCCGATCCCGGGAAGTTGCGCGCCCTGGTGCGCGCGATCGAGGAGAAGGGCCGTCTCTGCAGGCTTCTCGACCAGTGCCTGTGTGCCGATCGCGTCAGGATTTTCATCGGCGGGGAACTGCCGTTACCGGAACTCAGCGGCCTGAGCCTCGTAACCGCGCCCTACCGCCGCGAGGGGCAGGTCGTCGGGGTGCTCGGGGTCATCGGGCCCACGCGCATGGCCTACGAGCGGATCATCCCGATAGTTGCCTGCGCCGCTGAAAGCTTGAGCCTGAGCCTGAGCCTGGAGTGAACCTGGAGCGTCCTGGTGCCGCGCGCGACGCGCAGTGCCTGGCTGGAGGATGGCGACCATGAGCCGCGACGACGAATCGCAGACTCCAACCGACAACCTGCCCGAAACCTGTGCGTCCGGGGATCTGGTCGAAATACCTGCCGGCGCTGACGCCGCCGGCGAGGAAAACGAGCGGCTGCGCAACGATCTCGCCTTCGCCCAGGATCGTCTCCTGCGACTGCAGGCCGAGTTCGAGAACTACCGCAAGCGCCAGCAGCGAGACCGGGAAGAGTGCAACCGCCGGGCCAAGGAGAGCGTTCTCGGGGAACTGCCGGGCGTGGTCGACAACCTCGAGCGCGCGTTGCGACACGCGGGTGCTGCCGATGCCGCCGCCGAGACTCTCGCCCAGGGAGTGGAACTGGTTTGCAAACAGCTCCAGGAGGTCCTCAGCCGCTTCGGCGTCGAGCCGATCCCCGCCCTTGGGGCGTTGTTCGATCCACGGCTGCACGAGGCCATGGCCAGAGTCGAGACCTCCGGCGACCCGCCCGACGGCACGGTGATCGAAGAGTACCGGCGTGGCTACCTGCTCGACGGCAAGGTGCTCCGTCCGGCCCTCGTGGCCGTGGCCAAGATGGCGGAAGATGATGAGGAGCAGACCCCGTGAGCCGCGTCGTCGGGATCGATCTGGGTACGACCAACTCCTGCATGGCGGTCATGGAGAGCGGCGGCCCGGTCGTGATCCCCAACAGCGAAGGCAGCCGCACCACCCCGACGATCGTCGCGTTCACCGAAAGCGGCGAGCGGCTCGTGGGCCAGGTCGCCAAGCGCCAGCTCGTGACGAGCCCGGCCGGCACCGTGTACTCCGCCAAGCGTCTCATCGGCAGACGCTTCGATAGCGAGGAAGTGTCCCGCACCCGCTCGCTGGTTCCCTACGCCATCGTGCCGGCGCCCAACGGCGACGCCTGGGTCGAGATCCGCGGAATCGCCTACAGCCCGGCGGAAATCCAGGCCATCGTCCTGCGCCAGCTGCGCCAGAATGCGGAGGATTATCTCGGCGAGCCGGTGACCGACGCGGTGATCACCGTCCCGGCGTATTTCAACGACAGCCAGCGGCAGGCAACGAAGGACGCCGGAACGATAGCCGGCCTCAACGTCCTGCGCATCGTCAACGAGCCGACGGCCGCCGCCCTGGCCTACGGCCTCCAGGGAGGAGCGCGACGGACAGTCGCCGTCTACGACCTCGGGGGGGGCACCTTCGACATCTCCGTCCTCGAGATCGGCGACGGCGTCTACGAGGTGCGAGCCACCAGCGGCGACACCTTTCTCGGCGGCGACGATTTCGACCAGCGGATGATCGAATTTCTCGCCGCGCGGTTCCGCGAGGAGCAGGGTCCCGACATTAGCCGCGACACCGTGGCGCTGCAGCGTCTCAAAGAAGCGGTGGAGCGGGCGAAGCACGAGTTGTCATCGCGGGTCGAAAGCACCATCAACCTGCCGTTCCTCGTCGCCGACGCCCGCGGACCTCGGCACTTCCAGTATCTTTTCACGCGCGCCCGGCTCGAGGAGCTCGTGCGCGATCTCGTCGAGCGGACGCTAAAACCCTGCGAGAGCGCGCTCGAAAAGGCCGGCGTCAAACCGGAGCGGATCGACGAGGTCATCCTCGTGGGGGGGCAGACCCGGATGCCGCTGGTGCAGCAGGTGGTGCGCGATTTCTTCCAGCGGGAGCCGCACCGCGGTGTCAACCCGGACGAGGTCGTCGCGATCGGCGCGGCGGTGCAGAGCGGCATCCTCAGCGGGCAGGTGCGGGACGTGCTCCTCCTCGACGTGACCCCGCTTTCGCTCGGGATCGAGACCAAGGGGGGGATCTTCACCCGGCTGATCGAGGCGAACACGACCATCCCGTATCGCAACCGTCGCGTCTTCTCGACGGCGAGCGACAACCAGACCTCTGTCACGATCCACGTTCTCCAGGGCGAGCGCCAGATGGCCGCGGACAACAAGTCCCTGGGGCAGTTCGAGCTCGTCGGCATACCCCCCGCGTTGCGCGGGGTGCCGAAGATCGAGGTCGCTTTCGACATCGACGCCAACGGCATCGTCAACGTCTCCGCCCGCGACACCGGCACCGGGCACCAGCAGGCGATCCGCATCACCGCGTCGGGGGGCCTCTCTCCCGATGAAATCACCCGGATGCGCCTCGATGCCGAGCGCCACGGCGCCGAGGACGCGCGCAGCAGGGAGTTCGCCGAGGTGCGCAACGAAGCCGAGGCTCTCGTCTACTCGACTGATCGCGCGCTCGGCGAGTTCCGTTCGCTGCTCGAGGAAGGCGAGGCCGCAGCCTTGCAGGGCACGCTCTCCGACGTGAAGACCGCCCTCGACGGCAGCGACGTACAGCAATTGCGCGAGGCCGTGAAAGCACTCGCGGAGGCTGCTCACGTCCTCTCGCGGCTGATCTATCGCAACGCCGACGCGACGGACCAGTTCAAAGCCGACTCGTCCCGTACCCGTGCCATCGGGGACAATGCACCATCGAGGAAGTAGGGTCGCTCACGCCATCGCCGGGCTGGGCTTGGCGTTGGTGATCGTGGCCTGCGGGAAAAAGGCGCCATTGCGTCTGCCCGACAGCCGTGCTCCCGAACAGGCTCCGGCGGTGCATGCGCGGGTCAGGGAAGGGCAGGTAACCCTGGATTTTCGCGTCCCGCGACGACGTCTTTTCCCGGAGCGTGAGGAGCCTTGGGTCCTCGCGCGCATACTGCGCAAGCCCGAGTCCTCGCCCGAGTATGTCGAGGCGGGAGCCGTACTCGAGCCGGGGGGATTCCCGTTCGACACTCCCATGACCTGGGTTGATCAGGCGCTGCCGCCGCAGAGTTCCATGGTGTACCGTGTCGAGTTTCGCGATGCCGTACGCCGTCGTCGCGCACTCTCCGACCCGTTGACCGTCACCTGGGATCACGTGCCGGGCGCCCCGTCCATGCTGATGGTCGTGGGCGGCGTGCGCGTGATCGGCCTGATCTGGGATGCGCCGGCAGGGTCCGCCGCTGGGATCAGCTATCGAGTCTACCGGCGAGAACGCTCCCGGCAGCCGGCGGAGCCGGTCTCGCCAGAACTCGTCATGGAGAACCGCTTTGTCGACGCGCGGGTCGAACCCGGTCGCGACTACTGCTATACGGTGCGTTCGGTGATAATTGCACAAGCTCTGGAGGTCGAAGGTCCGGCTAGCGCGGAGGAGTGTTCACGCCCGAGCGACGAAGAAACGCCGCCGGCACAGCCGCCGGCGGACGATCCCGGAGGTTTCCCGGTTACTCCTTGAACGATACCCGGGGAGCAGCAGCCTCGGTGGGAGGCGGAGGTGCGAAGAACTCGGACCGCGTGAAGCCGAACGACCCGGCGATGATGTTCGACGGAAACGACTCGGTGAGCGTGTTGTAGTCGCGAACGATCGCGTTGTAGGAGCGGCGCGCGCGCTCCACCTGGTCTTCCAGATCGCGCAGCTGCTGCTGAAGCGCGTTAAAGCCGGCGTTGGCCTTGAGGTCGGGGTAACTTTCGGCCACGGCGAACAGGCTGCCGAGCGTCCGTCTGAACACACCTTCGGCGCGCGATGCCTCGTCGGGCGACAACGCGCTGGCAGCCCGGGCGCGCGCCTCGGTGACGACAGCGAGGGTCGTTTTTTCGTGGGTGGCGTATCCTTTGACCGTTGCAACGAGATTGTCGACAAGATCGTAGCGCTTTTTCAGAAGCACCCCGATGTCGGACCAGGAGGAGGCCACTGCGTTGCGTAGCCGGACAAGTCGGTTGTAGAGAACCGCAGCTGCGGTTGCGGCTGCAAGAATGGCCGCCAGGACGGCAGGGAAAAACCACATCAGGTGCTACCTCCCGGGGAAGCGGGAGCGGTTCCGGGCCTGAACCGCTCCCCGGGTGCAAAACCTCAGGCTTCGTGTCCCGCCTTGGTCTTCTCCCGCTGGTAGGCCTCCTTGCCTGCCTCGACTGCCGACTGGATCAGCGAGCGCTTCTCGTCGAGAAAATCGCGGCCGCGACCAATGGTCGTGGAGACGCTCTCCTTCGCCTGGTCGAGGTAGTCGGCGGCGTGCTCCTTGATGTCCTGGCCGAACTCCCGGATGCGCTCGGCGGACTCCTTGCGAGCCTGCGGGGCGAGGAGCAGGACCGCGGCAGCCCCGGCGATGGTGCCGAGGAAGAAGGAGATGACGACGGTGTGACCGCTGTAGCCATCCTCACGGCTCATGGGGTTCCTCCCTTTCTTATGAGGTTTTTCGCCAGGTACGACACTCCCGCGCCGACCCCGGCGCGCAGGCCGGCCAGCTTGGCGCCGATTCCGCCTCCGAGGACGCCGATCAGCCCGCTCAGTTCACGGACATCCTTGCCGACCTGACGGATCGAGCCGGAGAAGACACGGACATCGTCCGTGACCGTGCTGATGTCGCTTGTGATGCGATCGAGGTTTTCGAGGGTCGTGCGCAGCTCGCGCAGCGTCGGGGCCAGGGATTCCTCGGTGATCTTGAGGATGGAGTTGAGCGTGCGGACCGCACGACGCAGCTCGAGAAGCACGGGGATGATGAACATCAATCCCACAGCGAAGGCCACGGCGATTCCGATCACGATGATGCTTGATGACGATGTCATGATTCAGCGCCCTTCTTCCTTGTCAGATTGTAACACCGGGCTCCGGGTGTGTCAACTCAAAGCGCGCCAGGGTCAACCGGGACCGCTGGGGACGCAGCGGTTGCGGCCGCCTGATTTGGCCTGGTAGAGGGCCCTGTCGGCAGCAGCCACGATCTCCTCGGGTCGCTCGGCCGGGATGTCCGGCCAGGTGGCGATGCCGATGCTGGCCGTCATGCCCGAGACCTGCGGCGCGCCGACGCCGTCGGTGAGTGTCAGTCGCAGCTCACCGACGCGCTGCCGCAGTCTCTCAGCAACCATGAGGGCATCGACGGCGGCGGTTTCGGGGAGAAAGCAGACGAACTCCTCGCCACCGTAGCGCCCGGCGCAATCGTAGTTGCGGATGCCCCCCGCCAGCGCGGTGCCAACCGCGCGGAGCGCCTCGTCCCCGGCCTGGTGGCCGTAGCGGTCGTTGAACGTCTTGAAGTGGTCGATGTCGAGCATCAGGAGCGAGAGGTGGCTGTCGCAGCGCCGCGAACGGTGGAATTCGACCTCCAGACGCGCGAAAAATGAACGGCGGTTCGGCAAGCCGGTCAATCCGTCCTGGTTCGCGAGCCGCTCGAGCTCGGAGTTGGCGCGCTCGAGGGCAGCGGCCTTGCGCTGGAGCTCCTCCTGGAGTTCCTTCATTTTGAGCATCACCGTGACGCGCGCCAGCAGCTCCGCGCGCTCGAAGGGCTTGGTGACGTAGTCGTTGGCACCGAGCGTCAGTCCGCGGACCTTGTCGACGGACTCGCCGAGCGCCGAGAGCATGATCACCATGACGTCGCGCAACCGCGGGATGTTGCGCACCGCGGAGATGAACTTGAAGCCGTCGAGCCGCGGCATCGTGATGTCTGTCAGGATCAAGTCGACCGGGGTGCGTGCCAGCAGCGCCAGCGCGTCGACGCCGTCGACCGCCTCGACGATCTCGCCCACGACGGGGAGGTCACGAAGCGTATCGCGAAGCGCGGTGCGAACCGCGCTCGAGTCATCGACCACAAGGATGCGCCGCGGTGGTGGCGCGTAGGCCATGCTTCTGCCCGATGCGCTGCCAGGCGCGGTGGCGGCGTCAGGACCGGACCCGCCCGTCCCCTGCATGGAGTTGATCGTGTCCACCACACGCGCATGATCACCACAGCTGACGCGCGCGTCAAGAAAAACTTGACACGCTGTCACCGGGCGCTATGATCCGGATGGTTGCTGGGTCTTTAAGCTCATCCCGCGAGGTGAGAAAGCGCCCGTGAACGCGAAGGCGGAGATACTCGACGAGACCGGGGTGCGGCGCGCGCTGATGCGCATCGCGCACGAGATTCTCGAAAAGAACCAGGGTCTGGCCGACCTCGTGCTTGTCGGCCTTCGCAGTCGCGGCGATCACCTCGCCCGTCGCCTCGCCGCATTCCTGTTCGAAATCGAAGGCACCACCGTTCCCGTCGGGGTGATGGATGTCACCCTCTATCGCGACGACCTTGCGCACGCGAACCTCTGGCCGCAGGTACAGAGGACGGAGATCCCTTTTTCCGTCGAGGGACGGACCGTCGTCCTTGTCGACGACGTGCTCTTCACCGGCCGGAGCGTGCGCGCCGCGCTCGATTCACTGATGGACTTCGGCCGGCCGCGCTCGATCCAGCTGGCGGTGCTCATCGACCGCGGTCATCGGGAGCTGCCGATCCGTGCCGACTTCGTCGGCAAGAACCTCCCGACCGCCCGCAGGGAGTCGGTGCGCGTCCTGTTGCACGAGACCGACGGGGCCGACCGCGTGGTCATCGCGGCAGGCGACGGAGCCGACCGATGACGGCCTGGGCTCGCAAGGACCTGCTCGGGATCGAGGAGCTCGAGCCGGGCGAGATCCTCGAGATCCTCGGCACGGCGGCGACGATGAAGGAGATATCGACCCGCGAGATCAAGAAGGTCCCGGTGCTTCGCGGCAAGACGGTCGTCAACCTCTTCCTCGAGGCGAGCACCCGGACCCGGGTCTCTTTCGAGATCGCCGAGAAGAGACTCTCCGCGGACTCGGTGAACGTCTCCGCCTCCGGCAGCAGCGTGAGCAAGGGGGAGACGCTGCTCGACACGGCGCGCAACCTCGAGGCGATGCGGCCGGACATCATCGTGCTGCGCCACGGCAGCCCGGGAGCGCCGCAGCTGCTGGCACGGCGTCTGGCCTGTTCGGTGATCAACGCCGGCGACGGTGCACACGAACATCCGACGCAGGCGCTTCTCGACGTGTTCACCATCCGCGAGAGGCTCGGACGCATCGAGGGCCTGACGGTCGGCATCTTCGGCGACATCGCGCACTCCCGGGTAGCCCGCTCAGACATCCACGCGCTGCGCAAGCTTGGCGCGCGGGTGCTGGTCGGCGGTCCGCCGACCATGATCCCCCCGGGGATCGAAGGCCTGGGAGTCGAGGTTGTCCCACGGCTCGAGGAGATGCTCCCCGCGCTGGATTGCCTGATCATGCTGCGCATCCAGATCGAGCGCCAGGGCGGCACGCTCTTCCCCTCAGAGCGTGAATACGCCACGCTCTTCGGCCTCGGGCGCGAGCGGCTGCGTCTGGCGCGTCCGGGCCTGCTCATCATGCACCCGGGTCCGATCAACCGCGGCCTCGAGATCTCGCCCGAGATCGCGGACGGGGAACACTCGCTGATCCTCGACCAGGTCACCAACGGCGTCGCGGTGCGCATGGCCGTGCTCTATCTGCTCGCCGGCGCGCATCGGGGCGCAACCGCGGCGGACGCCGTCCGGGGCGTGGCATGAGCGCGACCGGGAGGTTGCTGATACGCGGCGGCCGTGTCATCGACCCCGCCGCAGGGCGAGACGCCCTTGTCGACATCCTCGCCGTCGACGGCACCGTGGCGGCGGTCGGGCAGGAGGCAGCCGTCGGCAGCGGCGAGTGCGAGGTGATCGATGCCGCTGGACTCTGGGTCATCCCCGGGCTGATCGACCTGCACGCGCACCTGCGCGAGCCGGGGTACGAGTACAAGGAAACCGTCCTGACCGGGGCCCGAGCAGCCGCAGCCGGAGGATTCACGGCGCTCGCCTGCATGCCGAACACAAATCCGCCCAACGACAGCGCCGCGGTAACGAGGGCCATCCTGCGCAAGGCGGACGAGGCCGGCCTGGTTCGCGTCTACCCCATCGGTTGCATCACCGCCGGCCAGCAGGGCCAGCGCATGGCGGAGTTCGGCGATCTCGTGGCGGCAGGCTGCCGCGCCGTGTCGGACGACGGTCGACCGGTGATGCACGCAGGGGTGATGCGCCGCGCGCTCGAATACAGTCGCCACTTCGGCATACCCGTGATTTCGCACTGCGAGGACCTGCACCTGGCCGGCGAAGGCGTGGCCCACGAAGGCGCTGTTGCGACCCGGCTTGGCCTCCGGCCGATCCCGTCGGCCGCCGAAGAGGTGATGGTTGCCCGCGAGGTGGTGCTTGCCCGCCAGACCGGCGCCAGGGTGCACATCGCTCACGTGTCGACGCGCGGGTCGGTGGCGCTGCTCGCCGCAGCCAAAGCCGAGGGCCTGCCGGTCACCGCCGAGGCCACGCCGCACCATCTCACGCTCACTGACGAGGCCATTGCCGGCTTCGACACCTCGACCAAGGTCAACCCGCCCCTGCGCTCGGCGGCTGACCGCGATGCCCTCCGTCGTGCCCTCGCGGAGGGCATTATCGACGCCGTGGCTACCGATCACGCGCCGCATGGCCTGGCGGAAAAGGATGTCGAGTTCGACGCTGCGGCAAACGGCATGGTCGGTCTGGAGACGGCGCTCCCGCTCGTGATGCGGCTCGTCTCTGAAGGGTCTTGTTCGCTGTACCGGGCGATCGACGCGCTTACCTGGAGACCGGCGCGAATTCTCGGCGTGCCCGGTGGGCGGCTCGTGCCGGGCGACCCCGCGGACATCACGCTCGTCGCTCCCGGGGAAGAGTGGGCCGTCGAGCCCGAGAACTTTTTCAGCAAGGGCCGAAACACCCCGTTCCGCGGCTGGCGGCTCACGGGCCGGGTGCGCGCCACCATTGTCGGCGGCCGCACGATATTCCGCGATGGGGCCATCGTCGGCTGGTGCGAACGGTGAACTCTATCTCCGGACTCCAGGATCATTCAATTCCATGCTGCTGAGCATTCGCGCCGCCCGTCGGCTCTCCGAGGATTTTCATCTGCTCGAGCTTGAATGTCCGACCGACATGGCGGAGCCGCTCCCGGGACAGTTCGTCATGGTCCGAACCCGCGAAGGGACCGATCCTCTCTGGCGCCGGCCCTTGGGCGTGCACGATTTCCGGCGGGTCAGGGGCGCAAGCATATTGTCGCTGCTCTTTCAGGTCGTCGGGCCGACCACCCGCGATCTCTCCGGCCTTGCGCCGGGGGCGACGCTCGACCTCCTCGGCCCCTACGGTCGCGGCTTTAAGCTCGATGCCGCGGAACCGTGGCTGGTCTCCGGAGGCAGAGGGCTCGCCCCGCTTTTCTATGTGGCACGCGTCCTGCGCCGCGCCGGCGTGCCCTGCCGTGCGTTCCTCGGGGGACGCAGTGCCGGACACATCCTGCGGGAGAGTTCTCTGGCGCGCCTCGGCTGCCGCGCCGAGGTGGCGACCGACGACGGGAGCCGGGGACATCGTGGCCTGGTCACCGATCTGCTCGATCGCGCCCTGGCAAGGCTCTCCGAGCGACGGCGCGCGGGCGTCATGCTCCTGGCCTGCGGGCCGCACGGGATGCTCAAGGCCGTGGCGGGTATCGCAGCTGCGAGGAGGGTCGGCGCGCAGGTTTCGGTTGACCCGCTGATGGCCTGCGGCCGCGGCCTGTGTCTCGGTTGTACCGTTCAATCACCTGGCGGCTACCGTCTGGCCTGCCAGCACGGGCCGGTCTTCAACGTCCGGGATCTGGTCTGGGACGCGTCATGATCCCCGATCTCAAGGTCAGGATCGGCGCCCTCGAGCTGCCAAACCCGGTCATGCTCGCGTCAGGCACCTGCGGCTACGGGCTGGAGATGATGCCGCACGGCGACATCGCCGCCCTCGGTGCCGTTGTCGTCAAGGGGCTCTCGCTGCGGCCTTCGCCCGGCAATCCTCCGCCCCGGATCGTCGAGACCCCGTCGGGGATGCTCAACTCCATCGGGCTGGAAAACATCGGGTTGGCTGCCTTCCTCGCCGAAAAGCTGCCGAAGCTGCGTCGGATCGGCGCCCGGGTGATCGTCAATTTCTACGGCGGCTGCACGGATGACTATCGTGAGCTCGCAGCCCGACTTGACGGCATCGAGGGTGTGCACGGCCTGGAGATGAACATCTCCTGCCCGAACGTCAAGCGTGGCGGTGTGCTCATCGGCCAGGAACCCTCAGAGGTGCACCGCGCGGTGACGGCGGTGCGCGGCGCCACGAAACTGCCGTTGCTCGTGAAACTCACGCCGAACGTCACCGACGTCCGGCTCACCGCGCGCGCGGCCGCCGAGGCCGGGGCGGATGGTCTCACGCTGATCAACACGCTTCAGGGCATGGCGGTGGATGTCGAAACCCGCCGGCCGGCGCTGGCGCGCGTTGTCGGCGGCCTCTCCGGCCCGGCGATACGACCGGTTGCGGTACGCATGGTCTGGCAGGTGCGTCAGGTGCTCACGATACCGATTGTCGGCTGCGGCGGCGTCTGGACGGCGCGCGACGCCCTGGAGTTCATCATCGCCGGGGCAACGGCGGTGCAACTCGGCACGGTGAACTTCACCCACCCCGGCCGCTGGGCGGAGGTGATCGCCGGGATCGACTCCTATCTGGTCCGCCACGGGGTCGAGAGGGTGACCGACCTCGTCGGGACAGTGCGAACCTAGCGGCTCGTCGCCGACCTCGTCCCCGCGCGGTTGAGCCCGCGCCAGACATACTGCAGGCCGGACGCGACCGTCAAGGCGGCAGTGAGCACGAGAACCGAATGCCAGAGCCGCTCACCGACGGCGTCGAGCTGGAACAGCAGCGTCAATGCCAGTGTCGCGAACTGACCGAGCATCGCCGTCTTCCCGATCAGAGAGGGAGCAATTTCCAGACGGCCATCGTGAAGGTAGAGCACGAGGGCGCCAAGCGAGATGATCACGTCGCGGCTGATTACGATGATCACAAACCAGGCCGGGATCGGCCCGATGAGCGCGAACGTGACAAAACCACTCACGGAGAGCAGCTTGTCGGCGAGCGGATCGAGGAAACTGCCGATCGCTGTTCTCTGGTCGAGCCACCGGGCAAGGAGACCGTCGAGGGCGTCCGTCAATGCCGAGAGCATCAGGATTGCGAGCGCGGGGGCAGGGCGCCGGTAGATGAGCAGTGTCAGGAAAAGCGGCAGCAGCAGCAACCGCAGGATCGTGAGGAGGTTCGGGAGGGTCACCGCAGTCACACCGGTCAGGGCAGCGCACCGCGTCCGCGAGTCGATCGCGTTGCCGCAAGATGGGGGGCGCAGGCTGCCGCCAACTGGCGGGCAGCGGGCACAAGAGCTTCGGCAAGGGAACGGTCGGCAGGGATGGCGATTTCGGCGCGTGCAGAAACCAGAGTCGTTTCGGAGGCGACGGCGATCAACTGCACGGCGAGCGCGAGTCCCTCGCTTCGTCGGGTCAACTGGGCGATGATAGCGGCGTCGGCGTTGAGCCGCCGGGCGGCAGAGGCGGCGAGAGCGGCACGATTTCCTTCCGAGGGCGGGCCGGAGGACAGTTCCCAGGGAGCCCGGTCAGTGGTCGCAACGATGATGGCCCCGCGACGGGCCATTTCAACCTCGAGGGCCGCACCCGCGACCCTTCCGGCGTCGACCTCCTCGTCGGCGGCCCGATCGACGACGGCAAGGGACCCGGAGAGCACCACCACGCGGACATGCTGCACGGCAGCGGCGGCGCCGGTTGCCCGGGCCGCGCGAGCCAACTTGTCGCGCCAGACCTCGATTTCGGCTTCCACCGACAGAAAGCCGTCCTTTTCCTCGTGCGCGATGATGCGCCAGGCACCGATGAAGTCGCCAGCTCGCGACAGGATTGTTTCCTGCCAGGTTTCAAGGTCGCGGGGGCTCTGTCGCTCCGGGGCGATGTTGCGCAGGGCGTCGAGCAGGCCGCGGCGGCAGGCCTCGGCGAGCGCCTGCTGATAGGCGGTGTCTGCCCGGCCGCCGCGCACCGGGGCCCGTCCCTCCGCGCGCAACGTGAGGCTCGGACCGATCACCGCCGCAGACGGCATCGCGGGTGCGAACGCCGCCAGGACGGCCGCGATCCCGAGGAACAGGGCGACCCGTTTCAGCGGGCCCGGCGGGGTTGCGATCAATAGTGGTAGTACTGTGCGGGGGTCTGCTGGGCGATGAAGTTTACAGCCGTCTGCAGGCAGACCCGGATCGCCTTCTCCATGGGAGTCTTCGCGAAGGAGCCGAAACCGACGGCCAGCGGCCCGCCCACCGATATCGCGCCGAGGCCGCCGACGTCCTGCGCCTTGCCCTCGACGCTGTGGGCGGCCAGGATCCTGGAGGTTCTGGCATCGATGATGCGGATGTCGATAGCGATGTGCGCGGTCTTGACGCCGAGGCCGACGCCGAATCCGGGAACCAGGAGGCCGCCGCCGGCGCCGCCGGCATTTGGCTCGAACTCGGTGATCGCCCCGACGACGAGCAGCTCCGCCCCTTCAATCTGGCCGATCGGGGCCTCGGTCCCCTTCCTGATGCGCCCGGATGCCGCAAGGTCCTGCTCACGAAGGACCTCGCCGAGCTCGCCGCGCTCCAGCACGATGAAGCGGTTGGTGTTGAACAGGGCCGTGGTGATCATGTCCGTCATGCCTTCGCCGATATCCCCGTAACCTTTGGCGGTCTTGTCGACGAACTTGGAGACGGTGATCCGCGCCTTGGGGCCGTTGTAGGGGACGGACTGGGCCTCGGCGATACCGGGGCCGCCACCGCTCGTGACCATGGCCGACGGCTGCATGGGCGCGCATGACGATCCGAGAGCCACGAACAGCGTTCCCGCAACCAGAAGCGTCGAACATTTCTTCGTCTTCATGACTCCTTCGCCCTCCTTGTCGCGCGATTGATTCGAGGAAGTTATCGCCAGCCGATGGTAGTAGCCCCGTCGAAAGCTGTCAATCGCCCGAGGGCGGGACAGGGCGAGCCACGAGTTCGCGGGACAGGCGCGCGGCGGCCGCGTCGTCACAGCGAACGTGCACCAGCAGCCCGCCGGGAAGCGCGGTCTCGCCGAGAACCCGCCCCTCACCGCGCAGGCGGGCAAGCGCTCCGAGACGGGCGTAGGGCACGAAAAACTCGCGCTCGCTTCCGAGGGCGAGCAGCGAAAGGACCCGCTTCAGCAGCAGATCGAGATGCAAGCCAGTCGCCGCCGAGACCGCCACGGCACCGGATCCCGGCGCCTGTCCCGCGCGCAACGGATCGCCCGGGGGAAGGCGGTCGATCTTGTTGTAGATTTCCAGCCGCGGCGCCTGTTCCAGGCCGAGCTCGCGCAAAAATGCGAGAACGGTATCCCTTTGCTCCTCGTGAGCCGGGTGGCTGACGTCGGTGACGTGCAGCAGCAGATCGGCCTCGTGCAGCTCGCCAAGCGTTGCGGTGAACGCCGCGACGAGCTGGGGGGGGATGTGTCTGATGAATCCCACGGTGTCGGTGAGGACGAAGGCACCGCCACCCGGCAGCGTGATGCGCCGGCTCGTCGGATCGAGGGTCGAAAAGAGCCGGTCTTCCGTAACGACCGTGCTGCCGGACAGAGCGTTGAGGAGGGTCGACTTGCCGGCGTTGGTGTACCCCACAAGAGCAACGACCGGGATCGGAGCCTTGCGGCGTCTGCGCTGATACAGGGCGCGGTGGCGTCCGATCGCAGCGCTCTTGAGCCGCAATGCGGTGAGACGCTCGCGCACCCGGCGCCGATCCGACTCGAGACGCGTTTCCCCAGGACCCCGGGTGCCGATCCCGCCGCCGAGGCGGGAGAGCTCGATCCCCTTGCCCACGAGTCGCGGCAGAAGCCGTGCGAGCTGTGCGATCTCCACCTGGAGGCGGCCTTCGCGGGTGCGGGCGCGCTGGGCGAAAATGTCGAGGATCAGGTCGGTGCGATCAAGCACCTTCGCGGCGAGGGTTTCCGCGAGATTGCGCTCCTGCCCCGGGGTCAGCTCGTGCTCGAAGAGTGCGAGGTTGGCGCCGCGATCGCGGAGCAGCTCGGCAAGTTCGGCTGCCTTGCCGCTGCCGATGAGCGTCGCGGCATCGGGCCGATCGCGGCGCTGGCGGAAAACCCCGACGACTTCGGCTCCGGCTGACACCGCAAGACGGCCGAGCTCGGCGAGCGACTCCTCCAGATCCCACGAGGCGCGTCCGCGCAGCTGCAGCCCGACGAGCACCGCCCGCTCGCGTAGCGCGTCGGAGCGTCCCGGCTTCGTCATCCTCGCCCCGGTTCGCCCAGGCTGCTGAGGATGGCTTCGGCGATCGCTGCCGCGGGCGTCTCGGCACCGGCAGGGATCCAGGTCACCCCTGGCTGTGCCCGAAACCAGGTCGTCTGTCGACGTGCGTATTGCCAGGTCGCCCGGCGGATCGCAGCGAGCGCCGTGTCGAGCGGTATCTCTCCCCGCAGGTTCGCGAACAACTCCGGGTATCCGACAGCTCGCAGCGCTGGCATGGCGGGGTCGATCCCGGCGTCGAGCAGCCTGCGGGCCTCGTCGAGAAAGCCAGCAGCCATCATCGCGTCCAGGCGCACGCTGATGCGGCGGCGCAGTTCGATCCCCTCCATCTCGATCGCGAAAATCCTTGCAGTCCCGAAGGTGCGCCCGGCGTGGTGTCGGCGCTGGTGCTCGGTGATTGTCCGTCCCGAGAGGTAGTACACCTCCAGCGCGCGGGTGAGGCGGAAGCGATCGTTGGGGTGAATGCGCTCGCCTGCGGCCGGGTCGACGCGAGCGAGAAGCGGGTGAAGGCCACCGGGAAGCGTCCCGGCGAGAGCGGCAATCCAGCTGCGCAGCCCGGGCAGGCCCGGAGGCGCCGGGCAGAGGCCCTCGAGGGCGGCCCGCAGATACAACCCGGTGCCTCCGACAAAGAGCGGCGTGCGTGCGCTCGCGTTGAATTCCAGCAGCAGACCCCGCGCCGCGGCGCCGTACCGGGCGGCGTTGTATCGATCGCCGGGTTCGACGACATCGACAAGGTGGTGGCGCACGCGCGAGCGCTCGGCCAACGTCGGCTTGGCTGAACCGATATCGAGTTGGCGATAGACCTGCCGTGAATCGCAACCGATGATCTCGGTTCCCAGCATCTCTGCGAGGACGATCCCGGCGGCGGTCTTCCCGGTGCCCGTCGCGCCGACGATTGCGACCGGCACGCAGACGTCAGGTGCGCTTGAAACGCCGCTCGATCTCGTCACGATCAATCGTGATGCTCGTGGGCCTGCCGTGCGGGCAGGCACCGGGGCTTTCGGTGCGGGAGAGATCGTACAACAGGGCGGCGATCTCGGAAGGTCCGAGTCGCTGGTTTGCTCTGACGGCGGTGTGGCAGGCCAACAGCGCAGCCGCGCGATGGTTGAACTCCTCAACCCGTGCTGGAACTTCTCCCGCGAGGGCGAGCGCAACCATCTCGCGCACGAAGCCGACGGCACCGCCCGCGGCCAATTCGACGGGAAGTGCGAGCACCCGCCAGGAACGCGGTCCGATAGGCTCGATGTCGACACCGACGGCGGACAGTGCGGGGCGCAGCGCCTCGAGGGCGGCGTCCTCGACGGGGGCGATCTCGAAGAGGACCGGGTCGAGGAGCCGCTGGCTGGGACTGCTCGCCGTCCGCGCGAGATAGCGCTCGTAGAGAATCCGCTCGTGAGCTGCGTGCTGATCGACGAGCACGATGCCCTCCGGGCCCGGACAGAGGAGGTAAGTTCCGAAGAGCTGCGACGCGCCTGGCTCTGCCGCGGTCAGCGGCGCGGCACCAGGGCCGGGCACGAGCGGCAACCGCGGCTGTTCGGCTGAAGTCAGGGCGTAGCTCGCGGGTGTCGAAGAGTCAGCGGCCAGAGAGGCCGAGCCCTCTAGCCAGCGAGGGTCAGGTGCAGAATGCGCGTTGCCGGCTCGGGGAACGATCGCCGGCAGGTGTGCTGCGCTGTCGGTGCGCAGAGCGGCCCTCATCGCCTCGCCGACAATGGCAATGACTGCGGCGTGATCACGGAACCGCACCTCGCGCTTGGTCGGGTGCACATTCACGTCCACGCGCTCCGCGGGCAGGGTCAGCCAGAGAAAGTAGGAGACGCCGGTCTTTTCCTGGAGAAATCGATCGCGACAGGCCGCGCGGATGCCCTGCGCAAGAACGTGGTCGCGGACTGGCCGGCCGTTCACGAAGATCTGCTGGTAATCGGCGCCCGGACGCCCGGCGCCCGGACGCGAGACAAACCCAGCGACAGCGCAGGCATCAGCTGCGCCGCGCACCGGCAGGAGGC
>CAZEOK010000015.1:23744-36244 GCA_964513745.1 uncultured bacterium
GGGTGAACCGCAGGGCGTAGTTGAGGAGAGCGATCAGGACGCCGAACTGGACCATGCCCAGCAGCCCGATGGGGAGGAGGTCCCGCGCCTCCAGCCTGACTCGGCTGCTGGAGAGCAGCGCCGCCGGGAGGAGGCAGGCGAAGGATTCGCGAGCAAAGGAGGCGCGGGGCCGGGCCCCGGCGTCGCCGGCCCGGGGGAGCCGCAGCAATTCGCGCCCGCCGTGTCGCGCGAGGATGCTCAGACCGGGGCAGGCGAGGGCGAGCCGCGTGGCAACCTGGAGGCAGTGTCCGAGCTCCGTGGCCTCGGTTCGCAGGAATTTCAGGCGGGCCGGCACCGCGTGGAAGAGGTCCCGCACCTCGATCAGGGTCCCCTCGGGGCACCCGCACGGGCCGACGCGCAGGATACGGCCGCCGTCCGCGTCCAGGCGCGTTCCTTCGCGTGCGCCACGCTCCCGGGTTTCGATCCTGAGGCGCGAGACCGCCGCGATGCTGGGCAGCGCTTCGCCGCGGAAGCCGAAAGTCGCGACGCGGGTGAGGTCCTCCACGGCGGCGATCTTGCTCGTGGCATGGCGCTCGAGCGCGAGCAGCATATCGTCGTGGCCCATGCCGCTGCCATCGTCGCTGACGCGGATCAGGCTTTTGCCGGCGCGGGCCAGATCGACACCGATCTCGGTGGCGCCGGCGTCGATGCTGTTTTCGAGCAGTTCTTTCAGAGCCGCCGCCGGCCGCTCAACCACCTCGCCGGCGGCCACCCGGTTGACGGTCTCCTCGGGGAGAATCCTGATGCGGCGGCTCGGCTGCATCAGGATCAGGTGGACGCGGGGCTGGCGATGTCCCGCAACCGGTAACGCTCCCAGGACCCGTGGGAGCCGCCCTCGAGGTCGAGGTCGTAAGCGATGTTGACGCTCATCCCATCCGCGAGGTCGTTGGCGATCGCACCGAGATTGAAGCCGATGAAGGCGCGACGGTACGTCGTCGACTGCTCCCGGGAACGGCATTTCTGCACCAGGGTCAGGCGCAGGTGGTTGTTGCCCACGGTGCGCGGCGGCTGGGCCAGACGCACGCCGCGGGTGGCGAATGTCGGTTCCGGGTTGCGGTGACCGAAGGGCGCCAGGCGACGCAGTTCACCGGAGAGGCCCGATCCGATTTCCCTGAAGTCCAGCTCCGCGTCGATGTCGATCTGCCGTGTCGTCGCGGGCAGTCGTGCGGCGCCGGTACTGTCCCGGTTGAGCTCGCGCCGCAGCGCCGCTATGTCGGCTTCGCGGATCGAGAAACCCGCGGCGTGCGAGTGACCGCCGAGGGACGTGAACAGGTGCCTGCAGCCGCGCAGGAGGGCGTACAAGTCGATCTCCGCGACGCTGCGCGCGGAGCCCTTGCCGGGATCGTGGCCCGTTGATATCAGCAGCGCGGGCCTGCCGTAGCGATCGGCGATCTTGGCGGCCACGATACCGATGACGCCGGGATGCCAACCCGGGCTCGCGAGGACGAGGATGCCATCGGTGTCCGGACCGGGCCGCTTGTCGACGAGCCGCACCGCTTCCTCGCGGATCTCGGCCTCGATTTCGCGCCGCCTGAGGTTCTGCCGCTCGAGCAGGTCAGCGAGCAGGTGGGCCTGCCGTACATCGTCGGTGAGGAACAGGTCGACGGCCGTGTCCGCTCTGTCGAGCCGTCCGGCGGCGTTGATCCGCGGACCCATCCCGAAGCTGATCTGGGAGGCGCGCAGCGGGCGTTTTTCGATTTTAGCCGTCTCCAGCAATGCGCGCACCCCTGGACGAGGGCTGGCGCCGAGCATCTCGAGGCCGTGGTGAACCAGAATACGGTTTTCGCCGAGCAGCGGAGCGATGTCGGCGACCGTCCCGAGGGCGACGAGGTCAAGGTAGGAGAGCAGACGCTCGTCGTCAGAATGCGCCCCGGGGCCGATCAGCCGCGACAGGGCCTGGGCAAACTTGAAGGCAATGCCGACGCCTGCGAGGCTCTTGAACGGATAACGGCACCCCTCGCGTCGCGGGTTGAGCACGGCGTTGGCCGGCGGCAGCTCGAAAGCTGGTTCGTGGTGGTCGGTGATGACGACGTCGATGCCCAGCGCGCGAGCCTCGCCGATCTCGGTGCAGTTCGAGATCCCGCAGTCGACGGTGAGGATCAGCGAGATCCCGTCGTCGGCATGGCGGCGGATCCAGGACGAATCGAGACCGTAGCCCGCCTCGATGCGGTGCGGGATGTGGTAGTTCACCCGAGGCGTGTGCCGGCGCAGGAAGTCGACCAGGAGGGCTGTGCCGGTCACCCCGTCAACGTCGTAGTCGCCCCAGACCAGGATGCGCCGACCATCGCGTATCGCGCGCGCCACGGTGTAGACCGCTTCCGTCATGCCGCGCATCGCAAGCGGATCATGAAGTCGGCAAAGAGAGGGCTCGAGAAAGTCCCGGGCCGCGTCAGGGTCGGCGGCGCCGCGGTTGGCGAGCACGGCCGCCATGGTGGCGGAAACGCCCAGCTCTGCTTCGAGGCGGTTCACGGCCCCCGCACGAGGCTGCAGCAGTTTCCACGTTTTTGCGTTCATCGACCGCGCATGATATCACCGAACCACGACCGCGTGTCGCTTCTGCGGGGCGCGGCGCCGGCATCCCGCGCGCAGTGAGCGCGTAGCGTCTGAGCCACGCGAACGGAATCGCGCTTGCCGCTGCTCACCGCATTGGGGTATGATAAAAAGTCATGCAAATGCGATCGGCGTGGTTCGAGACCCTCGGCTGCCAGATGAACGAGGCCGATTCCGAGAAGATGGCCGGCATCCTTTGCGCCGAGGGCTATTGCGTTGCCGGCTCGCCCGAGGAGGCCGACGTCATTCTGATCAATACCTGCAGCATCCGCGACAAGGCCGAGCAGAAGGCTTTCAGCCTCGCCGGCCGCTACGGTCAGATCAAGCGGCGCCGGCCGGGAACGCTGCTGGTGCTCACCGGGTGCGTCGCGCAAAAGCTCGGCCGGCGGGTGATCGATCGCCTCCCGGCGGTCGATGCCGTCGTTGGGCCGGCGCGGCTGGCGGCACTCCCGGCGCTGCTCGAGCGTGTGCGTTGGACCGGCGTGCCCGAGGTCGATGTCGGGGAGCCTCACGCCGGCGAGCATGCTGCGTCGCCGCTGCGCGCCAGCCGCCTCAAGGCCTGGGTCAATGTGATGTTCGGCTGCGACAACCACTGCGCCTATTGCGTGGTGCCCCTCGTCCGGGGGCGCGAGCGCAGCCGCCGCCCGACCGAGGTCCTTGCCGAGGTCGCCGCTCTCGGTCGTGACGGTTACCGCGAGGCGACGCTGCTCGGGCAGAACGTCAATTCATACGGACGCGGCCTCGAGCCGGCTGCCGATTTTGCCGGACTCCTGCGGGCGATCGACGGAACCGCAGGGGTGCCGCGGGTCCGCTTCACGACCTCGCACCCGAAGGATTTTTCCACCGGCCTCATGCGGGCACTTCGCGACCTGCCCACGGTCTGCGAGGCAGTCCACCTGCCGCTGCAGGCGGGGGCCGACTCCGTGCTGGAGCGGATGAACCGCGGCTATACGCTCGAGCGCTACCGCAGGATCATCGGCGAATTGCGGGACACGGTCCCGGGCGTGGCAGTCACGACCGACATCATTGTCGGCTTCCCGGGCGAGAGCGCCGAGGACTTCGGCGACACCATGAAGGCACTGGACGAATTGCAATTCGACGCCATCTTCTCCTTCCGCTATTCCCCGCGCGAGGGAACCCCCGCCTGCGCGATGGCGGATGCGGTCACCGAGGAGGAGAAGGCCCGGCGGCTCGTCGAGGTGCAGGCCTTGCAACGCGAGATCACCGAAGCGCGGAATGCGGAACTGGTAGGCAGCGTTGTCGAGGTGCTCGTTGAAGGCCCCAGCCGCCGTGACCCCGGCGCCTGGAAGGGGCGCACGCGCACCAACCGCATCGTGAACTTCCCTGCCGACGGGGTGAGCGCCCCCGGGGACTTCGTGCAGGTTCAGATCACCGGGGCAGGTTTCCTGTCCCTCGAGGGTCGTGTCGCGGCCGGCGGGATGATCGCCACGCGACACGGGTAGGTACGGCAACGCTCAGGGAGGGCATGACGATGGCATCCGAGGCAGTCAAGAAGTCCGACGGGAAGAAGCCGGCGGTCAAGAAGGAACGCACGGCGATCAAGGCTCTGCTCAAGCCGCTCAAGAAGGCGCGCGAGGAAGCCAAGGAGGCCAAGGACGGCAAGAAGCTCGCGCGCATCCGCCGCGACTACCGCCGGGCGACCCACGGCCTGCGCAAGACCGCCGCGCCGAAGGGCAAGAAAGCCAAGAAAGAGTAGCGCCCAACGCCTCACGCCCACAGCGGTGACCAGGTTCCCGGGGTGGTGACGGATGGCTTTTGAACAGCAGGATAAGGAGTACTCCTGCGGCGCGGCCGCGCTGCGGTACGCGCTGACCTTCCTCGGCAAGACCGTCGAGGAGAAGGACGTTCGCAAAGCCTCCCAGACCACCTTCTGGGGCACCGACGAGAGCGGTATCGTCAAGGCGGCCCGGCGCTACGGCTGCGAGGCGGTCATGCGCAACTATCGGCGCTTCCCGGCGGCGTTCCGCAGCCTCATCCGCTACGTCCAGAACGGTCAGCCGTGCATCCTCTGCGTCGACAACTGGATGCACTGGGTGGCGGTGGCTGGCGCCAACCGCAACGGCGTCGCGCTGTTCGATCCCAAGTCCCTGGAAGTCGCTGCGCTCGTCAAGCCAGAATCGTTGCGACGCCGCTGGGCCCACGTTGTCAGGGAGGGCAGCGCGGCGGACCCCCATTTCTTCTTCATTGCCGTCCGGCCGCGGGTTCGACAGAGCCATCCCAAGGGGATCGTCGACGACGACGTGGTCATCGGATTGCGCAGGCGTGAGGATCTGCGCGAGGGCTGGGATCGCTATCTGCGGGACCTGCTCTCGATCTTCCGCCGCGGAGACCGACGCGCCGGGGACAGCATCCCTGCCTGGAGATTCCTGGCGCGCAGCGCCCCTTTGCTCGTGGATACGGTCGCCTTCTGGGATGGCGAGGCTCCCAAGCGTTTTTACCGCACGGAGCTGCACAATCTCTCCGTCGTGGCCCGCGCCTACGGCTTGCGAATGCGTCCGCGTGACGAGAAGAAAGCCCTGGTGAGCCTCGTCTGCGTTCTCAACCGCGAGGCGCTCAAGCCTGTCTGATCAGGTCCGGCCCCCGAGCAGCGACAGAGCGTTGCCTCCGAGGATGAGGCCGGCGAGCGCCGGTGCCAGGCGGAGCGCGCGGACCCGGGCGACCTCGGCGGACTGGTCGGACCACGGCGAATCCGTCCCGAAGAGGAGCCGGTCGGGACGGTGGCCGAGAAGGATCCCCCGCAGCAGGTCCTCGGGAATGTGTCCGATCGTGTAGCTCGTGTCGAGCCAGATGCCGCTGCCGAGCAGGTTGGCGGCGACATCCTCCCAGCGCCTGAAGCCGCCAAGGTGCGCGGCGACAATCTTCAGACCCGGAAAGGCGCGGTGCACCGAGAGGAGCCGCCGCGGCTCCGCGCGGTCCGAGTCGGGGAAACCGATGTCGTGACCGGCGTGGAAGATCGTGATCAGCCCCGCCTTTTCGAGCGCCTGGTAAAGGTTCTCGAGCGCGGGGTCGTCAACGTGAAAGTCTTGGTACTCGGGGTGCAGCTTCACGCCGAGAAAACCAGCCGCGGCGACCTGCCGCACCTCGTCCGCAGGCTCCTTTGCCGCTGGATGCACCGAAGGGAAGGGGAGCAAGCGCGGCCCGGCGACGGCAGCCGACCACCGCAGGATCGATCCGAACTGGCCGGGATCGGTCGCGATGGAGCAGACCACCGAGGTCGTGATGCCGGCACGATCCATCGAGGAGAGCAGCGAGCCAGTGGTGCCGTCGAGCGCGGCGCGAATCCCTGCCATGTGCTCCAGGTGCCCGATTGCGCGCGCAGCGAGTCCGTCCGGGAATGCGTGGGTATGGAAATCGACAAGCGTCGGGAATGTCATGGCGCCATTTGACGTGATGTCGCGACGGGAGTCAATCTCGGGTACGGACGTGGCCTTCGAGTCTCCTTGACAGTCCCGGAACCGGACCGTACAACACCGTCATGGCCCGCTTGCTTCACCGAGCGTTCTTGGCGGCCGGTCTCCTGGTTGCCGCGCTTTCGACCGGGGTGAGCGTGCGCGTGTGGCGAGGGGAGCAACTGTTCGCCGCGGGGGCAGCGGCACAGCGTCGAGGCGACCTCAATGCCGCGGCCGCCGCCTATCGGGCGGCGGCCAGCAACGGCAACACCGACGCCGCCATAGAGCGGGCCCGGCTGGAACTGCTGCGTCGCGACTGGGACGGTTCCGGCAAAAGCCTGCGCGAAGCCATGGCCCTGGCCCCGATGCGCGGATTCCCCCACGTCCTGCTGGCTGCACGCGAGGTTGAACGACCAGGTGCCTGGGACAGCGCGCGCGAGGAGAGGGTTCTCGACTCCTGCCGGATCGCCGTGGCACTCGAACCCGCTCGCGCCGGGACGCGACGAGAGTGCGCAAGCATCGTACTGCGGCTGGCGGTGCTTCGCCGGACGTCCTGGGACCCTGCGCGTAGCCGGGCCGTTCTCTCGGAGGCCGCCGATGGGTACGTCGTGGCGTTGGCTTATGAACCGAAAGTCGCGCGGAACCTCTTTGACCGAATGCTTGCCGATGGGGGGGATTCGACCTTCCTTGTCGATGTCGCCTCCCGTCAGAGCGATGCCGCAGGACTTTCGGCGCTGGTTGGCGCGCTGCTCGATCACCCTTTTTGGGAACGGGACGAGCCGGGAATCTGGGCCGCAGTCGAAGCGCGGGGGATCCTGCCGGCCTTTTCAGCTGCGGCGGCGGACGTGCTGGCACGACGATCACGGTTTCGGGAGGCCGTCGAAGCCACGCGACGCGGTCTGCTGGCCGCTCCCGGTGATGCGGCCCTCGCACTGCGCGCAGCTGACATCACGGCTCGTCTTCCGGGCCGGGAAGCGCTCGCGGCGGTGCCGCTCTACCGCGGCATCGTGGCTGCCGACCCCGGCAATACTGCGGTCCGCAGGCGATTTGCCGCGTTCCTGTCTGCCCGCGATCTGTTGAGCGAAGCCGAAGAAGAGGCGCGCTCAGTCGTGGGGGCTGACCCGAAGGATGCCGAGACATGGTTCCTGCTGGGGCAGATCCTGAGGCGACGCGGGCGCGCCGGGGAGGCCACCGACGCGTATCGCGCTGCCGCCGAACTTCGTCCAAAGAATTCCGCTTACCGCCGGGCGGCGGATGGTGGCTGAAGCGCACACCCGATTGACAGCGGCAGCGGGGACTGGCTTTATACGTTACCAGGGTTCTGGACTGCGGACGGGAGGGTGACACGGCGATGCGCATCGTTATTGCATCCGATCACGGCGGCTTCCCCCTGAAAGAAGAGTTGGCGCCGTATATCCGCGGCCTCGGCCACGAGGTCGAAGACCTGGGCGTCCACACAGACGCTCCGTCGGACTACCCCGACGCGGCCGAGAAGGTCGGTGTCGCGATCCGCAGCGGCGCAGCAGACCGCGGGGTGGTCCTCTGCGGCAGCGGCGTCGGCGCGGTGATGGCCGCAAACCGGATGGAAGGCATCCGCGCCGGCGTCGGGCACGACAGCTATTCAGCGCGCCAGGGCGTAGAACACGACGACATGAACGTACTCGCGCTCGGTGCGCGGGTCATCGGCGGGGAACTGGCCCGCGACGTCGTGCGTGCTTTTCTTGCCGCGCGCTTCGTCCCCGAGGAGCGCTACCGCAGGCGCCTGGGGAAGATGGAGGCGCTGGCCCGTCGCTACGGTCCAGGCACCTGGGAGCCAAAAGGACCGACATGAGCGGGTCGCGGCAGGTGATCGGCGGTTGCGTCCCCGGTATCCCGGGTGACTTGACGGTGGTTCCCCTGTCCGGGAGGGTTCCGGGGTGAAGAAGATCTACGTGATCGACACCAATGTGCTGGTGCACGACCCTGAAGCGCTGCTGCGCTTCGAGGACAACGAGATCGTGCTGCCGATCGCGGTCATCGAGGAACTCGACGGACTCAAGCGCGGTCACGGCGAGATTCCCGCCTCGGTGCGGCAGGCCCTGCGGCTCATCGACTCGTTCCGCGACCAGGGCAACCTCTCGCGCGGCGTCCCGCTGCCGAGCGGCGGCAGCCTGCGCGTCGAGACGGGGGACGACGCCGGGGCGCGGGCGCGGCTCTCCGCCGACAACAGCATCATCATGACGGCGGTCAAACTCGGCGTGCACAGTCGCCAGCCGGTCGTCCTCGTTTCCAAGGATCTGGCGGTTCGCATCAAGGCCGAAGCCCTCGGCGTCGCCGCGCAGGACTACCGCAACGACAAGAGCACGATCTTCCAGCGCTGCGGGCGCCTGGTGGATGCGGACGCCGCATGCGACGTGCGCTCGGTCTCCTACCGTCGCGACGGCGATCAGATCATGCGCCTGCGCGGCGAGCGTGAGCCGGAACCGGTGCGCCGCCGCCGTTCCCTGCTCGGCATAGGCGCAAAAAACCTGGAGCAGGAGTGCGCGATCGACGCTCTGGTGATCCCCGACATCGACGTCGTCGCCCTGACCGGCAAGGCGGGCACCGGCAAGACGCTGCTGGCGCTGGCCGCCGGCATCGAGCAGACTCCCGAGTTCCGCGCCTCGCGAACCCCGGTGGATCGCTCCGGCTACGAGCAGGTGATGGTCGCCCGCCCGATCGTGCCGCTCGGGCAGGACCTGGGTTTTCTCCCCGGCCAGGTCGAGGAAAAGCTCGGTCCCTGGATGCAGCCCATACACGACAACCTCGACGTCATTGTCTCGACGCCCCGCGATCAGCGCAAGGACGCGCGCGGCTCCGCGGCCCGCTACAAGAGTTCGGACTATCTGATCGAGACCGGCATCGTGAAGATCGAGCCGCTGACCTACATCCGCGGCCGCAGCCTGCCGCGTCGGTTCATGATCATCGACGAGGCGCAGAACCTCAGGCCTCTCGACGTCAAGACGATCATCACCCGCTGTGGCGAGGGAACGAAGATCGTCTTCACCGGCGACCTGGAGCAGATCGACCAGCCCTACCTCGACGCCACATCGAACGGGCTCTCCTATCTGATCAGCCGCTTCATCGACCAGGAGAACTTCTGCTACCTCCAGCTGGCCGGCAGCGCGCGCTCGGCGCTTGCCGAGCAGGCCGCGGTGCTGCTCTAGCAGCCGGCTAGAGTACGAGGCGGTAGTGCTTGGCGTGGTTGCGGATGAACATCAGCGCGTTGTTGGCTCGCGTGAGACGCATGTTCCTTTTCTGGATCTCGACCACTTCCTCGATGGGGATCTGCTCCGCACGGATCTCGCGAGACACCTGCTCGAGGAGGCGGTAAAGGCTCCGCAGTTCCTCCGGCGTGAACTGCCGGCAGGTGGACTGGTTGAAGACGAAGAAACCCTCCGCGACGTCGCGGGCGAACAGTTTCGGGTTGCCGGGAATTGCCATTTCGCTGTCACCACCAGTCCGTCACGACGGGTGAGGCGCCCGCTGATTGACAATCGAGCGCGGTCGCAGGTACATTCGGCAGCCATGAAACGAATCGCGCATGCCTGCGCCCTCGTCGTCTGCACCGGGATGCTCGCGGGCTGCCTGCCGTTTCCGATCTTCGAGGACGTGGGAACCGACCCGCACCCGCCGCAGGTGCAGCTTTTGGGGATTGGATACCAGCCGCTCGAGGCCACGGCAGAAGGAGAGACCGCCCCGGAGCCGGAGTTCTTCTCGCCCGAAGGCTTCGTGATCAGGCCGACCGACGCCGCGGCGAAGACGTTCATGCTGAGCGTTCAGTTCAGCGATACCGGCGGCGACGTCACGACGTTCACGATTCGGGACCTGGACAGCTCCCTCAACACCGACGTGACCCCGACGGCACCCGAGGTCGACCTCGACGGCGACGGCGACCTCGAGACCCTGGCCACATCGGATTTCTTCACGGGAACCTCCGCGAGCGTCTACCTTGAGGATATCTCGATCCCGTCGAATCAGCTGGGGCCCCACCGGCTGGAATTGTGGGCCGAGGACAGCCACGGCAGCCGCAGCGAGAAGGTATCGTTCACCATCACCGTGGAAATCTAGCAGGAGCCTCGCCCGGGCCTGGCTCCCGACTTCACGGCATCTCACGAGGCTCCCCCCCCTTGATCCGCTCGGCATAGAGCGGCGACATCGCCCAGAGACGGCTCACGATCCCCGGCATGATGCCAAGCACGAAGTCCACCTCGTCCTCCGTGGAATCCTTCCCGAGGGAGAAGCAGATCGACCCGTGGCAGATCTCGGGCGGGACGCCGATCGCGGTGAGAACGTGGGAGGAGGCCAGGTCCTCCTCGTCCTCTCCCTTGATATTCGAGGAGCAGGCCGAGCCCGATGCCGCGCAGACACCGCTCATGGAGAGCCAGAGCAGCAGCGACTCGCCCTCCACGTACTCTATCCAGAAGGAGAGGTGGCCGGGCAGGCGCCGCGCGGCGTGGCCGGTGAAGTTCATGTAGCCGATCTGCTCTCCGAGCCCGCGGCGAAGCCGTTCGCGCAGGGGGACGAGCCGGGCGTTCCAGGCGGGGAGTTCCTCGCGGGCGATTGTGGCCGCGGTCCCGAGCCCGACGATGCCCGGGACGTTCTCGGTGCCGCAGCGGTAACCGCGCTCCTGCAATCCGCCATCGAAGAGCCGCCCCAGCTTCAATCCCTCTCGCAGGTAGAGCGCGCCGACCCCCTTGGGCCCGTAGAACTGGTGCGCAGCAAGACTCAGCGCACTCACCCCGAGCGCAGCGACGTCGACCGGCACGGTGCCGACCGAGGCCACGCCGTCGCTGAAAAACGGGATGCCCCGGCATGCGGCCAGCGCCGCCAGCGCCGGGATATCCTGGACGACGCCGATCTCGCCGTTGGCCTGCATGATCGCGACGAGCGCGGTTCGGTCGGTGAGTGCCGCTTCAAGCCGCGCCGGGTCGAGCAGACCCCCGTCATCGACGGGGAGATAGGTCACCGAAAAACCGCGCCCCGAGAGCGCGCGCAGGGCGTTGAGGACCGAGTAGTGCTCGATGTTCGACGTCACGACGTGGTCCTTCCCGCGCGGTGCTTCGGCGAGCAGCCCCTTGATCGCCAGGTTGTTCGCCTCGGTCCCGCCGGAGGTGAAGATGATCTCTTCCGGTTTCGCCCCTATCAGCGCGGCGACCTCTGAGCGCGCCCGCTCCATGGCCCGCGCCGCCTGCTGACCGAGCGTGTAGTAGTGCGAGGAGGGGTTGCCGTACTCGTCGCCGAGGAACGGCAGCATCGCCTCGCGTACCCGGGGGTCGGGACGCGTGGTCGAGGCGTGGTCGAAATAGATCGTACGCACGGGGTTCATCGCGCCTCCTAGCGGTTCATTTCCCGCAGCCGCAGCTGGCGGGGTGTCTTGGGGATGATCACGATGCCGGTCGGGCTCACGACGTAGCGTTCGGCGTCCTGCTGGCGGTCGTAGCCGATGACAGTGCCCGCCGGCAGATGCACGTTCTTGTCGATGATGGCCCGCTGGATGCGGCAGCGCCGCCCGATGTCCACGCCGTCCATGATGATCGAGTCGCGCACCTCCGACCAGGAGTGGATGAAGACGTTGCGTCCGAGGACGCTGTCGAAAACGCGCCCCCCCGAGACGATCGAGCCGGAGGAGATGATCGAGTCCACGGCGAAGCCGCGCCGGTCCTCGTCGTTGAAGACGAATTTGACGGGCGGCGCGTTGGGATCCGAGGTCATGATCGGCCAGTGGTGGTTATAGAGGTTGAGCGGCGGCGTGACGCTTTTGAGTTCCATGGTCGCCTGGAAGTAGGATTCGATGGTCCCCACGTCGCGCCAGTAGGAGTTCTGCTCGCCTTTTTTCATCCCCGGAATGGTGTTGCGATTGAAGTCGTAGACGAAGACGCGGAGCTTCTTGAAAACCTGCGGCAGGATGTCCTTGCCGAAATCCATCCAGCCGCGCCGGCGCGCCGATCCGGCGAGGATGTCCGCGAGCACGGGGGTCGAGAAGAGGTAATTGCCCATCGAGGCCAGCGAGTACCCTGGGTTGCCGGGCATCGGACTCGGGCGCGGGGGCTTTTCCTGAAAGCCCTGGACCCGCCAGCTCTTGTCGACCTTGATGATGCCGAATCCGCGCGCTTCGTTCCGGGGCACCGGGAGCGCGGCGATGGTGATGTCGGCCTTGTTTTCCACGTGGTGGTCAACCATCTGCCCGATGTCCATGCGGTAGATGTGGTCGGCCCCGAAGACCGCGACGATGTCCGGGTCGGACTGGTGGATGAGGTTGAGGTTCTGGCGCACGGCGTCCGCGGTGCCGCGGTACCAGCTCTCCCCCTGCTGCATCTGCGCCGGCACGGCGCTGACGAACTGGTCACGCAGCACCGACCCCAGCCGCCAGGTGTCACGGATGTGCTCGATCAGCGACTGCGACTTGAACTGCGTGAGAACGTAGAGCGAGCGGATGCCGGAGTTCACGAAATTCGAAAGGACGAAATCGACGATCCGGTA
>CAZEOK010000016.1:0-15542 GCA_964513745.1 uncultured bacterium
ACGGGCACTCGCCGATCCTCGCGGTGCAGGCCTTCCTCGAGGAGTCCGGCATCCCGGTGCACCTGGTGCGCAACGAAGCCGAGGCCGCGGTGAGCAAGGCGCGCGAGTGGGTCGGCGCCTACGAGTGGGCCGAGTCGCCGTTCAAGGGCCTCGACCACACCGTGACGCTGCACCGCATGCCGGGCGGGGCGTTCCCGAGCTCGTTCGAGCAGGCACAGAAGGGCGACTTCCTGCACCTGATGCCCGGCGTGCTGACCGTGATGTCGCTCTTCAACCGCATCGTGCGCTATTTCGACGTGACGCCCGGGTCGCAGATCACCTGGGTGACCTGCAGCGGGCTCGTCAACCGCTACGCCAAGGAACGCGGCGACGCCGGGGTCGAGCACCTGATACGGCTGCTGACCGCCTTCGTCGAGGAGAAGGGCCAGGACTTCGAAGCGATGGCCCCGGAAGAACGCGAGGAGCTGCTGAGTCTCTTCCGCGGCGCGCCCGGCGACTTCAAGAACCTGCTCCTCGGCGCCTACGGCCGGCTGCCGGCGGGGTGGCCCGCTGACTGGGTCTACCGCAGCGCCTTCGGCGACGAGGCGGAGCGCAGGCTCGCGTCGCGTCGCGAGGAGTCGCCGCTGGAGTCGGTCCCGGACGAGGACCTCGAGGCTCAACGGCAGGCCTGCGCCGAGCAGCTCGGGCGCGCGGCGAGCGATGAGGAATTCATCCTCTGGCTGATGCACCCGAAGGACGCGCTCGAATTCATCGCGTTCCGCGAGCGTTTCGGCGAGGCGCCGCTCGTGCTGCCGACCGCGGTCTGGCGCTCCGGGCTGCGCAGGCCCGGCGACCGCGTCGACTTCGAGCTCTGGGGCAAGCCCTACTCGATCGAGCTGGTCTCGGTCGGCGCCGAGCACGAGGGGCGCGTCCACGTCGTCGTGCGGGTCAACAACCGCACCCAGGTCTACACGGTGGAGACGCCGCGCGCCAAGAAGGTCGAGATCCGGATGGCAAGCCAGCCGGGCCAGGTCGGCGCCCCCGCGAACGGCAACATCTGGCGCCTCGGCAACCCGGAGCGCGGGGTGGTCCGGGCCGGGGACATCGTGCACCGGGGCGAGGAGATCGCGAACCTCGAGGCGATGAAGATGGAGAACGCGATCCTGGCGCCGTTCGACGGGCAGATCGCCGAGGTCTGCGTGCGGCTCAACGAGCCGGTGCGCGAGGGGCAGTTGCTGTTCATGATCGAGCGCGCGGAACCCGCGGCCGCAGCCCCGAACTCGCCAGATTCATAGGCCGCTTGTTGGCATTGTTCCGGGTGCCGATCCAGGGTGGCGCAGGGTGAGGGTCGGTTTTTACGTCCCCCCAAATCCCGACGGCAACACGACGCCGGCCCTCGGTCCGCTGACGCTCCTCGCGGTGCTCGAGCAGGAGGGGATCGAGGGGAGGCTCTTCGACGCACGGATCGCCCCCTCGGCGCTTGGCGAACTCGTCGACTACCGCCCGGATATCGTCGGCATCAGCGCGGTGACCTCGGCGTACAAGGCGGGGCTCGCGGCAGCGGCCCGTGCGCGTGTGGCCCTTCCCGGTGTGCGCGTGGCCGTCGGGGGCCCGCACGCTTCCGCGCTCCCCCGCGAAGTGTTGGCGGAACCGGCCGCCGACTACGTGGTGGGGGGGGAGGCCGAGCGGTCCTTCCCTGCCCTGTGCCGTCTGCTTGCCGCCGGCGAACCTGCTCCCACGTCTCTCCGGAGTATTGCCGGGATCGCCTTCCGTGAGCAGGGGGCGCCGGTCGTGAACGACGCGCCGGCCCCGCTCCGGGAGGCGGAGCTCGACGCCCTGCCGTTTCCGGCCTTCCACCGCATGGACCTGCAAGCCTATTTTACCGGCACCCAGACGCACGGGATGTTCCGCCGGGGCCGGCGCGTGCTCCCGATCATGACCTCCCGCGGCTGTCCGTCGGGCTGCACCTACTGCTGCAGGGTCATGGGGCGCCGCCTGCGCACACGCTCCCCGGACTCGGTGCTCGCGGAGGTCCGGGAGCTCGTGGATCGCTACGCCATCGACGAGATCAACGTCGAGGACGACAATTTCACCCAGGACCGCCCGCGCAGCCTCGAGATCCTCGAGCGGCTCGCGGACTTCACGCCCCCCCTCCACCTCAAGCTCGCGAACGGTGTGCGGGCCGACCGCGTCGACACCGAGCTGCTTCAGGCGATGCGCCGCGCGCGGGTCTATTCCCTCTCCTTCGGCATCGAGTCGGGATGCCCGCGCACCCTGCGCCGGATGCGCAAGGGGCTCGAGCTCGGCAGGGCGCGGGAGAGCGTGCTGCTCGCGAGATCCCTCGGCTTCCTCGTCGGCGCCAACTGCATCATCGGCTACCCCGGGGAGACCCTGGAGGACATCGAGGAGTCCCTGCGTTTCTTTCTCGATCTGCCGCTCGACAGCATGGCTATCGTGAACCTCGTGCCCTTCCCGGGAACCGAGGTGCGGGCCGAGTGCGAGGCGCGCGGCTATCTGACGGCGGCGGCGGCGGACTGGGACAATTACTACTTTCAGATCAACAGCCCGATCCCCCTCATCGAAACCCCGGAGCTCTCCGGGGAACAGCTGGTCGCTGCGGTGCGCGCGGCCTACCGGCGCATGTACCTGCGGCCTTCATGGATAGCGCGCACCGTGCGCCACCTCAGCTTCTCCCAGGTTTTCCAGGGCGCGCGGACCCTTCTCGGTCCCCGCCACCCGGTGCGTTGAGCTGACCGATGTTTCTCATCTCGCCTGACTCGAGCGGCTACCTGACGAACGCGACCAACCGGACGCCGGTATATCCCTTGCTCGTCTCGCTCTTCCAGCGGGTCTTCGGGCCGGTGGCCCTGGACGCGCTGGTGGTCTTCCAGGTTGTCCTCCTGGCTGTCTGCTCCTTCATGCTGGCACGCCATCTTTCAAGAAAATTCCTGTCCGGCGGGCGGATCGCCCTGGCGCTTTTGGCCGGCATCCTCTTCGCCGGCGGCGTCGGTTTGAGCCCCTACATCCTCTCCGAGGCGATCGCCTACCCGCTCTTCCTGCTGACCTGTCTTTTCGCCCTGAGATTCTGGTTCGAACGGCACCATGCCGGCGGCCTGATCCTCGTGGCCCTCCTGAACACGTTCGTGCGGCCCCAGATGGCATTCGCTGTGGCGGTCGCCTTCGTCCTCCTCGCGCTGCGCAAACGGTTCGTGAGCCTCGTCGTGCTGGCAATCGGGCTTTGGGCGGGGGCGTTCGCCGAGGGTCTCTACCATCAGCACTTCAGCGGCACGAGCACGAAGATTTCGGGATATCACACCCTCTCGAGCACGCTCTTGATGCTGTACGAACCAGGGGACGAGGACAAGTTCGACCGATCAGAGTACCGGCAGGTCATGCGGGAGATCTACCAGGAGATCGCGCGGCGGCAGAACGCCATTTTTTTCAGAAATCCCTGGAAGGACACCCGGGCCGCGGCCTTCTCGCGAAATCTCGACGAACTGGCCTTCGCCACCGTCGAGCAAATCTTCACGAGACACTATCCGCAGGCGGGCGTCGCGGAGAAAAACCGCTTCTACGCCGCCGTGTACCGGACGCTCGCCCCCGGCAAACGGGCGGCCTTCCTCCGGCTGATCCTCTCGAAAATCCTCTACTGGTACGGCCCGACGCTGATCGCCATCCAGGTCGTCCTGCTGCTCATGGGGGTTCTCGTCGGGACGGAGATCGCCCAGGCGATCTCGATCCTCACGCTGTTCGACCTCGGCAACAAGGCGATACTCGTGCTCTTCGCGGCCAACCACTTGCGGTACCACCTCTATTCCCACGCGTTGGGCCTGACCGTGGCCGCCCTGCTGTTCTTCTCGTGGTACCGGCACCGCCGGGCGAGTCACCTCACACCTTCCACCTCGACCAGAACATCGCCGGCAGAGCGCGTCTGATGGTCCGCAGCCGCCCGAAAAATATGTCGTGCGGGTGGCACAGGAATTTCCAGAGGTGTTTCGGACTCAGGTAAAACCTGCGATAAGCCTGCTTGGCGATCGCGCGTATCTCCGCATTCGGGAACTGCGGCATGTCCGGCTGGCCGTCTTTGTTCAGCCAGCCCCTGTTCTTCATCTCTTCATGAACCGGCGTCCCGGGAAAGGGGATCAGCAACTGGAATTGGGCGGTGTGAGGGTTGAGTTCGTACGCCCACGCGATTGTCTTTTTTGCACGAGCCGGCGTCTCGCCGGGGAAGCCAAAGGCAAAGTCGCCATGGATGCGCAGCCCCGCTTTTTTTACATCACGGGTAAAGTTCGTCATCTGTTCGATCGTGAGCCCTTTCTTGATGCGATTGAGCGTTTCCTGGTCCCCGGATTCATAGCCCACGTGGAGGTTCCTGCAGTTGCTTTCCTTCATGGCCTTGAGCGTGTCGTATTTCATGTTCGCGCGAGCGTAACATGACCAGGGCAGGCGAATCCCCGCGGCAACCTTATCCCGGGAGAATTCCAGCGCCCGCTCGTCCGTGAACGTGTCGTCCTGGATCATCACGGACCTTACTTCCGGCATTTCAGCCTCGATATACTTCAACTCCTCGATGACGTTTTTCATGCTCCTGACGTTGTAGGTCTGGCCTTTGACGAAGGTGTGGACCCACAGGCAATACGTGCACCTGCCCCATGCGCACCCCCGGCCGGTCATGATGTCCACGAAGGGGTGGAGTTCGGACGGCGTCTTGTAACGGAAGAGATCGACGTGCTTCTTGAAAAATCGCGAGACAAACGGGATGTCGTCGAGCTCTTTTCCCGTCAGGCAGGGGCGCGGCGGGTTTCTCGTGATGGTGGCTCCCTGCTTGAAGACAAGATTTTGTATTTCAGCGATTTTCACGCCCTCGGCAAGTTCCTGGACCGCGCGCTCGAACTCGCCGGAAACGAGGTTCTTGATGACGTTCGTTTTTGCGAGCGTTGCCTCGGGGTTGATGGATGCGTACGGGCCGACGATGACGGAATCGCACCCGAGCCTTTCGATGATCGGTTCGGCGAATTCGAGGTCATTGTCCTCGCTCATGTGCCCGGAATACAGGACAAGGAGGTCCGGGCGGAAATCCAGGATCGTGTTCCGCGCCGCCTCGTGCGACAGGTCGTGGGCTGGCGCATCGATGAATTTGATGGTGTGCCCTTTGCCCTCGAGATAGGCGCCGCAGTAACCGAGGAGTATGGGATACCATTGGGACGCGGAGAGCGAGACGAAATCGCAGCGCGCGTTCCGCATGTATTCGCTGACATAGGGCGCGGAAACCAGGAGAATGCGGCGAGGTTGGCTCATGCTGTTCCTCTGTCTGGTTAAGGGGAGAGGCTCCCCGATCCTGCGATGATCCGCAGCAAGGGCGCCGATCCCCGGGCAAAGGTCCTTTCCTTGAAGAGCTTGTTGGTGAGCGCTGAAAGACCGAACCAGTGGTAGCTGGCACTGACGCGAAAACCCCGAGACTCGAGCAAAGCCGCCAGGGATCCGGAGTCGACCCCCTGTCCCTGCCATTCGGCAAGGTGATATAGGTTTTCGTCGATCTCCCGGCTTGCGTCGACGTACTTGCCAACCGCCCTGCTCACCCTGCGATAGAGCGCGAGCGGCAGGCGGTACCGCCGGCCGAAGGCTGCGTCCATGTCGTGGTCGGCATAATACACTCCGCCCGGCTTCAACACTCTTTTCACTTCGGCAACCAGACCGTCAAAACGGTAAAGATGGTGCAGCACGGCAAAGGAAACCACGACGTCGAACGTACGATCGGGAAACGGCAGCTCATCGACGTCGGCGCAGACCGCGAGGTCGTGGTGTTCGCGATGAGCGGCGAGAATCTTCGCGGACAGATCAAGGCTCACTCGCTCGGAAAAAATCCCCTGCGCGCACCGTGTCACCAAACCACTGCCGCTGCCGATGTCGAGAAGCCGCCCGGCGCCGACGGATGAACGCAGGGTGCTCAGCGTCCGCCTCAGCCACCGCTCGAGCTCTCGCGATCGACGACCATCGATCGATTCATAGGAACCGGCGACGGCATCGTACAGCTTTCTGTTTGCCGCCTTGACGGCTGCCGCTGCATCGTTCTCGTTCGCCATCGCGCTAGATCAACCCTTCTCCCCGGTAGTAGGCGACAGCTCGCTCGATGGTTTGCGTGAACGAGTAGCGGGGGGACCACTGTAATTCCTGACGAGCACGCGCGCTCGAGTAATACTTGAACGCAAAGAGATCGCCGATGATCTGCGGGGTGACGAACCTGCTTCCGGTCATTTTCCCGAGCAGGGTTGCAGCAAGCGACAGGGGAAAGCGCAAGGCCTTCGGGACGGGGAGAAGCAGGGGCCGTTTCCCGACAGCGGCGGCAATGGTCGAAAATATCTCCTTGAAGGCCAGATTGTGGGCGCCGAGAATATATCGCCTGCCGGACAGCCCTTTTTCCCCGGCGGCGACGATGCCTTCGACGACATCGTCGACGTCGATGACATTGCTCCCACCGGGAGGAACGGGAATGATCGGCGAGCGGGCGATGGTCTTGACCAGGGTTCCCGAATTGAGCGTCCTGTCGCCGGGGCCGTAAACGGTGGTCGGGTTGACAATCATGACGGCGCGAGAGGAGGCGGCGGCGCGTGCCGCACGCTCAAGCCCCCTCTTGCTCTCGAGGTACGGGTTGGCGCAGGCCAGCGCTTCGCACATCGGGCTTTCCTCGTCGAGCATGACGTGAGGGTCAAATGACAGGCCGATGGTGCAAGCGCTGCTCACCACGACGGTCCTGCGCACTCCCCATTGCTCCGCCAGCGCGAGCGCGTTCATCGTGCCGCGCTCGTTCACCAGCAGCAGATCTTCGCGCTTTGCGGCGTCGAAGGTGATCATGCCGGCAAGGTGATAGAGCCGGTCCTGGCCCTCGCCGACGTCAGCGAGTGATGCAGGGGCGAGGATGTCGCCGACGACGGTCCTGACGCCCTCGGGCAATCCGTGACCGGATGTCCGCACGAGGGCGGTTGTCGCGACACCGTCCCGGAGAAGTCGTTCAACGAGACGCCGGCCGATATACCCGGTGGCGCCGGTGACGAAGGCTTTCATCAACCGTTCCGCTGATCTGCGGCGGCGAACACCGTTTTCCCATCCAGGGGGAGATGATCGGCCGAAAACGTTTTCGACAGGTATTTTTCGATGAATTCCTGGTCGGTCGAGGCGAGACACTGCCGACGATAGGTGGAAAAATAGTGATTGCGCAGGGCACGAGCGCGAATGTCGTGCACCGACTCCTCAAACACCGAACCGAGCGAGATATGCAGGAAGGGGCAGGCAAGGACGTCCCCGTATGGGGTCAGGTAGAGGATTTCCTTCACCGCGCCGCAGCCATGGCCGCCGAAATTTGCCTGAAAATCGGTCCGGATATAGGGTGAGGCAGCGACCAGGTCGTCGATATGGCGCAGATCGTCGGCGGTGAGGAGGATCTCGCCATGCGACGCCCATCTTCCGGCGGGGACGGGGAGAATCAGGTACAGGATGACCTTTAAACCGCGGGCGAAATCCATCAGCTCCCGTATCCCGTCCCCGCGGAGTGTGGCATGAGTCACCACGGTGCCCAGGGTGACCCGGAACCCCGCGTTCAATGCCAGGTGGATGCCGTTCATGGTTTTATCAAATGCACCCCCGACGCCGCGGAAGCGGTCATGCTCGTCCGGTCGCGCGGAGTCGAGGCTGATCGTGAGGATATCGACACCCCAGCTCTTGAGTTCGCGGAGGCGCTCCCGGGTGATGAGGGTCCCGTTGGTCGTCACCGAGATGACGTTCAGGTGAGGCTTGCAGGCGGCGATAATCCTCCCGAGGTCCTTCACCAGCAAGGGCTCGCCTCCCTGAAAGGAAAAATTGACCGCGCCCAACTTCATCGCCTCGCTGCTCACGCGCGCATAGTCCTCGATCGCCATGGTCCGGCGCGAGGCGTCTTCGAGAGAAGTCGCGAAACAATGCTCACAGCGGAGATTGCACCTGAAATCGACGGCAAAGTCCACGTAGCGCAGAGGCGGCCTCCGGAAGACAAGGCTCCTGATCACGGCGCCGGCGAGTCGAACCGTCAGGAAGGGCTTTGTCGGGCGGAAGGCGTAGCGGAAATTCAGAGCAAATTGTTCCAGGTTCACGGAGCCTGGTCTCCGGCGTCGACATCCCCGCGGTGGTCGTCCAGGCGGGCATAACTGCTCCCTTGACGGTAGAAGGGGTAGCTCAAGGCGGTCGAGAGCATGATGATCAGGGTCAGGACATACCCTTCGATCGTGGTCAACAGCGAATGCGAGGGCGGCCCGCCGGGAAGTTTCAGCTGGGAGAATATGCGTTGCGTCACGATGAAGAAAAATGCGAGAAACGCGGCGCCGAAGAGAACGATGTCGTAGCGGAAGAGCGTCAATAACACGCCCGACACCAGAAGCCATGACAACAGAGCCCAGGGGAGAAGCGTCTGCTGCGCGATCCTCGTCAGCAAGGTAATTTTAAAGAGCGGATTCATCTCGGGCAACCGGTAGAGAAAGCGCAGAGACTCCCTGAGAAATGCGTTGCTTTTCCTGAATTTGTGCGGCATGAACTCGGCATAGCTCTGTGGGTTTCTCGTTTCGATGGCAATCGCCTTGCGGGAATAGACCGTCTTCTTGCCCATGGCGCCGGCAAGGAAAGCGACGTAAACATCGTCGGCAACGACGTCATCGAGGAACGTGGATAGCAGCTCACGCCTGAAAGCATAGCACTGGGCGATGACGATCGATGAACTGTTGGCATCGCTCTCGAGAAAACGGCCCTTGTTCTGGGCGGACCAGTAATATTTTTCCACATCAAGCGTCTGCCCGGGCGAGCAGTACGCTCCGACAACCCAGACATTCGGATCCGCGGCGAATTCCGCGGCTACCCAGAGAAGAGCATCCGAATGCAGGCGGGAATCGACGTCGGTGTTGACGATGATGCCTGCACGCAGCAGCGGCAGTGCATGGTTTATCTGGTTGATCTTGCCCTGCTTCGGCGATACGAGGAGCTCGATCGGCGATTCGCCGCCCCGTTCGCTCTCGAGCAACGCCACCGTGTTGTCGGTGGAACCCCCGTCAACGAAGACGATCTGCAACCGCCCCTGCGGGTACTCGAGCTCGCGAAGGTTCTTCAATTTTTCGAGAATACTCGCTTCCTCGTTGTAACAGGGCACGACAACGGAGATGTCGGGCAGTTCCGAGGGAATCGAGATGCTTTTTTTCGTGGCAAAGACGCCGACCAGGAAGATGAAAATAAAATAGCCGAAAAGCATCCAGCCAATGAACGCCGTGATGAGCAGAAAGGCGAAAACCAGCAACCACATCGAGGTTCCCTCAGATAGCGCTTTGGAGAGCAGCTGGCCGGGCAGGCCCCGGCCTCAGGGCTCGATGATCACCTTGATGGATTCGCCACCCCCGGCCACCGCGCGGAAGGCCTCCCCGATGCGCTCGAGCGGAAAACGGTGCGTCACCATCTCCGCGACCGGGACGCGGCGGGCACGGATCAGCTCGAGCGCAACCGCGAGGTCCACCGGCGCGGCGCCATAGGAGGTCTGTAGCGTGATTTCGCGGCGCCAGATCTCCGGGAACGGGATACGCGCCTCGCCATCCTGGTCGGGCGCGCCGAAGAAGAGCACCGTGCCGCCGCTGGCCACCAGGCGCATCGACTGGTTCACCGCCGCCGGCGCCCCCGTGCAGACGATGACGCGGTCCGCCAGTCGCCCGCCGGTCGCCGTCGCCACCAGCGCGCCGACGTCGCTCGCCGCAGGGAACGCCGCCGTCGCACCGAAGCGTCGCGCCGCCTCGAGGCGCCAGGGGTTGATGTCCGTCGCCAGGATCGTTCCGGCACCGAGCGCCCTGGCGAGCGCCACGTGCAGCAAACCCGACATGCCGCTGCCCATCACGAGCACCGCGTCCCCGGGGCCGACCCTCGCCAGTCGCTGCGCGCGCACCACGCAGCCGAGCGGCTCGGCGAAGGTGCCCTCGTCGAACGACACCTCGTCGGGGAGTCGCAGGACCCCGCGATCGGTCTGCAGGGCCGGTACCCGCACGAACTCCGCAAAGCCTCCCGGATCGAAATTCGTCGTGTGCAGCGTCGCGCAGGCGGTGTGGTGCCCGGCAAGACACGCCGGGCAGGTGTTGCACGGGACGTGGTGGGTCACCGCGACGCGATCGCCGACCCGCCAGGCCGTGACGCCGGCACCGACCTCGGTCACGGTCCCGGCGACCTCGTGGCCGAGGACCAGCGGGGCCTTCTTGATCCGGTACCATTCGAGAACGTCCGACCCGCAGACCCCGGAGGCCGCGATCCGCACGAGGATTTCGCCCGGGCCGATGGTCGGCCGCGGGCGCTCCTCGACCCTCAGGTCGCTGTTCGAATAGTAGATCCCCGCGCGCATGCCGCCGCCCCCCCGCTCAGGCTGTCGTGCGCCTAGCCTAGCGTCTGGCGCCTGCCTGCCGCTTCCGTGGCGCAGACTGCTTCGCCGCGGGCTTCCTCGCCGCCGGTTTTTTCAGGGACCTGAAGAGTTCGTACGCCTGGGCCGCGGTCGCGTCCCCGTGCACCACCGCCCGCACCGCCTGGATCATCGCCACCGGCGACTCGGACTGGAAGATGTTGCGCCCCATGTCGACGCCGCTCGCCCCGTCGCGCACCGCGTTCGCGGCCAGCTCGAGCGCCTCCTTCTCGGGAAGTTTCTTGCCACCGGCGATCACCACCGGCACCGGGCAGGTGCGCACCACGTGCTCGAAGTTCTCGCAGTAGTAGGTCTTGACGAAATGCGCCCCCAGCTCGGCCGCGATGCGGCAGGCCAACCCGAGGTAGCGGGCGTCGCGCGCCATGTCCTTGCCGACCGCCGTCACGGCGAGCACCGGGATCCCGTGCCGCTCGCCGTCGTCGACGAGCGCCGCGAGCGAGAGCAGCGTCTGGCGCTCGTAGGGAGAGCCGACGTAAATCGAGAGTGCGACACCTGCGGCGTTGAGCCGCACGGCGTCCTCCATCGTGGTGACGATCCCCTCGTTCGAGAGCTCGGAGAGGATGCTCGTGCCGCCCGAGACGCGCAGGACGATCGGCACGTCGGTGCGTGGATCCACCGAGGAGCGCAGCACGCCCCGCGTGAGCATCAGCGTGTCGGCGTACGGCGCGAGCGGCGCGATCGTCGCTCCCGGCGTCTCCAGGCCGGAGGTCGGCCCGAGGAAGTAGCCGTGGTCGACGGCGAGCATGACGGTGCGGCCCGTGGCCGGCCGGATGATCCGCGCAAGACGGTTTCTCAATCCCCACGATGACATGACGTTGCAGCCCTCCCGAGTTGTTGCAGTCCCCCATCACTCAGGGGTGGTTATAGGGGCGCCGGCGCCTGCCTGTCAAGCCGGGAGGCGCCCCGGAAGATGCACCCCTTGAAAGACGCCGGCCATGGCGGTAGCATCTGGGCCGGGGAGTGCGTGGGCACTCGCAGCGCGCAAGGAGAGCGGCATGGAGCCGAAGGCCACGGAAGAGACGACATCGACGCAGTCGCGCAAGTACCGGGTACGCATCCGCACGTCGACCGCCGAGTACGAGGGGCTTTTCTTCTCGCCCTTTCCCGAGAAGCGGCTCTCCGAGGTGCTGACCCGGATGGAGCAGTTCATCAACCTCAAGGAAGCCAAGGACATCAACTCGGGCGAGTCCTTCCCGTTCATGGTGATCAGCAAGACTTCGATCGAGACCATCAAGGTCGTCGAGGAGTGGTCCTGACCGGCGGGCGCCAACAGCGCGCCTACTCCAATTCGATCACCACTTCGCCGGAGTAATACTTCCCGTCGTCGCCCAGGGTGTGGTAGATCCGGCGCTCCTGGCCCCGGGTGTAGCTGCCGCCCGATGAACGGTTCGCGGCGTACGTGAAGGTGCCGCCGGCCGCAATCCACTCGCCGATCACCGGCGAGTCCTTGATGATCTCCAGCGCCTGGGTATAGCCGGTGTCGGTCCCGGTCACCTCTGCGTGGTAGTAGTCGACGTAGACCCCCACGGTGTTCGGGTTGGTGATCGAGATCTCGTAGTCCCAGCGCTGGCCGCTCGCGTCGGCGGTCCCCGTGACCGGGTTCGGGGTCGCGACGACGGTCAGGTTGAACGTGAGCTGTTCGGACGAACAGCCCGTGGTGAAAACGGCACAGGCCACGCAGGCCAGCAGGGTCGCCAGGGTTTTGACCGCGATGCGCATCGTGTGTGCTCCTCTCCGACCCGCAGCGGGGTCTAGGGGGTTTTTGCCCGATCGCGATGGCAGAGCATGCATTGATCCTTGGGCGGGTGCTTGGCCGATTGCGGCGCCATCTTGCCCGGAGCGTGGCAGTCGCGGCACTGCGCGACGACGAGCGGTCGCGGGTGATGCTCGTCCTGCGGCACATAGCGTGTCTTGCGCGAGCCGGAGAGCAGCGCCAGCGTCCCCACCATGAGCAGCGAGCCCCCGAAAAAAACCAGGTTCTTCTGCAGCCTCGTCAGTGTCATACCGCGTCTCCCACGCTCTCGGTCAAGACCTGTTCCCGGTCGTGCCCTCGAGGCGCCCGCCGTTGCCATTGCGCGGCCTGAGCCGCTCGATTTCCCGGCGCAGCACCTGCGCCTTCTCCGCCAGACGGGCGGCATCCGCCTCGCAGCGGTTGAAGTGCCCCCGCTCACGGGCATCCAAATCCTGCAGCGTCCCGATCGTTGCAGCCAGCATGTCGGTCTCCCCGCGGCCCTCGCGCACGGCCGCGCCGCTGCTCTCCACGAGGGCGGCCACCGCTTCGGACTGCCGCTCGATCCGCCGCGCGAGGAGTTCCTGCTCGCGGGTCGCCTCGGCGATAGTGGCCGTGGTCCGGCGCCCATCCTCGATCGTCCCCTGGAGCGCGACGATCTCCCGGCCCTGCTCGGTTGTGGCCGTCGCGATCTCCTTGGCGCGCGCGGCGATCGATTCCACGGTGCCCGAGACCACGTGGGTGGTCGTGGCGATCTCCCCGATCGACCTCCCGATGGCCTGCACCTGCCGCAGCGAGCCCGCCGCGCTTTCCCGGATGGAGGCGAGCGCCTCGGCCGCCCGACCGGAAAGCGCCACGCCATCCTCCACCATGCCGCGACTCTGTCCCATCGATCTGATGGAGGTGTCGGCCTGCTCGCGGAAGGCGAACACAATCCCGTTGATCTCCCGGGTGGAGTCCGCGGTGCGGTTGGCGAGGTTCCTGATCTCGTCGGCGACCACCGCAAAACCACGGCCGTGCTCGCCGGCCTGGGCGGCGATGATCGCGGCATTCAGGGCCAGCAGACCGGTCTGCTCGGTGACATCGTCGATGACGCCCGTGACCGCGGCTATCTCACCCACCCGCCGGCCGAGCTCGGCGATTGCTGCCGTCGCCGCAACCACACCGTCCCTGATCCGCTCCATGGCCTCCCGGGTGCTGGCCACCGCCTGAACCCCCGCCGCCGCATCTGTCGCCACCCGCTCGCTGAGGGCGGCTGTGTTCGCGAGGTTTCGATCGATCTCCCGCGCCGTGAAGTCCATTTCCGTCATGCTCGCGGAGGCCGCCTCCAGCGCCCGCGTCAGATCCTGGGTTGAGGCGCTCGTGCGTTGCAGGGCGTCACCGAACCGCACCATGGCAACGGCGCTCACCTCGCTGCGGTCCCGGAGCTGATCGACCTGCTCGTTGACCGCGGTTATCTGTTGCGCCTGGTTCCCGACCGCGCTGCGGCTTTCGGCAGCCGATCCCCTCAGGCGACCGAGAACCTCCTCGATGATCTCGAGCTCCTTCCGCAACCCGGCAAAGAGCGTGGCGGTCCCGGCGACGACCTGGCTCTTGCGATCGACGTTCGCGACAAGCTCGCGCGCGGTCTGGCCGGTCTCGTCGGCGTGGGCGACAAAGGCCTCGACGGTCTCGATCACCCGGCGCAGCGTCCCCTGGAGCCGGTCGATCATGGCGTTGAACTGCTTGACCAGGCGGCCGAGGGCGTCGTCCGAATCGAGCGAGAGGCGCGTGGCCGAGATGCCCTCGCCGCTGGCCAGGGTCTCCAGCTGCCGGCTGACCTGATCGATGGGGCGCAGCAGGAAGCGCCGCACGAGCAGAAAGTTCAGCCCGCCGACGACGAGCCCGGCCACCACGCACAACCCGGAAAAGGCCAGGCGCAGGCCCGGCCGGTACTCGGCGAACGGCGAGACCACGAGCGGAAAGACCAGGCCCATGACCAGCCCGGTGCCGATCATCGCGGCAAAGAGGGTACGGACAACGCTTGGTCGGCCAGGCATGATGGTTACGGCACCGCCGGCTGATCGACGCCCTCGACATTGAACGGGCTGCAGCCTCCGCCCGGCGGGCGGCAAATCTCGATGAAGAGGCTGGCGATGTCCGGGTCGAACTGCGTGCCCGAGCAGCGTTCGATCTCGGCCAGAGCCACATCGAGGCCCCGGCCGCGGCGATACGCGCGTGAGGAAGTGATCGCGTCGAAGGTGTCGGCGACCGCCACGATCCGAGCCCCGAGCGGGATCTCGTACCCTGCGATGCCGAGCGGGTAGCCTTTGCCGTCGAAGCACTCATGGTGGTGCCGGACGATCGGCAGCGCACCCTTGAGAAAATCCAGCGGCTCGATGATCTGGACTCCGCGCACCGGGTGGGTGCGGATCACCTCGAACTCCTCGGCGGTGAGCCGGCCCGGCTTGCGCAGGATGGTGTCCTCGATGCCGATCTTGCCGACGTCGTGAATCAACCCGGCCAGGCGCAACGTCTTGATCTCCGCCTCGGGCAGGCCGAGGCGCACGGCGATGGCGATCGCGATCTCGGTGACCCGCCGCGAGTGGCCCGCCGTGTATGAGTCACGCTGCTCGAGCACGTTGACCATGGTCCGCAACACATTGAGAGAATTTTCCTGGAGACGGAGGTTCTCGAGGATGAGTGCGCGGTGGTTGAGCGCTTTCTCGATGGTGTGCTGAATCGTGGCGATCCTGAAGGGCTTGATGATATAGTCGTACGCCCCGTCCTTGATGGCCTTGACCGCCCCGTCGATCGTCGCAAACCCGGTGACGATCACCACCTCGGTCTCGGGAGCCAGTGCCTTGATCTCGCGCAGCAGTTCGTGCCCGCCGAGCAGCGGCATGTTGATGTCGCTGACAACCAGCGGCATCCGACGCTCCCGGAAGATGGCGAGCGCCTCCCTGCCGTCGCGCGCCGTCGACACCAGGTAGCCGATCCCCTCGAGAAAAGCCCTGAGCGACTCGGCAATGCTCAGTTCGTCGTCAGCGACGAGAATCTCGACCCGGGTGCTCCTCTCCTCAACCCTCACGCCGCCTCCCGACGCTGTGCATTCTTTAGATTGTAGAACGAGCGCCGGGCGCTGGCAAGGGGAACCCCTTTTCTTCGCAGGACCGCACGGTTATACTAAATAGGAAAAAAACTCGTCCACCAAGGGGGTCAATCGGTGAAGGAAGAACTCGCGGCGCTCGTCGGCACCGCCGTCGCACAGGTCGCCCGGGAGCGCGGCCTCGGCTGGGATTCTTCAAGCCCCGCCCCGATCGAGACCTGCCGCGACGAACGCTTCGGGGACTTCACGAGCAACGCCGCCATGGAACTTGCCTCCCGCGC
>CAZEOK010000016.1:15552-16156 GCA_964513745.1 uncultured bacterium
GAGGGGTGGCCGCGCGGGGCGACGGTTGGCTAATCTGTCCCCGTCCCGATGAGTGCATCCGCCCACGATGAGGGGCCCGTGCCGGCATCAGGGGGCGCCGAGCGGGCTGGAATGGAGCTTGCGTCCCGCGCCGGGGGCGCCACGAAGGTGCCACCGCGGGAACTCGGCCTGGCGACCCTCGCGGCCCTCCCCGACGCCGGCGACCTCGTCGAAAAGTCCGAGGTCGCCGGGCCGGGCTTCATCAACTTCACGATCCGACGCGAGCGCTGGCTGCTGGCCCTGGCCGACATCCTCGCGCGCGGCCCGGCATTCGGCCGCTCCACCCAGGGCCATGGGCAGCGTGTGCAGGTCGAGTTCGTCAGCGCAAACCCGACCGGCCCCCTGCACCTCGGCCACGGCCGCGGCGCTGCCGTTGGCGACATCCTTTGCCGCATCCTCGAGGCCACCGGGCACGACGTTCAGCGCGAGTTCTACATCAACGATGCAGGCCGGCAGGTCGAAACCCTGGCGCGCTCGGTGCTCGCGCGCTGTCGCGAACTGCTCGGCGCCGAGGCCGCCTTTCCGGAGGACGGCTACAAGGGCGATTACGTGCGGGATCTGGCCC
>CAZEOK010000016.1:16166-35754 GCA_964513745.1 uncultured bacterium
GCCACCCTCGGCGAGGAGGCCATGGCGACCATCCTCGGCTGGATCCGCCGCGATCTCGAGGCCTTCGGCGTGCGCTTCGATGTCTGGTTCTCGGAGCGTTCGCTCTATGCCACCCCCGGGGCCTGGGAGGCCGTTGAGGCGCAACTGCGCGGGCGGGGGCTGCTGTTCGAGCAGGAGGGTGCGCTCTGGTTCCGCTCCAGCACTTTCGGCGACGACAAGGACCGCGTGGTGGTCAAGAACGACGGCAGCCGCACCTACCTCGCCTCGGACATCCTCTACCACGCCGGGAAGTTCAACCGCGGCTTCGATCGGGTGATCGACATCTGGGGAGCCGACCACCACGGGTACATACCGCGCATGCAGGCGGTCGCGCAGGCCCTCGGCCGTCCCGCGGATGCCCTTGCGGTGCGCCTGATCCAGCTGGTGACCCTCACGCGGGGCGGCAAGGCGGTGGCGATGGGCAAGCGCGAGGGGGAGTTCGTCACGCTCGCGGAGGTCGTCGGCGAGGTCGGGGCGGACGCCGCGCGCTTTTTCTTCGTCACACGCCGCTGTGAAAGCCACCTCGAGTTCGACCTCGACCTGGCCAAGGCGAAAACGGCGGACAACCCGGTCTTCTACGTTCAATACGCCCACGCCCGCATCTCGAGCATCTTTCGCACCCGAACCGGGCGAGGGCAGGAGGATGCCGGCGCGGACCTCAGCCGTCTCGAACTGCCCGAGGAGCTCTCGCTGATCAAGAAACTGGCGGCCTTCCCCGAGGTCCTGGCCGTGTGCGCACGGAGCCTGGAGCCTCATCCGCTCGCCAACTACCTGGTCAGCCTCGCCGCCGCTTTCCACGGCTACTACAACCGGGTGCGGGTCGTGACCGAGGACGAGGGAGCCACGCGCGCGCGGCTCGCGCTCGTCCGCGCCGTCGGCATCGTGCTGAGCAACGGTCTCGACCTGATGGGGGTCGCGGCCCCGGGTCAGATGTGAGCAGCGGCGCGATTGAAGCTCAAGGGCCCTCGGGTGCATCTGCGCTGCGGGTCGGCGCTGCGCTCGGCGGGATCGTGCTGGCGGCGGTCGTCGTGTTCAGCCTCGGTGTCATGGTCGGCAAGCGGGTCGCCGAGAGCGTCCCGGCGGTGACAGCGCCGCCGCTGGCGCTGCCCACCGAGACCGTTCCGCCCCTGCCGGTGGCGCCCCCCGCCCCCGTTTCGCCCATCCCGCCGGAGAAACTGACGTTCTACGATCGGCTCAGCGGCGTCGCTCCCGGCGCTTTGGTCGCGCCGTCCGAAGGTCAACCTGCCCCGAAGGCGCATTCTCCGGCCCCCGGGGCGATCGTGGCCGTCGCAACGGCAGCCCCGACCGGGGACGATGCGGTGGCGCAGATCATGAAACTCACCGGCAAGGGCCATTTTGCCGTGCAGGTTGCCGCGGTGAACGAGCGCGCCGCCGCCGATGAAACGGCGTCCCGCGTCAAGCGCCTCGGGTTCAAGGCCCTCACCGTCGTGGCATCAGTCAAGGGCAAGACCTGGTATCGCATCCGGGTGGGGAGCTTCCCCAGCAAGCAGGCTGCCGCGCAGGCCGCAAGGATCTTCACCTCGGCCTACGGGCTCAACGCCATCGCGGTGCAGGAGTGAACATGACGGAGACACCCGCCGTTGAAACATGAGCGCCCCGACCTCTCAGACCGCGGGGGGTTCGTCCCCGAGGGACCCTTGGAGTGCGCTCTCGCGACCGAGGCGCGATCCGGGCGGCTCTCCTGCCAGGAGATCCGTCACATCGCCGAGGCGCAGGGAGTCCCCGTCGCCGAAGCCGGACGTGCGGTGCAGCGGCTGCGGATCAAGGTGACCGGTTGTCAGCTGGGGTGTTTTTAATGCCGATCCTCAACACGCGCGAGCATCTCGAGGAGCGCGAGGAACTCCTGCTCGCGCCCTGGGGCTCCCTCAGCCGCGAAAGCCGCGGCCGCCGGCACCCGGAGACCGAACCGCCCCACCGCACCGCTTTCCAGCGCGACCGCGACCGCATCATCCACTCCACCTCATTCCGGCGCCTCGAATACAAGACCCAGGTGTTCGTCTACCACGAGGGGGATCACTTCCGGAACCGCCTCACCCACTCGCTCGAGACCGCCCAGATCGGGCGCAGCCTGGCGCGGATGCTCGGCCTCAACGAGGACCTCATCGAGGCCGTGGCGCTTGCACACGACCTGGGCCACCCGCCGTTCGGGCACGCCCGGGAGCGGGTTCTTGACGACATGATGCGCGACTGGGGGGGGTTCGAGCACAATCGGCAGAGCCTGCGGGTCGTCGAGGTCATCGAGCACCGCTACCCCGGGTTCCGGGGGCTCAACCTGACCTGGGAAACGCGCGAGGGCCTCGCCAAGCACCACACCGGCTTCGACGCGCCGGATCCCGACGAGTACGCGCCCGGCACGCTGCCTTCCCTCGAGGCGCAGGTGGTGAATATCGCCGACGAGATCGCCTACACGGCGCACGACCTGGATGACGGCATCACCTCGGAGCTGATCTCGTTCCGCTCGCTCCACGAGGCGCCGCTGTGGGAGGAGTGTTTCAGGGAAGCCGAGGCGGAGGCTCCCGGGGAACCCGCGCGCCTGGTCTGCGCCGGGGCGATCCGCAACCTCATCGGCCTGCTCGTGGCCGACTGCGCCGGCGCGACACTCGCCGCGATACAGGACTTGGGCCTCCGCAAGCCCGACGGCGCCCGTACGGCGCCCCGGACGGCCGTCTGCTTGAGCCCGGCGATTGCCGAGCAGTTCGCGGCCCTCAAAGGTTTTTTGCTCCGCTCGCTCTACCACCATTACCGGGTGCGACGCATGGAGGTCAAGGCCGAGCGAGTGCTGAGCGAGCTGTTCTCGGCCTATGTCGACGACCCGGAGCTGCTCCCCCCCGGGTTTCGCGCGCACATCAACGAGGCCGCTCCGCAGCGTATCATCTGCGACTATCTGGCCGGCATGACCGACCGCTACTCGATCCGCGAATACCAGAAGCTCTTCGATCTGACCGAGAAGTTTTAGCCCACACCCGAAAGGAAGCTCGACCGATGATAAAAAAGCTGCTCAAGAAACTCTTCGGAGCGAAGAAACCAGCAACCGGGACGCCCAAGGATGCCGTTCGCCACACCGCTCCAAAACCGGCCGCCGAGCACCAGGGCAGCCGGCGCCGCGGCGGCTCGACGGGGGAGCACACCACGGAGCATAAGCGTCGGGAACGCCCCGCAGCCGCTGGCGGGGAGGCCACCGGGAAAATCCCGGATCCGGGAACCGTCAAGCCGGCGCGCCGGCGACGGCGCGGCGGCCGTGGGCGCGGCAAGGGCGGAGCCCCGGGGGCGGCAGGGGCGACCGAGACCGCGGCTCCCGTGCAGGCGGAGCGATCCGCCCGGGACCGCGACGCCAGGCCCCCGCGTGACAACGCCCGCGCGGACGCTGACACCAATGCCGGCGCCGGCGCGCCGAAGCGGTCACGGAGACGGCGGCGACGCGGCAGCGGCAGCAGGCCCGCGGAGGGAAACCCGCCCGCGCCGGCGGGTCCGGGAGACCGGCAAGGCGGGGAGGAAGAAGCAACCGACGCAGGAGCCGATCCGGAGCCCCCTGCCGAAACCGCGCCTCCGGCGGAACCCGTCGACCAAGTGCGACCAAGCCGAGGCCGCGAGCGCCGGCCCCGCTCAGAGGGCCCCGCCGAGCGCGTCCCCCTGCCGGACCTCCCTCCCATTCCTCCCTGGACCCCGCCGAAGGATCCGACCCGATTCGCCGCCTACGACCTGCCGGCCGCGGTGCAGGCCGGCATCGCCGACGCGGGCTTCACCGAGTGCACGCCGGTGCAATCCAAGGTGCTGCCGCTCGCGCTGCAGGGACGTGACGTTGCCGCGCAGTCGCAGACCGGAACGGGCAAGACCGCCGCCTTCCTGATCACGATCTTCACGCGACTGCTCCGGCGGGGCCCGGTTGACGGGCCGAAGCCGCGCGCGCTGATCATCGCGCCGACCCGCGAACTGGCCGTCCAGATCGAGAGCGAGGCCCGGAACATGGGCGCCCACACCGGTCTCTCGGCGGTCGCGATCTTCGGCGGCGTCGACTACGAGAAGCAGCGCCAGGCCCTGCGGCTCGGGGCCGACCTGGTCGTCGGCACGCCCGGGAGGCTCATCGACTTTCTCAAGCAGGGCGCCTGGCACACCGAGGGCGTCGAGATGCTGGTCATCGACGAGGCCGACCGGATGTTCGACATGGGCTTCGTCAAGGATCTGCGCTACATCCTGCAGCGGCTGCCCCACTACGATCGTCGCCAGACGATGCTCTTTTCCGCGACGCTCAACTACTCGGTCACGGAGGTGACCTACGAGTACATGAATCTGCCGGCCGAGGTGCGGGCAACCCCGGAGAGGATGACTGCGGCGCTCGCCGAGGAGGTGTTGCACCACGTCTCGCGCGACGAGAAGCCGGGGCTGCTGCTCGGGATCATGGACCGCGAGAAGCCGGAGCGGACGATGATCTTCACCAACACCAAGGCCGAGGCCGAGAAGGTGGCCAAGTTGCTCGAGCACCACGGCGTGCGGGCGCGCGGCATCACCGGGAACCTCGAGCAGACGCGGCGCCTCAAGCTCATGGAGGAGTTCAAGAGCGGCGAACTGCCGGTCATGGTCGCGACCGACGTCGCCTCGCGCGGGCTGCATATCGATGCGGTCTCCCTCGTGGTCAACTGGGATCTTCCCCAGGACCCGGAGGACTACGTGCACCGCATCGGCCGCACGGCGCGCGCGGGGGCGGCGGGCAAGGCGATCTCGCTCGCCGACGAAAGCGGGGCCCTGAACCTGGAGGCAATCGAGAAGCTCATCGGGTACAAGATCCCGGTGATCTGGCACGACCAGGAGCACCTCGCCGAGGTCCGGCCCGGCTGGCGCGAGGCCGCGGCCCGTGAGCGGCGCGAGCGCGAACGCGAGTTGGAGGCGCGCGGCATCCGTCCGCGCAGCGGCCCGGCACCGGGCCGGCGGGGTGGCGGCGGACCGCGCTCAGGCGGCTCACGGACCGGCGGCGCCCGCCGACGGTGAGGAAGGCAGGCTAGCCGGCGCGCACCGCGGCGGCGACCCGGGCGGCCATCTGACCGAGCGGGACCACCTCGGAAGCCGCTCCCAGCTCGACAGCGGCACGCGGCATCCCGTACACAACACAGCTCTCTTCGCTCTCGGCGAGCGTCCACCCGCCGCGCGCGCGAATCGACCACATCCCCCAGGCGCCATCGGTTCCCATGCCGGTGAGCAGCACCCCGGCGCTTCGACGGCCCCGCAGCTCGGCTGCCGATTGCATCGTGACGTCGACGCTGGGACGGTGGAGGGTCCCCGACGGCTCGGACCCGAGCGTCACTACCAGCTCCCCGCCGAGCTCGGTGAATGTCAGGTGACGCCCCCCCGGGGCGACAAGCACCTCCCCGGGGATGACGCGGTCCCCCTGTTCGGCCTCGCGGACCGAGAGGGCGCTGGCAGCATCCAGCCGGCCGGCAAGCGGACGGGTGAAACTGGCGGGAATGTGCTGGACAACGACCACACCGGCGGGAAGGTCCGCCGGGAGCGCGGGAATCAGGCTCTGCAGGGCCGGCGGGCCGCCCGTGGACGCCCCGATCACCAACACGTCCGCACCACCCGGTCGCCGCAGCGCGGTGGCCTGCACGCCCCCCCCGCGCGCCGCTTCACGCCGGCCGAGCCGCGCAGGGTCAACCGCGGCGGCGGTGCGAATCTTGCTCACGAGATCCGGGCCGGCGGACGAGGGATCGCCGTTGACGAGCAGCGCTGTCTTGTCGATGAAGTCGACGGCGCCGAGATCCAGCGCCTGCAGGGTTTCCTCGGCCCCCTCCTGGGTCACCGCGGAGAGCATCACCACCCGCACCGGGCTCTCGAGCATCACGCAGGCCAGCACCTTGAGACCGTCGAGGCGCGGCATCAGCACATCGAGGGTCACCACGTCGGGTCGCAGCGTCCGGATCTTCGCCAACGCATCCAGGCCGTCGGCCGCGGTTCCGACAACCGTCACCTCCGGGGCCGCGGCGAGAAGATCCTCGACCGTGCGGCGCACGAGAGCCGAGTCGTCGACAATGAGGACGCGGATCGGCTTGACGGGCGTCATGGCAGGCGCGGATTTGTCCGCCAACGGCAGCCGCAGGCCAGCCGGCTAGAGCCGGTGCGTGTCCAGGACGGACTGCCGAATCCGGGCGTCGAGCTTCGGAAAGCGCTCGAGGTACTCGACGCGCTCCCGGTTGAGCTTCTTCACAAGCTCCTCGCGCTCGGCGGCGCCGTACAGACGATGCGGATCGAAACGCTTCATGTCGTAGATCTTGCCGTGTTCGTCGGTCACGCCCGACGTCAGCACCCGCGTGCCGTAGTCCGGGTCGTCGCCCCACTCCCCGCTATCGCGAAAGAGCGCGCGCGTGACATAGCCGATGCCGTTTTTCCACGGGCGGTTGGCGGCACGCTTCGGGTCCGCCGGGTTCTGAGGATTCGGGATCTCGCCAACGCCGCCGGTGTTCAGCAGGAAAGAGCGCACCTTGCCCTCGTAGCGCTTGAGGTACTCGTAAAAAATGTTCCCCTCCGCCGCCGTATCGCCGACGATGAAGGGGTTGGTCCCGACTTCGCGGACGCTCTGCCCCGCCTTTGCGGGGTCACCAGCCGCGGTCTCGATCGACTCGCCGAGCATGAAGTAGGCCGCGCTCTGTTCGGGCGTCAGCTCCTGGAGGATCGGGCAGACGGTGTTGCGCCGGGTGTTGAAAATGATCGCCATGGTGTCCATCTCGTCGAACGCCGGCAGGTCGATCGAGGTGTGGCGGCGGTCGCGCGGCAGGGCCTTGATCGGCAGGATGCCGCGGCCGTTGGCGCAGAGGTCCTCGTCGAGGTAGAGGATCTCGCCGAGGTGGTCGATGTAGAGGTTCTGCGAGACGAACGCCGGCGACTCGACGGCCGGGCGCAGCAGCACGTCGTCGGCGTCCAGGTCGGTCTTCAGGAAGAGCCCCTGCTCGGTGCCGAGCACGCGCCCGTCGGCGAGGCGCAGCCCGACGAAGTCGTCCTGCACGACGAGCGACTGCTCGCCCGGCTGATCGAGGAAATGCGTGTGCCCGACATTCGTTGTCTTGCCCGTCCCCGAGTTGCCGAGGATCGCCACCCCGTAGCGGGTGAACCCCCCGGTGCGGGCGTTCTGGGCGCGCACGATCTTGGTGCCCGCGTGAATACCGAGGTAGCCGCGCTGCTTGGCGAGGTACATGGCCATGCGCAGCATCCCCTTCTTGGCCTCGCCCATGTAGTCGCAGCCGATGCCGACCGTGACGCGGCTCTCGGGGAAGCCGTAGAAGCGCCCGAAGCTGCCGGTGTGGATGTCGGGAACCATCAGGATGTAGAGGTCTTCGGCCCCCGGCACGAGGTCGCGCTCGTGGTACATCTTGCCCCACATGTAGGGGACGTGGTGGTTTGCGCGGTTTTTCGTGGACACGAGCAGGTGGCAGTTGAAGGTGAAGAGCGGGTCGGCGCCGGAACCCATGACGCGGTAGACGTAGTCGACCGGCAGCTGGTTCACGTGGCCGGGGAACGCCCTGCCCTCGTGCTCACCCCCGAAAACCCGCGTGAATTCCCGGTCCAGCCCCCGCAGCGTCTCGGTCTGCTCAGGTCCCATCTTCTGCGGCTGCACCGCGTCGGAACCGACGATGACGGTGTATTTTGCGGAGCGATTGCGCACGCGGGTGTCCCAGTTGTACCCGCCGAAGACGTTGCGCTGACCGGAACTCTCTGCGAGGCGGCCGAGCTCGGGGCCGGTGTACAGCGTGACGTTCGTCCCCACGTGCCGGGAGCGATCCACCAGCCCGCGAACCTGTTCCAGGACCTTTTCGCCGGTGTAGTCTGCCATGTCCAGTCTCTCCTTGCTCAATGGGCAGCCCAAGAGCGTGCCTCGCTGCCCGGACGCGGCACGGTGAGTCTTTGTACCGCGGCGAGCCCGCCAAAGTCAACGAATCAGACCGTGCGGCCGCGCCGGCGGACTATCACCCGCGGGCGGAAAGCGGCGATCAGACCGACGTTGCCGGGGTCGCGCCCTGCGGATCGGCAGGGTTGTGAGGACGCGGCTGGTGCGGGTGCGGGTGATGCGGCCCGCTGCGCCTCCCGTTGGCCTGATGGCGGACGGACGGAGCCTTCGCGTTTTCAGGAAACCGCACGGTCACGGCCGTCCCCTTCCCCACTCCCCCCGAGGCGATGGCGATGGTGCCGCCGAGGTCCTCCGCGATCATCCGGCAGATCGTCAAGCCGACACCGCTGCCCTCGGCCGAGGCGGAAGCCTGCCAGAAGCGATCGAAGGCGCGTTCCAGCTGCCCGGACCCGAAACCGATGCCGTTGTCGGCAACGCGGACCACCGCCTGGCCGTCCTCCTCGACGAGGCCGATCTCGATCACCGGCGGCGCAACCAGCGACCGGTACTTGATCGCGTTGTCGACCAGGTTTGAGAACAGGCAGTGGAGTATCTCGCGGTCCGAGTTGAGCGACAGGGGCTGCAGCGCGGGGCGGACAGTCACCCCGTGGGCCTCGATGGCAAAGGCGCGATCCTCGAGCACCTCGGCGAGCACCTCGTCGAGCCGCACCGGGCCTAGACAGTAACGCCGCCCCCCGGCTTCGAGGCGGGCCAGATCAAGGATGTTGTTGATCATCTTCTGCTGCCGGGTGATCGAGGAGGCCATCACGCCAAGCACGCGTTCGGTCTCGCGCTCCAGATTATGCTCGCGCACGATGCCGCGCAGGATCTCCAGCTGCATGGCGTGCTTGGCGACGGGTGTCTTGAATTCGTGCGTCACGTCGCGGATCAACCCGTCCTTCATCGTGTCGAGCGTGCGCAACTCCAGGTTCTGCCGCTCCAGCTCCTCCTTGGCCTGATGCAACTCCCGGGCTGCCGCCACCCGCGCGGTGACGTCGCGGGCGACCTCGATTCCCGCGACGATCCGCCCCGCGATGTCGCGCAGACAGGAGGCGGTGACTTCCACGACCCCTTCCTGCCCGCCCTCGATTCCCCGCGGGCGCTCCATGCGGTGCGTGCCACCGTCGGCGAATGAGAGCGCGACCGGGCAGCCCGGGCAGGGCGAGTCGACGCTGACGTACGCCTGGTAGCAGATTTCCCCGACGTGGTGGCCCATCAGGTCGCGGTGCACCCGGTTCTGGTAGAGGACCCGGAAGCTCGTGTCCTGGACGCTGACCGCGTCGCCGATGGCGTCGAGGATGGCCTCGGTGCGCGCCCGCTCGTCCTGAGCAAGGTTGATGACCGTCTGCAGGTCGGCGATGGCCTCGTCGCGCTCGCCTGCCAGCTGCCGCAGGCAGAGATACGCGAGAAAAGCGACGCCGGCCAGATGGAGCACGTGCCGGATCGGCCCGAGGACCTCGCGGTGCGCATCGGCAGCGATCAGGTTGGCGAGCATCAGGACCTCGTCGAGGAAGAAGCAGCCGACCGCGGCAAGAAGCGGTGCGCGCACCCAGCTCCTGATCCGCATCAGCAACGAGAGGGCCCAGCCGAGCATGGCAGCCGTCGCGAGACGAAATGCCCAGTCGTATGCGGTCATCCCGAAGGCGACATCGGGGGTTGACGCCGCGTCGCGGGCCCAGGGGACCGCGGTCACAAGATAGAGGACCACCGCCCCGCCGGCTCCCGCGGCAAGAAAGCGCCAGCCCCCGCCGCGCGCGCCCAGTGCGCCGCGCAGAAATCCGGCTGTCACGGTGCAGACCGCAGCCATCGAGAGGGCATGCTCGAGAGGCGGGAAATACGGGTGCAGCGTGACAAGCGGAACCAGCCCGGAAACATCGAGCGAGAAGACGGCAAACATCACGGCCTCGCGCAGCAGACCGACGCCGAAGCCCCAGGCCAGGATCGTCTCGTGAGGGATCTGCTCCTCGCGACGACGCTTGAGCGTGAAAACGAGCAGGGCGCCCCAGAGGAGGACGCCGAGGCCGAAACGCACGAGCTCGTTCTCCGACCCGCCACGCCCGCCGCCGACCTGGGCCAGGAGCGTCAGCAGGTATTCCGCGAAGCGATCCGCCACGGGCCCCTCCCGCAGAAACATCTGCGCAGTGCTGCATCCTACACCCAAACCGGCGAGGTGGCATCCGTCCGGCCGGCGACATCCCGGCTCTCTCTGGACAGGTGTTCGACCGGGATGCTATAAACACCGGGCGCAACGCCAGCGACGGAGGGGAGAATATCTCATGACTCAACCGCGCGTGAAGATGTACACCCTGAGCACCTGCCACCACTGCAAGGCCGCGAAAAAGTTCCTGGCCGGCTGCGGGGTTGAGTTCGATTTTACCGACGTCGACCTGCTCACCGGGGCCGAGCGCGAGACGATCCTCGCGGAAGTGCGCCGCCTGAATCCGGAATGCTCCTTCCCCACGATTCTGATCGGCGACAAGGTGATCGTCGGCAACAACGAAGATCAGATCCGCAAGGCGCTCGGGCTGTGAGCGACGTCGACCGCTTTCGCGAGATGATCCGCCAGGGGCAGGAGCCCCAGGGATATTTCTTCAACGCCGACGACGGTTTGGTCACCGAGCTGCTCGAGGCGCTGCTGGTGAACCGCGCGCGCTACGGTTACATGTCCTGCCCCTGCCGGCTCGCTTCCGGCGTGCGCGAGAAGGACCGCGACATCATGTGTCCCTGCGTCTACCGGCCACCCGACGTCATGGAGTACGGCAGCTGCTACTGCGGGCTGTACGTCTCGGCGGCGTTCAAGGCCGGAGAGATGCCGAAGCAGCGGGTCCCGGAGCGTCGCCCCCCGGAGAAAGTGCTCTAGCGGGCGGCGGGGGAAGATCCTCACATGCCGGCAATGAATGTGCGCGCGGGGGCGGGTCGCTGCGGCCCCAGCAAGCCGCTGCGGATTCGCGGGACAAGCCCCTCGATCACCACCTGCCGGCGACTGCTGTCAGTGCACGGCGTTCCGGCGCACATCCGTCGCCATAGCGGCCAGGTCGCCCGCGTGGCCCGCACGATCGCGGCGGCCCTGCACCGGCAGGGGGAGGCAATGGACGTCGGTCTCGTCGAGGCCGCGGCGCTGCTGCACGATATCGCCAAAGCCCCCTGCCTCGAGAGCCGGCTCGACCATGCCGCCGAGGGCGGTCGGGTCCTGCGGGAGCTCGGACTCGAAGCGGTCGCGGCGATCGTCGAGCGGCACGTCCACCTCGGCGACTGGAACCCGCGCGGCCCGGTGACAAGCGCCGAGGTGGTGAACTATGCCGACAAGCGCGTGCTCTACGTGCAGGTCGTCAGCCTCCCCGAGCGCTTCCGCGACCTCATCGAGCGCTACAGTCGCGGTCGCACCGACATCGAGGAGCGCATCCGGCGCAACTGGGCAACCATGGAGGCCGTCGAGGCGAAGATCTTCGGGCGGCTCCCTTTCGGCCCCGACGACCTCGGGGCGCGACAACCGGCTCGGGGGTCCCGGTGACCGTGCGTCCGCCGCGCCGCATCGGCATCTACGGCGGCACCTTCAACCCCATCCACCTCGCGCACCCGGTCCTCGCCGAAGAGGTGCGGGAGCGCCACGGTCTCGAGCGTGTCCTGTTCGTCCCCTCCAACCTCCCGCCGCACAAGGGCGAGCACCTTCCTTCCGGGGCCGAGCGCCTCGCGCTGGTGCGCCTCGCGATTCGCGGCAACCCGGCCTTCGGCGTGACCGACATCGAGGTGCGGCGGGGTGGAAGATCGTACACCGTCGAAACGCTCCGCGAACTATCGGGCGACTACCCGGCCGGCACGGAGCTGGTATTTCTGATGGGGATGGACGCGTTCGAGGAAATCGGCTCCTGGCATCAGGCCGACCGGCTCGCTTCGGAAGCGCACTTCGCACTCTTCCCGCGTGTCGGACACCCCCTCACCGACCCGCGACGCCATGCCCCGAAGGGGTGGGGGCTCTCCACTCCTCGGAGACTTCACGGCGGCGGCCAGTCCTGGCGGACGGCGGCCGGTACACGGATTTTTCTGGTGCCGACCGAACAGTTCTCCATCGCGGCATCGGCCATCCGCGCCCGGATCGCCCGCGGCGCATCGATCCGATATCTCGTCCCGGCGGCGGTCGAGCGCGCGATCGCCCGGGATGGGCTCTACCAAGGAACCACGGTGAAATCCCGCGGGACGCGCCCGCGGCACGCGAAAGGAGCCTGAATGGCAACAGTGCGGGATCTGGTACGGCTCGCGGCCCGGGCGGCCGGCGAGAAGAAGGCGCAGGGCGTGAAAGCCATCGACATCCGCGGCCTCTCCTCGGTGACGGACTACATGGTCATCGCCACGGGGACCTCGGACACGAACGTGCGCGCGATCGCCGAGGGCGTCAGGGAAAAACTCCTCGCGAAGGGAGAGCGACCCTTCTCGGTAGAGGGTCTCCAGGAAGGGTCGTGGGTGCTTCTCGACTACGTCGATTTCGTGGTCCACGTCTTCCATTACGAGAAACGGCTCTACTTCGGCCTCGACGAGCTCTGGGCGGACGCCAAGCCGGTGCCCGTCGCAGCCGCCGCCGGGTCGCGGACAGCCGCCGCCCGCCCGGGGGGCGCAGCCGCCGGCAGGCCAGCCGCCCGGACCGCGGCGAAGGCGGCGCTCCCGCCGGTGCTGCGCGCCGCACTCAAGCCGTCCGCCAAAAAGGCGGCCGTGCCGAAGAAGGCAGCGGTGCCGAAGAAGGCCGCTGCGCGGAAGTCGCCCGCCACCCCACGAAAGGCAGCGGCGCCGAAGAAGGCTGCGACGGCGAAGAGGAAGTCAAAAGGCTGAGCAGGCCGCGGCGATGGACATCCTCTGGAAGCGCAGCCGGCCCTACGCCGAATTCCTGCCGGGGCACCATCCGGCAGCCGGCCTGCTCGGGCGCGCCGCGGAGTTGAGCGCAAGCGGGGACTTCTCGTTCTCTCTCGCTCCGGACCGGCTGCCCGAGCCGCGCCGCATCTCGCCCGATGTGCTCGCCGCGCTCGAGGAACGGCACCGCGCGCTCGGTTCTCCGCCCGAGGTCTTCGCAAGCATCCGGTCGCTGGCCGACGGCGCTCGTGCGGTCGTCACCGGCCAGCAGGCTGGTCTGCTCGGCGGCCCGCTCTTCACGCTCCTGAAGACCGTCACCGCCATCCGCGTCGCCCGCGAGTTGACTGCGCGGCACGGCAGACCCTTCGTGCCGGTCTTCTGGTCTGAGACCGAGGACCACGATCTGGACGAGGTGAACCAGGCCTGGACCTTTGGCGCGCAGGGGCCGGAGCGCCACTCGGTCGCCGTGCCCGAAGGGCACCGCGGCGCCCCGGTGGGGACGATCCCCCTCGGGTCGGAGGCCGCGCGCTTCGTCGGGGATTTCTTCGCCGCCAGCCCCGCCACCGAGTTCACCCCGGCGCTCGCCGCCGGACTTGCCGAGGACCTCGAGCACAGCCCCGACTGGGGCACCTGGTTCGCACACCACCTCGACCGCCTCTTCGGCCGCCACGGCCTGGTCGTCGCCGACTCAATGGACCCGCGGCTCGCCGCGTGCGCGCGTCTGCTCTGGGCGCGCGTGCTCGAGGAGCCTCTTGCCCTCACCGCCATCTGCCAGGAACGAGGACGCTGGATCGCTGACCTCGGGTACAAGCCCATCCTCCGGAAGATGGAGCGGCGCACCCCTTTTTTCCTTCTCGAGGAGGGCAAGCGCCTCCCGGTGACGTTCGAGCGCGGGCTTTTTCGAACACCACGCGCCGACCACACCCTGCTCTCGCTGTTGCGGCGGCTCGACGACCACCCCGGCGATTTCTCGGCGGCAGTACACCTTCGCCCGCAACTCCAGGATTTCCTGCTGCCGACCGCGGCCTACATCGCGGGGCCAACCGAATTGGCCTACTTCCTGCAGCTGCTTCCCGGCTATCGCGCGCTCGGCATCCCGGCACCGGCTATCGTGCTGCGGGCGAGCCTGACCCTCGTCGAGCCGGGCGTCGAGAAGACCCTCGAGCGTTACGGCGTCGATCCCGCCGATCTGCGCGAGGGGTCCGACCGCGCCCTCACCACGCTGGTGCGCCGCGAGCAGCGATTCGCCGCGCCGGCGCTCTGGGAGAGGACGCGCGAGGCGGCGCTCAGGCCCGTCGTGAAGCTCGCCGAGAGCCTCGCCGCAGCGCACCCCGACCTGGCGCAGCGCGCCGAGCAGGTGCGCGGCAAGGTCGATTTCCTTCTCAAGGACCTCGAGTCGCGTTCGCTCGCCGAGTTGCGCAGGAAATCCGAGACCGCGCGCGAGCAGCTCGAGCGCGCCCGGTCCCGGCTCTTCCCGAATGGCGGCCTGCAGGAGCGCACGCTTTCGGCGTACTACTTCCTCGGCAAGTACGGGACGGGGCTGATCGATCAGCTCCTCGAGACGCTGCCGGGAGACACGTCGCGGCACCATTTCGGGACGATCGTGCCCTAAGGGCCGCGGCAGATGACAAACCAGGCCGATACCCATGCCTCGTGCCGGGACGCAGCCGACGACGGCCGGGCGAGAGACTGGTCTGACCAGGAGGGATGACGATGGCACCCGAGCCACACCCGACGAGTTCCTTCTCCGCCTGCGCCTACCCGGTGAAGCGCGGCCGCGCTGCACGCCCCGGCTGCGACGTGCTGGCGCTCGGCCCGCACCCCGACGACGTCGAGCTGGTCGTCGGCGGCACGGTCGCCGCCTGCGCGAAGGCCGGCCTGCGCGTGGTCGCGGTCGAGATGACGCGCGGCGAGAGCGGCACCCTCGGGGATGCCGCAACGCGCGAGCGCGAGGCCTGCCGCGCCGCGAAGATCCTCGGCCTGTCCGGGCGCGAGAACCTCGGCCTCCCCGACGCGCACCTGGAGTTCACCCTCGAGCACCGCCACGCGGTGGCCGACGCGATCCGCCGTCACCGCCCCGACGTCGTGCTCGCCCCCTGGTACGAGGATGCGCACCCCGACCACGCCGTCGCGGGACGGCTGGTTCAGGCGGCATTCTTCGAGGCGCGGCTGAAAAAACTCGCCGGCCCGGAGGGACCCTGGTTCGCGCGCCTGCTCTTTTACTACCCCTGCCGCAACTACCGCCACCCGGACCTCGTCGTCGACGTGACCGACGTCTGGGCCCTCAAGAAGAAGGCGATGTACGCCCACCGCTCGCAGGTCGGCAGCCGCTCGGTCCGCGCCGCCGGCTCGAGCGACGTCTTCACCAACGTCGAGTTCCGCGACCGCCACTACGGCGCGCTCATCGGCCGCCCGTTCGGCGAGGGGCTCGTCGCGAGCGCGCCGCTGCCGGTGACCGACCCGCGCCAGCTGCTGTTCGGGGGGCGAGCGTGACGGTGCGCAGCACTCGACGCCGCGGGAAGCTGCGGCTCGCGGTCGTCTGCTACCCGACCTTCGGGGGCTCCGGCGTCGTCGCCACCGAGCTGGGCGTCGCGTTGGCGGAGCGCGGCCACCAGGTGCACGTGATCTCCACCGAGTTCCCCGCGCGGCTGCGCATCGTCGACGGCCTGACCTTCCACCGCGTCCCGGTGGTGACCTACCCGCTCTTCCAGTACCCGCCGTACACGCTGGCGCTGGCGACCAAGGTGGCCCAGGTGATCCGCCAGGAGCGGCTCGACCTGGTGCACGCGCACTACGCGATTCCGCACTCGGTAGCGGTCTTCCTCGGCCAGCAGATGGGCGGCTGCGAGGTCAAGACCGTGACCACGCTGCACGGCACCGACGTGCAGCTCGTCGGCCTCGACCCCTCGTACTGGGAGATCACCCGCTTCGGGATGCTGCGGTCCTCCGGCCTGACCGCGGTCTCGCAGTCTCTCGCCGACACCACGCAGCGCGAGTTTCACCTGGACCGCGAGGTGCGCGTGATCCCGAACTTCGTGGACACACGGCGCTTCGCCCGGCCGCGCGACGGGAAAAAACGCGGCGAGATCGCGCGCCCCGGGGAGAAAGTGCTGCTCCACGTCTCGAACTTCCGTCCCGTCAAGCGCGTCTGGGAGGTCGTGGAGGCCTTCTCCCGCATCGCCGCGCGCCTCCCGGCCCAGCTCTACATGATCGGCGACGGCCCGGACCGCCCGCGGGCCGAAGCCGCGGCGCGCGAGCTGGGCCTCGAAAACCGCGTGCACTGCCTCAAGTCGATCGGCAGCGTCGAGGAGTGGTACGGCGCCGCCGACCTGCTGCTGCACCCCTCGGAGATGGAATCGTTCGGCCTCGCGCCGCTCGAGGCGATGGCCTGCGGCGTCCCGGTGCTGGCCTATCGCGTCGGCGGCCTCCCGGAGGTGGTCGAGAACGGCCGGAGCGGGCACCTCCTCGAGGTCGGCGACGTCGAGGGGCTGGCCGCGCGCGGCATCGAACTGCTCACCGACGCCCGTCGCTGGGCCGCGTTCTCCCGGCGCGCGCGGCAGATCGCCGTGCAGCGCTTCGCGCAGGGGAAGATCGTGGACCGCTACGAGCAGTATTTTTTCGAGGTCCTCGGGCGCACCTGACTCCCCGCTCGACCGATTACCCGTCCGCCGGGCTTCGCACCGCCAGCCCCGGCCGATTAAGCACGTGCGTGTAGATCATCGTCGTCGAGACATCGCTGTGCCCGAGCAACTCCTGCACGGTGCGGATGTCCGCGCCGGACTCGAGCAGATGGGTGGCGAACGAGTGGCGCAGGGTGTGACAACTGGCGCGCTTGGTGATCCCGGCGCGCGTCACGGCGGCCTTGACGGCTTTCTGCAACACGCTCTCGTCGATGTGGTGCCGGCGAGACCGCCCGGTTCCCGGCTCGATGCAGAGGCGCGAGGCCGGGAAGACATACTGCCAGGGCCATTCCCTTGGGGCACCGGGGTATTTGCGCTCAAGCGCGGGGGGGAAGGTCGTGCCCGAAAATCCGGTCTCGCAATCACGCTTCCAGAGAGTGTGGACACGGGCCAGGTGCTGGACGACGATCTCACGGTAGCGTTCGGGCAGTACCGTCAGGCGGTCCTTGCGCCCCTTGCCCTCCCGCACGGTGATCTGCCGGCACTCCAGGTCGATATCCTTGACCCTCAGGGTGATCAACTCCTGTAGCCGCAGGCCGGAACCGTAGAGCAGGCTCGCCATCAGAACGGCATCCCCCGTCATGGCCGCGAGAAGGCGTGAGATTTCTGCCCGAGTTAAAACGACGGGAATGAAGCGCGGCCGCTTGGATTTCTGAAACTCGCCCAGATCGCCGAATTCTTTCCCGAGAGCCTGCTTGAACCAGAAGACCAGGGCGTTGAGGGCCTGGGCCTGCGTCGAGGATGAAACCATCCCGACGACGACAAGCCGTTCCAGAAAAGCCTTGACGGCTTCGGCATCGGGCATGTCGTAGGCATGAGTTTTTCGGAATGCGAGGAAACGGCGAACCCATTGCGCATAGGACTCCTCGGTCCGGCGCGAATAGCAGCGCGCGCGGCAGACCGCGCGCAAAGGGTCCAGATCGCCGTCCACCGTGCTCCCGCGGGGTGCATCCCCGTCAACTTCCCAACTCTTGCCATAAACAGCGGTAAGCAGTAACCTCAAAGAAAGATACGCACTGCGGATTTTCCATTCTTCGGTGCCGGGTGGGGATCGGAGGGCGGCTGTGAATGATTCAACGTCGTCCCTGACCGCTTCAGGAAGAGGTTTTTCCTTGAGAAAATCGGAAAATCGCTCAACCCAGCGGATACACCACGGCCGCTGCAATTCCGGGACCCTGGTGATCTCGAGCGCACGAAGATATGGCGTGTACCATGAAGCGTCGGCGTGTGATTTCCGGTCTTCCATCGAAAGTCCTCCCCTCGAAGGACAGGTACAGCAAGAGCCATGCTAGACGGTAGCGGCCATGCACAGTCGGGATGGTCACGGCTACGACGGGATAAAACCGCCACTGCCCCGACTGGAAATGACCGCCACGGTCCCATTATGACAACGCGGCGGCGGTTACGACTGTATATTTCCGCCACCTTCTAATCAACTGTTGGAGTGGGGAGGGAGCAGTCCCTCGGAACGGCTTTGGAGAAACGGCGCCACCAATGAAACTTTGTTATGGGCGTTCGTCCGAAAGTCGTCGGCGCACTTTGGGCAACCTTGTTCATTCCAGTTTCGGGATGACCGGATGCGCCGCCAAAGAAGATCCGAGTGCCAGAGATATTCCCGTTGGCGCCGAACTGCTTTTAGGATCGGGCAACTTTACCCATTTCCAACCAGGCGCTGGTTCCGACGGGCGGCGGATTTCAGCGGTGAAAGTCACCAAGTAAAATGCCGCCCGCGGCACAGCGCTACGTTAGGTTTAAACAAAGATGATAAGCTTGTCCACGTTGCTGAGTGATTCGGGTTGGGTAACCGCGTTTGCGTCCCTGCTCCTCGCCTTCATTACCTCCATCTACGTCATACTGACCTGGAAACTGTTGCACGCACCGCATACTGCATTCCTTCAACCCCAGTCCATCGACTATGCGAACGATGGATGGAACATCAAGATCAAGAACTATGGTCCAGGTCCAGCAACCAATGTCTGCGTTGTCATCCGCACTCTCAAAGATATTGCATGGGCGCCAACTCCTGATCAGCCGCAGAGAGTGTTCACGATCGTCGACTGGGTTCAAGCAGAGGGACCAACAGAGATCCACATTGGCGACACGGCTTCATTTCATTATGGAAGCCGAGCGCTTCGTGACTTGTCCCCGGTTCTCGTGCGCTGGAGACTTGTCACGGGTAAGAAGCGAAAGGACATGTGGTTCTACAAGCTTGGTTTCGACAGCAAGTTCCTGTCCCGAGAAGGACTTCGAAAGTTCAGGTACTACTTCGAAAGGACAGTTGAAGGATTGAAGAGTCCGTACTTTCGCGTCCAGAGATGGAGATACATAAGGAAGGAAACCTAATTAACCGTTAGTTCTCAAATGGAGGATACATGTGAACATATTTAAGGGATGCCGTCGCCTTGCACTATTGGCGGGAGGACTTGCGACCGTCGGAACTTTGATCGCCATAGGGACAAATGACCCCTACGTCTCGGTTTCGTACTCAATCTCGCATCCGAAAGGCTCCTTCCAGCGAATGATTAAGCCATGCCCCTCAGAAGCAGGACATCATTACTTTACGACAACATCATCGTCCGGGAAGCATGTTTCAATTAATCTGTGTTTGCTGACGATGCCCTTTGGAGAAGACAAGCGATACCTAATTCCCTATAGGGTAGACGAAAAGAATATGATCTGGGGTGCAGAGACCTACAGTAGTGAAGTATCGAATTACGAAAAGGAGCTTGAGGCTCGTTTTATTCTTCCAGCACAGGACAACAACTGGATTGAAAACGAGATCTCATCGCAGTATTGGAAGAACTGGAGAAAAGGACTCCGTTATCTAAGCATTTCGTTGGCATTATATGCTGGCTTTGTTTGGGCTGTTGGATGGATTGCGCGTGGTTTCATGGGCATCCCGCATGGCATGGATAAAAAGCCAAGCAATGAAACCTAACCAGGCGTTGTAGCTGACCGATCACGCTTGCAAGAGGGCTGCCGTTCAATGGGAAGAGGCGAAAGCTAGTTCCAAGGCGCCCGCAAGCGCGCCGGCAGCTAAACGCTACGTTGGAGTGGGGAGGGAGCAGTCCCTCGGAACGGCTTTGGAGAAACGGCGCCACCAATGAAACTTTGTTATGGGCGTTCGTCCGAAAGTCGT
>CAZEOK010000017.1:0-22684 GCA_964513745.1 uncultured bacterium
ACGCACGTCATCGACGGGCGGCTCGAGCACGCGATCCTGCTCGAGATGTTCACCGAGCGGGGCATCGGCACCGAGATCCTCGAGGGATAGGCCGACGCGCTCGGGTCGGGTGAATCGGAAACGCCGTGCGCCAATCAAAAGGGTACGAAACCGAACCAACAACGGGGGGAAGTCAGATGTCCGAGCACACTTTTGCCGCGACCGACCAGAACTTCGAGCAGGAAGTCCTCAAGTCAGAGATCCCGGTCCTGGTCGATTTCTGGGCCGCCTGGTGCGTGCCCTGCAAGATGATCGCCCCGACGCTCGAGGAGCTGGGCGCCGAGTTCGCCGGCAAGGCGAAGATCGCCAAGGTCAACGTCGACGAGAACAAGGCGACGGCCGGCAAGTACGGCGTCCGCGGCATCCCCACGCTGCTGCTGATCAAGGGCGGCGAGATCAAAGAGCAGATGGTGGGCGTGCACTCCCGTCAGGAGATCGCCCAGATGATCACGAAGAACCTCTAGGGCGGCGCGCGGCCCGATGAGCGGCACCTGGATGGAGCGGGCCTCGCTGGTCCTGCTCGAGAATTACTATCCCGCCCGCCTGACGCTCGTGCGCGGCGAAGGCTGCCGCGTCTTCGACGACGCGGGCCGGTCGTATCTCGACCTGATCGGCGGGATCGCGGTCAACAGCCTCGGTCACTGCCACCCGGCGATCGTGCGGGCCATCCGCGAGCAGTGCGGGACACTGATGCACGTCTCCAACCTGTACTGCAACCCCTGGTCGGTGCGGCTCGCCGAACAGCTCGCCGCGCGGGTCCCGGGGACGCGGGCCTTCTTCTGCAACAGCGGCGCGGAGGCCAACGAAGCGGCGATCAAGCTCGCGCGGCGCCACGCGCACCGCGCACACGGCGCCGCCCGCCACGTCATCGTCAGCGCCGAGGGGTCCTTTCACGGCCGCACCTTCGCCGCCCTGACCGCCACGGGGCAACCGAAGTACCGCGAGGGCTTCGAGCCGCTGGTCCCCGGCTTCCGCTACGTCCCCTACGGCGATGCGGCGGCTCTCGAGGCCGCGGTCACCGGCGACGTCTGCGCCGTCCTGCTCGAACCGATCCAGGGGGAGAGCGGCGTGCGCGTGCCGCCGCCCGGGTACCTGGCCGGCGCCGCACGGCTCTGCGCCGACCGCGGTGCCCTGCTCGTGCTCGACGAGGTGCAGACCGGGCTCGGACGCACGGGGACGTTCCTCGCCTGCGAGGCCGAGGGCGTGCGCCCCGACGTCGTGACCCTCTCGAAATCGCTCGGGGGGGGGATCCCGCTCGGCGCGATGCTCGCTCGCGGCGAGGCGGCGACCGCATTCGTCCCCGGATCTCACGCCTCCACCTTCGGCGGCAATCCGGTCTCCTGCGCGGCGGCGCTCGCTTACCTCGAGACGATGGACTCCGAAAAGCTCCTGGATCGCGTCCGCGCGACCGGCGACTGGTTCATGGGCGCGCTGCGGGAGCTCGCGACGCGTCAACCGCGGATCACCGCCGTTCGCGGCCGCGGGCTGCTGGTGGCGATCGACCTGGCCGTGCCCGCGAAGGCGGTGGCTTTCGCGGCCGAGGAACGCGGCTACCTGGTCAACGCCGTCCAGGAGCAGTCGCTGCGCTTCGCGCCGCCGTTCATCGTCACGCGCGAGGAGCTCTCAGGCTTTATCGCGACGCTGGAAGAGATCCTGCGTCAAGGGTGATGGCCGGGCGGCGCTCGTCGCCGACCCGTAACCGCTGGCCCACCGGAGCATCACGATGAAACCCGTCCTCGCGATCACGATGGGCGACCCGGCAGGCGTCGGGCCGGAGATCGTCGTCAAGGCGCTCGCTTCGCCACGGCTCTGGGATGCCTGCCGGCCGGTGATCCTCGGCCGCCGACCGGTGCTGGAGGCCGCAGCCCGCGACCTCGGCTCGGGAGTCGGTTTCGTGACGGTCGGCGCCTCGCTCCCGGCTGCCTCTCGCTCCCGCTGCGCGCTCGTCGAGACCGGGCCGGAGAGCGACCGGATCCCCCGCCTCGGGCGAGCAAGCGCCACCGGGGGACGCGCCGCGATCGAGGCGGTCACGCTGGCCGTCTGTCTCGCCCTCGACCGTCGTGTCGATGCGATCGTCACCGCACCGATCAGCAAGGAGGCCATCCGCGCGGCCGGGAGCCCGTTCCCCGGGCACACCGAGATGCTGGCCGCTTTCACCGGCGCCAGGCGGCATGCGATGATGCTCGTCGGCGGCCCGCTGCGCGTCAGCCTGGCGACAATCCACGTTCCGCTCGCGCGGGTGCCGTCGCTCATCACCGCGCGGGGCGTGCGCGACGTCATCGAGCTGACCTGGGAGGCGGTCCGGCATTTCGGGCTGCGCCGCCCGGCGATCGCAGTCTGCGGCCTGAACCCGCACGCAGGCGAGTCCGGGATGATGGGCGACGAGGAGCGGCGGATCATCGCGCCCGCGGTGCGTGCCATGGCGGACCGGGGAATCCCGGTGAGCGGGCCCTACCCGGCCGACACCATCTTCTTTCGCGCCGCGCGCGGCGAGTTCGCGGCCGTTGTCGCGATGTACCACGACCAGGGACTCGGCCCGCTGAAGACCCTCGCCTTCGACACCGGCGTCAACCTGACGCTGGGCTTGCCGATCATCCGCACCTCGGTCGACCACGGAACCGCGTTCGACATCGCCGGCCGCGGGGTCGCGAGCCCCGAGAGCCTTCTTTCGGCGGTGGAACTGGCGGCGACGATGGCGCGCAACCGGCGGCGCTGATGGCGCCGGGCCTGCGCGCGAAAAAATCCCTCGGCCAGCACTTCCTGCGCGACAGGGGGGTCCTCGAAGCGATCCTCCGGGCGGCCAGACTGTCGCCGGAGGACCGCGTCCTGGAGATCGGCGCAGGTGACGCAACGCTGACCGCACCGCTGGCCAGGGCCTGCGGCCGTGTGATCGCGCTCGAGACCGATCGCCGGCGCGTCCCCCGTCTGCACGAGATCTTCCCTGCCGGTGGAAACGTCGAAATCGTCGACGCCGACATCCTGCAGTTCGACCTGGGGAGCCTCGCGGCGCTCGCGCCGTTGAAGTGCATCTCGAACCTGCCCTACAATATTGCGACGGCCGTGCTGGACCGGCTTCTCGAGAGGCGCGGCATGTTCTCGCTGCTGGTGCTGATGTTCCAGAAGGAGGTCGGGCGGCGGCTCGTCGCCGGGCCCGGGGATCCCTCCTACGGTTCACTGTCGCTGGCCACGCAGTACCGCGCGGAGGCATCGCTCGTCTGCACCGTGCCCCGCAGGGCGTTCTCGCCGCCGCCCGACGTCGAGTCCGCGGTCGTCCGGCTGGTACCCCGCCCCGCGCCCCTGTTGCCGCCGAGGCAGGAGCAGGTCTTCGAGCACCTGCTGCGCGCAGGTTTCGCGTACCGGCGCAAGACATTCCTCAACTCGGCGGCTGTCGCCGCCCGCCCCCTCCCCCAGCAAGCGCTTGCCGGCGCTCTGACGGCGCTCGGCCTGACGGAACGCGCGCGCGCGGAGGAGATCACGCTCGAGGGATTCCTCCGCCTCGCAACGCTGCTGACTCCATCTGGCTGATATCGTCCTGCGGCTGTCGTAGCCGGGGCATCCCGGCGTGCAACCGATCAGCGCATGCCGGAGTATACTATTGGTGAAGCGTTGCACAACATCTGCGCTTCATCATCCGTCCGGCTGACGCAGGGGAACGCGAACATGTACAGGATCAGACGGCGGTTCTCGTGGACGGTGGGGCTGGCAGCGGTCGCTTTCCTGCTCCTCGTGGCGGCGCTCCAATATCAGCATCTCTGCCGGCACATCATTGCCGACGGGAAGTTCCGCCTGCGACAGATCCTCTCGCAAGCGGAGGCGGTGCACACCTACTGCCGTACGGAATTGCGGCCGGCCGTGCAGCGTCTCGCCCCCGAAGCGGCCTTTGAACCAGAGGCCATGTCCGGAACGTTCATCACCCGTCGGGTGATGGAGTTGTTCACGCGGGAAAATCCCTCGTACACCTATAAATTTGCGGCGCTCGACCCACGCAATCCCGCCAACCGCGCCGACGAACTCGAAGCATCAATGATCCGGCGGTTTACCGCGGAGCCGGAGCTGAAGATCTGGGAGGGCCAGATCGATCGCGGCGGCGAAGTCGTTCTCGTCACCTTCTCCCCGTTTGTCGTGGAAAGCTCCTGCCTGCAGTGCCATGGCTCGCTTGAGGCCGCGCCGCGCGGACTTGTCGAGCGCTATGGGCCCGCCCGCGGCTTCGACATGCGCGTCGGGCAGATCGCCGGGGTCCGCTCGGTTTCGCTGCCCGTCGGGGAATCGTTCGCCCAGGCCCGGTGGATGGTGCTGACGAATCTTCTGATCACGCTCGGCGGCGTGGCCCTGCTGCTCGGCGTGATCGGATATGCCTTTCATCGCATTGTTTCACGGCCGGTCCATGATATCGAGACGCACATTGCCCGGATCGGCCAAGGAGATTTCGATTCGAAACTCCCCCTTCTTGCGGACAATGAGCTTGGGCTCCTCGGACGCACGCTCGAACAGATGCAGGCCCAGATCCGGGAGAAGACAGACGACTTGGAGCACCGCAATGCCGAACTCACCGCAATCCAGGCGCAACTCCTCAGCGCACACGACGATCTCGACGGGCTCTACCGCACCTTCCCCGACGGAATCCTGATCCTCCAGTCCGACGGAGGGATCATCGACCTCAACCCTTCGGCCGCCGCCTTGCTCAAGGTGCGGCAACCAGAAGCGGCCGGGAAGAAGTGCTACGAGCTCTGCTTCGGGCGCAAGGGACCGTTCTGCGACACAGGTCAGCTCTGCCCCCTGACCCGGGTCATGGAAACCGGAGCCCCTGCCCGGGCCATCCATCATCTGTGGCCCGGGCCGGACGAGTGCTACCTCGACGTTTCGGCGATACGGCTGCCCACCGCCGATGGGAAGCCCCCGCGCGCGCTTGTCGTGCTCCGCGACGTGACCGCGGCAACGCATTCGCGCGATTTCATCCAGCGCAAGAGCGCCGAGCTCGAGGGGCTCATTCACGCGCTCGGCCACGATCTGAAGGCGCCGCTCGCCAACATCAAGAGCATGGTCGAGATTCTCGGAGACGGATCCCTCACCGTCGACCAGACGCGACACTTCCTCTCCCGCGTGCATGCCAACGCCGACACCATGGGGCGGCTCATCACCGACCTGGTCGAGCTCTCCCGCATCGATTTCAAGCAAGAGCCGGCCGAGGATGTGGCTGCAGCCGATGTCGTGGACGAAGTCCTGCGCCTGCACGAGCGGAGAATCGCCGCGCGCAACGCAACGATCACCGTGATGCCCGGGCTGCCGCGGGTGCGCTACCCCCGCACCCGCCTGCTTCAGGTTTTTTCGAATCTGGTCGGCAACGCGCTTGCACACTCCGGCGAGCAGCCAGACCTGATAATAGCGATCGGCTGCGAGACCACCCGTGCCGCTCACACGTTCAGCGTGACCGACAACGGCCAGGGGATCGACGCCGATACCCAGCGACGGATCTTCGAGCCGTTTTTCACCAAGGCAAAGAAAGGCGACGGATCGAGTGGCCTCGGCCTGACCATCGTAAAGCGGATCGTCGAGAAGAACGGCGGGTCGATCCGCGTCGAGAGCGAGCCTGACCGGGGCGCCTCCTTCATTTTCACGGTGCCGGCCTGAACGCCAGGGGAAGAACATCCGCTCCTGGCAAACGAACCCGCGGAACAGCCTGTGGGTGTTCGTATCCGTTCGGTCTCGGCCTGTCGTGCGCCAGCCTTGACTCCCCCGTGGGCAGCACCTATATTTGCAATACAATTCACACGCTGCGGTTTTCTGCGACTGCCGCCCGAGTGGGCGTGCGTGATACGACCGGTCCCATGAGCGCAGTTTCCGGTGTTGAACGAGCAGGCAACCAGGGGGGGAATGGTGATGAAACGCAGCGTTGTGATTGCAGGTGCGTGCCTGGGTATCCTGACGAGTGCGGTGACTGGTTTTTCTGCTTCTCTGCCGCTGGCGCCGACCAACCTTTCGGTGGCGCGCGGATCGAACGGTTCCCTCTGGACGATGGTCTGCGAGGGCACCGCCGACTGCGGCAGCTGGACGAAGATTCAAGGCACCCTCTCCTCGCAGCCGACGCTCACCTGGGACCCCTCGATCAGGAAGTACATCATGACGGGGATCGGCGCGAACGGGACCTCGATCTGGAGGGCCTCCTTCGAGACCGACGGCACCTTCAACAACGACTGGACGCTGCTGACGGGAGCCTCGCCGACGCCGGTCGCGGTCTCAGCCGGTGATTTCGGGGCGACCGGGCCCGCCGGCCCAACCGGGGACACCGGACCTGCCGGTCCCACGGGGCCAACTGGGCCAACGGGACCCACGGGCGACACCGGACCCACGGGCGCGACGGGAGACACCGGAGCGCAGGGCCCGAAGGGAGACACCGGCGACGCAGCAACGGACACGAAGAGCGTGGATACAAGTGCCATCGAAGGTTACATTACCGTGCCATGGGGAACCACCTACGGGGATCAATACCTTGAATGCCTCTCCGGATATGTTCTTGTCTTTGCCTCGGGATCGGATAACCCTTATGATTCCTGTTCGAGCGGGTTGGTCTCGTTCCAGGCTGTTGGCAATGCAACATACAATCCGTCGGCCTTGCCCATCGGTATCACGGTACGGATGTACGTGGGTGCACATTTCTGTACTTCTGCAAGAGGATACCCCAAAATCACTTGCGTGAAATATTGAACTGGCCCTGCAGCCAAATTCGGCTTTCGTGGATGACAAAAGCAACAGCGGGCTGCTGAAAAACACGAGGCCCGCCGCAGAGAGGTCTTCTTCAGCCCGGGAGTGGCGGCACTGTCACCAGCGGTCCTGGCGTGTCCCGCCACCGTGGCCACCGCGGCCGCGGTATCACGCCTCACGTTGCTGCCAACACCGAGCGTCGCGGTGGTTCCGCCATCGACGGGCGCACGACCCGCCACGCCGGCTACGCAGTCAGTCAGCGGCTGCGCAAGCGCGTCGAAGAGATTTTCGGTAGGTCCGACGGTGGGCGGCATGCGCCGGAGCAGGTTCAAAGGACGAGAGCGAACGCAGCAATTCGCGCTGATCGTCGGCGCCGCCTACAACCTGATGAGGATGGCGAAAATCCTCAGAGAACCGGTGGTGGCATGAAATATCCACAGAAGGAGCGCCGCCAGGCGGCAACAAAGAACCAATCAGAACCGCAACTTGCGAATCTGAAGGTCGCTCCGGCGTCGAAATTCGACCGATCATGGCCAAATTACCCACAGCTTTCATGGACTCGGCTGATTTTTCAGCACCCTGCTAGCGCCGCAACGCATCTATCCCCCGCTCTGGGTACCAATCTCAATAAGAGAACGCCCGTAGGTCCGGGAATCCTCGGGAGGGGGCCACTCCAAGCGATGGCCGCAAATCACTGTGACTGCGCGCAGCGACGGACAGCGTCAATTCTCTCATACTGCGCCGCCACCAGGGCGACAAGACTTGCATCAAGAAGCCGCTTGCGCGCCATGCTCTCCAGAATTCGAACGAGGTCGGACCTCGACATCCCCCGGCGGTACGGACGGTCCTCGGAGAGCGCGGTGAAGATATCAGCAACCGCCATGATCCGCGCACCGAGCGGCAGGTTCTCCCCCGCGTAGTGGAAAGGATAGCCCCGACCATCCAGGTACTCATGGTGCAACGCTGCCCACTTGGCGATGGTCGCCAGGCTCTCGACGGCAGCGAGAATCCGGTGAGTGTCGTAGGGGTGCTTCCTGACGATGTTGAACTCCCGTGGCGTGAGTTTGCCCGGTTTTTCCAGGATCGCGGTCGGCACCGCAAGCTTTCCCAGGTCGTGAAGATAACCGGCGATCTCGATCATGCCGCGCTCCTCGTGCGAGAGGCCGACGAACCCGGCGAGCCGCTCGGCCACCGCCGCGACGCCGCTCGAGTGGTTGGCGGTGAAACGGCTGCGGCAATCGATGATGTGGCTGAAGAGTCTCGTCAAATCGAAGAGTTGCCGAGAGTAGAGCTCGACGTGGGCGCCCTGCTGCTGGCGCAGGAGAATCTTGCCGATATCGGGGGATACCGCATCGAACCAGAAATACTCGGATTGCGCCAGGCTCCGGAAGGCGTCGACCAGCGCCGGGGCAAACGTCTTGCCCTGCCCCTGCACGACACGCTCGATGATCCCGCGCGACTGGCCGATAACCTCCCGGTCGCACCTCAGAAGCACGGCGATCCGATCGGCAAGGTGCACGACATGGCTGGCGAGCGGGAGCGGTGTCCCCTGGAACGACGCCCCGGCTCCGTTGTCCCAGGGGATGTGGTGAAAACGGATGTATGCGGCCGCCGCCGAGAACAGTTCGTTGCCGTGGAGGAGTTGATAGCCACACTCGGCATGGACTTGTGGGGCGTCGAGCTCGAAACTCAAGGCCTTCAGCCGCTCCTGCTGCGTCACGGCGCCGATGTCGTGCAGCAGACCGGCAAGCAGAAGCGTCCTGCACTCTCCCGCCGCGAAGCCGGCTTCGCCCGCGATCCGGAAAGCGATGTAGGCGACCCGCCGGTGATGGTCGACGACTGCCGGGCTGACCAGATCCAGGGCCTCGGAGAAGCACATGGCCATTTCCAGCAAGGAAACCCTCAACTTCTCGAACATCATTCGAGCCCCGGGTGACGCGCTGCGGGACGAAACCTAGCGGACCCCTGCGCCGATCAGGAACGGAGCGTATCGTTTGTCGTGGACGAGGATGTGATCCGAGAGCCAGTCTCTCAGAAAGTTGATCACCTCGAGCGAAAGCACGAAACGCTTGCTATCCACGCGCTCCTTGATTTCCAGAGCCTTGGCCGTGAACTTCCCATGTTCCTCTTTGTGCGCGGCGTACAGGGTGTAGCCGTTGTTCTTCAACAGGGACTCCTCGGTAGAAAAATGATATTCGGTGTAGTCCAGCATCCGCTTGGCGATCTCCGTGAGCATCTGCTGTCCCCTCTGCGCCAGCAAGGCCTCCTGGAGATCGCCGATCATCTGGATCAGGTGCTTGTGTTGTTGGTCAATTTTTTCGATGCCTACCGCGTACTTCTCGTTCCACACGAAGATAGCCACGCTTCGCCTCCATTAACCGGTAGATCCCGCATAATTGCCGATCCGTCGAATGCCGCTGATCCCCCGCGGACGCACCGCCGGACCCTGGACGGAAGAGACGACCGCTCTGGCCCGCCGTCTTCCCCGGGAAACGGCGGCGGGCCGGAGCGATGCTCGTGATGCAGCGGATCAGAGTTGCTGGTGGTGCTCTTTGAGGTACTTCGCGACACCCTCCGGGCTGGCCTGCATCCCCTCCTGGCCCTGCGTCCAGCCGGCCGGGCAGACCTCCCCGTGCTTCTCGGTGAACTGCAGCGCGTCGACCATGCGCAGCATCTCGTCGATGTTGCGGCCGAGCGGCAGGTCGTTCACCACCTGGTGGCGCACTACACCGGCCTTGTCGATCAGGAACGAACCGCGGAAAGCCACCCCGGCCGCCTCGAACTCGACGTCGTAGGCGCGGCAGATCTCGTGCTTGACGTCGGCGACCAGCGGGTAGCCGACTTTGCCGATGCCGCCGTTGTCGACCGCGGTGTTTTTCCAGGCGAGATGTGTGAACTGCGAGTCGATCGAGATGCCGATCACCTCGACGCCGCGCTTCTTGAACTCCTCGAGCCGGTGGTCGAAGGCGAGCAGCTCGGAGGGGCAGACGAACGTGAAATCCAGCGGGTAGAAGAACAGGACGGCATATTTCCCCTTGATGGCCTTCGAGAGGGTGACCTCCTTGATCTCGTTGTTGCCCATAACCGCGTTCGCTGTGAAGTCCGGCGCCTTCTTGCCGACGAGCACTCCCATGACGTTCTCCTCTCTTCAGTGTGTTTGTGTGTCAAAACAACAACCTAACCCGCACCCGCGCCTAGTCGTAGGCCGGGCTCTCGCGGGTGATCTTGCCGCTGAAGAGCCGATAGACCCAGGCCTGGTAGGCGATCACGATCGGCACCATCACCAGGGCCACCGCGAGCATCACGCCGAGAGTCGGCGCCGTCGACGCCGCGTTGAACGCCGTCTTCGAGAACGCCGGGTCGAGGCTCGACGGGAAGATGTTCGGAAAGAGCCCCGCGACCCCGAAGAAAGTCGCGCCGACGATGGTCAGCGCAGAGAACGTCCAGGCCTTCCCCCAGGCCGCCTGCGCGATGAAGACCCGCGTCAGCACGAGGCCGGCCACCGCCAGCAGCGGGAAGACCCAGAGCAGCGGCAGCGCGAAGTAGTTCCTGTACAGCGTCGTCGCGAACCAGCTCGCGCCGAGGAACGCGACCGCCACGGCGAGGAGGACCGGCCAGAGCTTCGCGGCCGTGCGCCCCGCCCTGACGCTCAGGTCGCCCTCGGCCCGCCACGCGCCCCAGATCGCGCCGTGCACGAGAAAGAGCAGCACGAACAGCGCGCCGCCGAGCAGGCCGTAGGGGTTGAGGTAAGTAAGGAGGTTCCCCTGGAAGACGCCGTCCGCATCGATCGGCACGCCGGCGAAGATATTCGCGAACGCCACGCCGAGCAGCAGCATCGGCAGCGCGCTGCCGACGACGAAGAGCCCGTCCCAGCGGGCGCGCCAGGATGGGTCGTCGATCTTGCCGCGGTACTCGAAGGCGATGCCCCGGATGATGATCGCGAAGAGCAGCAGCATCAGCGGCGTGTACATCGCGCTGAACATCGCGGCGTAGGCGTCAGGGAAGGCCGCGAACGTCGCACCGCCGGCAGTGAGCAGCCAGACCTCGTTGCCGTTCCAGAACGGCCCCATGCTGGTGTAGAGGATGCGCCGCTCCGTCTCGTCCTTGGCGAGAAACGGCAGCAGAGTGCCCAATCCAAGATCGAAGCCGTCGAGCATGAAGTAGACGGCCCAGAGGACCCCCCAGAGGATGAACCAGATTGTCTCAAGCATGACAGTCGCCCCCTTTTCTCTTGCGTCTCATTCCGCGACCGGGCCCCTGCGGGCATACCGGACGATGAGCGAGATGGCCACGAACCCGAGAATGCCGTAGACCGCGATGAACGCCAGAAGGCTGGTCGCGACCTGCACGGTCGCTAGCCGCGACACCGCGTCGGCGGTCTTCATCACGCCGTAGACGATCCAGGGCTGGCGGCCGACCTCCGCCAGCATCCAGCCGAACTCGATCGCGATCCAGGGCAGCGGCAGCGCGAGAATGACCGCCCGGAGCACACCCGGACTCGCACCCGGATTGCCGCGCTTGAACCAGGCCAGCAGTGAGACCAGCAGGATCAGGGCGCCGGCGCCGACCATGATCTTGAACGAGAGCCAGGAGAGGAACACCGGCGGGCGCTCCGCGGTCGGGAAATCCTTGAGACCCCGTACCGTCGCGCCGCTGTCGTGGAAGGCGAGCAGGCTGAGCATCCCGGGAATCGGCAGCGCCTGCACGGCGTTGCGCTCCCCCTGCGTATCCGGCCACTGGAGCAGGTACATCGGCACCTTGCTCCCCGTCTCCCAATGCGACTCCATCGCGGCCAGCTTCGCCGGCTGGGCCGAAGCGACCAGGGAACCGCTCAGATGGCCGAGGCCCACGACGACGAGGGCTCCCGCCAACGCGAAGTTCGCAGCGAGGCGGAAGGACTTGGTGAAAAACGACGTGCTCTGGTTGCGCAACAGGTGCCAGGCGCTAATCGCGAGAACGAAGAATCCGGCGAGCACGTAAGCCCCGCTGACGGTGTGCACGAAGGTCACCGCCGCGAAGCCCTGCGTGATCACCGCGAGGAAATCGGTGACCTCGGCGCGGCCGTTGCGGATCGTGTAGCCGACGGGGTGCTGCATCCAGGCGTTCGCGGTGAGGATCCAGTACGCGGAGAGGTTCGACGCGAACGCGACGAGCCAGATCGCCGCTGCGTGCGCCTTCGGGGAAAGCTTCTTCCAGCCGAAGGCCCAGACCGCGATGAACGTCGACTCGAGGAAGAACGTGACCGTGGCCTCGATCGCGAGCAGGGCGCCGAAGACGTCGCCGACATAGGTCGAGTACCGCGACCAGTTGGTGCCGAACTGGAACTCGAGGGTGATGCCGGTGACGACGCCGATCGCGAAGTTGATCAGGAAGAGCTTGCCCCAGAACTTCGCCATGCGGCGGTACTCCTCGTCGCCGGTGCGGACGTAGATCGTCTCCATGATGGCGACGAGCACCGAGAGCCCCAGGGTCAGGGGCACGAAGAGGAAGTGGAACAGGGTCGCGACGGCGAACTGCAGCCGCGAGAGCATCAGGACATCCATGGCTACCTCCTTTTGTTGGAAAGCGGCCCCTCTTGAGCCGCGAGTTCGGCGAACGTGGCCCCGGCCAGCGTGGCGCGCAACTGCCGACGGGCTTCGGCCCAGACGCGATGAGCCGCGCAGAAGCAGGTACGCGAGCACGATCGGGTGTGCATGACGCACTTGTTGAGCGCCAGGTCCCCCTCGGCGGCTTCCACGACATCCAGCAGCGTCAGCCGGGCGGCGGGGGTCACGAGCTCGTAACCGCCCTTCGCGCCCTGGTGAATCCGGATGATCCCGGCGCGCGCCAGCCGCTGGGCGATCTTGCCGAGGAACTGCCCGGGGATGTCCCGCGCTTCGGCTATCTCGCGGCGCGGGACAACGCGGCCCTCAGGTTCGAGTGCCAGGTGCAGTACGCAGCGCACCGCATATTCCGTCGCCCGCGTGATCTCCATTCCGACCTCCTATATAAGATATATCGGATCTTTCTTGTCCGATTTGAAAAATAGGCGCACAGCCGCCGCTTGTCAAGCCCTTTATCGAGCGTGCCGCTCGAGCCCGCTCCCCGCGGGCATCGCGGCAAAGTGGTATGATGGGGCCCTCATGTCACCGACCCAGGACGCGCCCACCGCTGCCGGCAAGGCCTGCCGCAACCACGGCGTCAACTGATGGAATCAGCCGCGGTCGACCTCATCCCGCTCGGCGGGCTTGGCGAGATCGGCCTGAACATGATGCTCGTCTCCTGTCGCGGGAAGAGCGTCATCATCGACTGCGGCCTGATGTTCCCCGAAGAAGAGCACCTCGGCGTCGATGTCATCATCCCGGATTTCACGCACCTCGCCGAGTCGGGCGACGAGTTGCTCGGCGTGGTGCTGACCCACGGCCACGAGGACCACATCGGCGCCCTGCCCTACTTTCTCGACCGCTTCGATGTCCCGATTTACGGCACGCCGCTGACCCTGGAGCTCGTGAAGGAGAAGCTGCGGGAGTTCGACCTGGAGCGCCAGGCCAGCCTCGTCCCGGTCCGCGACGGCGAAACGCTCTGCCTCGGCGAGTTCACGGTCGAGACCGTCCCGGTCGCGCACAGCATCCCCGGCGGCGTCGGCCTCGCGATCGACACGCCGGCCGGCCTGATCGTCCACTCGGGCGACTTCAAGCTCGACCCGGCCCCCGTGGATGGCCGGACCACGGACCTGGCGCGCTTCGCCGCCCTCGGCGACCGCGGCGTCCTCGCGCTACTGGCCGACAGCACGAACGCCGAGCACGAGGGGACCACCGCCTCCGAGAGCTCGCTCGCGCCCGCGTTTCGCGAGATCGTCGCCGGCGCCCCGGGACGCGTGATCGTGGCCACCTTCGCCTCGCACATCCACCGCATCCAGCAGATCGTGGACGTCGCCCGTGAGGCCAGGCGGCGCGTGCACCTTGCCGGCCGCAGCATGGTTTCGGTCGTCGGCATCGCCTCCCAGATCGGCGCGCTGCGCCTGCCCTCCTCGGCACTTGCCGACACGGCGGAGCTGCGCTCGCTCCCGCCGGAGAAGGTCCTCATCCTCACCACCGGGAGCCAGGGAGAGCCGCTCGCGGCGCTCTCGCGCATCGCCGTGAACGACCACAAGCAGATCACCATCCGCCCCGGCGACCGCGTCGTGATCTCCGCGCGCGTCATCCCCGGTCACGAAAAGGCGATCGCGCGCACGATCAACCACCTCTTCCAGCGCGGCGCCGAGGTGTTCTACGGGCGCGACGCCGGGATCCACGTCTCCGGGCATGGCAGCCGCGACGAGTTGCGGGCCCTGATCCGCGCGGTGCGACCGCGACATTTCGTGCCGGTCCACGGGGAGTACCGACACCTGGCGCGGCACGCGCAGCTCGCCGAGGAGGCCGGTGTCGCGCGCGAGCGGATCTTCCTTGCGGAGGACGGCGAGCGCATTCGCTTCAGCGAAGGCGCGGGAGCGCGGGCGGGGAAGGTGATCGCCGGGCGGGTCCTGGTCGACGGGAAGGCGCACGGCGACATCCACGACGCGGTGCTCAAGGATCGACGGCGGCTCGCGCAGGACGGCATCATCATGGTCATCATCGGGGTCAATCGCCAGACGGGCGAGGTCGTCTCCGGCCCCGACATCGTGACGCGCGGCGTGGCCTTCGCGGGCGAGGAAGCGGTCCTGCTCACCGAGGCGCGGGAGGTCGTCGCCGCCGTGCTCGCAGAAACCGGCGCGGAGGTGCTCACCGAGTGGGGCGAGATCCAGATCAAGGTGCGCAAGGCGCTGCGCAAGTTCGTCGATCGCCGGCTGGAGCGCCGCCCCCTGATCCTGCCGACGGTGATCGAAATCTGATGGAGCCGCCTCCCGCCGGGGAGCCGGAACCGGTAGAGCTGCCGATCGACGGCGTTCTGGATCTGCACACGTTCCGTCCCCGCGATGTCGCGGTGGTCGTCCCCGAGTACCTCGCCGCCTGCCGCGAGCGCGGCATCCACGAGGTGCGGATCATCCACGGGAAGGGAGACGGCACGCTGCGTCGGACGGTGCACGCGCTGCTCGAGCGCGACCCGACGGTGCTGCGCTACGGGCTTGCCGGGCCCGAGGCGGGAGGCTGGGGGGCGACGCTCGTGACGCTCGCCCTCACTCCTTCACCGTGAAGCGCACCTTCGTCGACGACACCTCGGTGTGCTTGTCCCCAAGCTGCCAGGCCTCGATGATGTTCAGGTGTTTCAGCAGGACGGCGTAGCGGGCGTCGGACATCTGCTCGAAGGCGCAGCCCGCCATCCAGATCGAGCCCACGGCCTTCGCCCAGCGCACGCGCGCGACCACCTTGAGGTCCTCCGTTTCGCCATGCTGGACGAGCAGGTGCAGGCCCACGAGGAGGAGCTGGCCGGGATGGACTTCCTGGTGCAGGTACAGGCCGAGCCCGCCTCTGCCGATGCTCGCAAGGTAGGCGATCTGCGGCGCCCCGCCCTGGGCCACGATCTCGACCGGCCCCATGGCGCTCAGGCGCAGATACCTGCGGTTCTCAATGCCGCCCGTCATGCCGCCTCTCCATGCTGTGCCCCATGGTAGCAGAACCGGGGCCGCTGGATGCTCAGGCGGCGGTATCTCGGGGCATCACGGACTGCTTGTACTCGCGAAAGACCAGGTAACGGCCGGAAGCACTCTGCTGCGCCAGCCGGCGGATCGTCGCGGCCTCCTCGCGGTGGAGCGCCATCAACGCGACCACGTCGTGATCGAGAGCACCGCCGTCCGCCATGTTTCGCAGGACGCCGACGGCTTCCCGGCCGCTCATCCCTCGCCGGTACGGGCGCTCCTCGGTGAGCGCCGTAAATACATCCGCCACGGCCACGACGCGGCTCTCGAGGGGGATCATAGAGCCGGGGATGCGGAACGGATACCCCGAGCCATCGAGGCGTTCGTGGTGGTAGTTAGCCCACCGATTGATCTCCTCCATCCCGTGAATCCGCTCGAGGATCCGCCACCCGTGCAACGGATGCTCGCGGATCGCCGCGATCTCCTCCCTGGTGAGGGCTCGCTCTTTCTCGAGGGTCTCGCTCGGGACGGCGAGTTTGCCGAGGTCATGGAGCCCTGCCGCGATCGCGACCATCCGGGCAGCTGCGCCGGTGACACCGGCGATCGGGGCGAGAAACGCGGTGACCGCCGCCACGCCGCTGGTGTGGGTCGCCGTGAAACGACTGCGGTAGTCGACGAGTTGCCAGAACAGGCGGGCCAGGCTCCTGAAATCGGCCTCGGAGAGTGTCACCGAGCCAAGAGCCGGGTCCTCCCTCAAGTCGGAATCCCCTGGCGCCCCCACTTCGAGCCAGAACGAGGGGAGGGCAGCCGCTTCCATCAGCGCTTCGACGAATTCGGGGACAAAACGGGATCCCGCCGCGGCACTGATTTTTTCTGCAGCTGAAACGCTCCATCCCACGGCGCCCCGTTCACCGATCGGAAGCACGCTCACCCGATCTGCCAGATGCAGCAGATGGCTGCCGAGAGGAACCTGGAGGCCCCGCCACTGGCCACCGCGGCCGTTCTCCCACGGGAGGTGGTGAAAGTGGACGATATCGGCCGCCCGCTCGAAATTCGGGAACGACCGCAGGAGCCGATACCCTGCTTCCGCGTGGTTCTCGGGATGCTGGACCTCAAAGCTCATGATGTCCAACCGCTCGTGCTGCGAAAAGGCACCGCAGTCATGCAGAGCCGCGGCCAGGAGAATTTCCTGCTCCCGAGCCTGAGGAAGACCGAGCCGACGGGCGATCGCACTGGCGATCCTGGCAACCCGGCGATGGTGTCCAGCAACAATCGGGGAAACGAGATCAAGCGCGGAAGAAATGGAAAAAACCAGATCGCCCAGCCCGACTTCGAAACCGTTGCCGCGATTCCGGTCCATCACCCATCCCCTCAATTCCCCCGGAAGGGAACCATTCCGCAAAGATGGAGAAGTTGCACGAACCGTTTTTTAATAATATAGGGTGAAATTTCCCCATGGGGGCAAAAAATCATACCGGAGAAGAAACTCCCACCTGTTGCTGCGGCATGCCTTGGGTGCGCTCGCTGAAATATCGGTTGCACAAGACATGGAACTCGTGCTACCACCTTGCACATCATGAACGCCGGATGCGGAACGGACCGCCGTTGCGGGGGACGGGGCCGGTGAGTTGCCATGAGGCCGACCGCCTCGACAGGCTCTCCTACCTCGACTCGCCGGCGCACCGGCTCGATCCGCGCGCGAAACTGCTTGCGACGCTCGCGTTCGTCGTCGCGGTCGTCTCGTTCCCGAAGTACGAGGTTTCCGCCCTCTCGCCGTTTGTCTTCTTCCCGCTGCTGCTGGCCACCGCAGGCGGCATCCCGCTGCGACTGATTGCGAGGCGGGTGCTCATCGTCTCCCCGTTCGCGGTGATGATCGGCCTCTTCAACCCGTTGCTCGATCGCGCGCCGGGCGTCCTCATCGGCGGGGTGCACATCGGCGCCGGGTGGCTGTCGTTCGCCTCGATCCTCGCGCGCTTCGCGCTGACGATGAGCGCGGTGCTGGTGCTGACCGCGACGACGAGCTTCCCGGCGCTCTGCCAGGGTCTCACCGCGCTGCGGGTGCCGCGCGCCTTCGTCGTGCAACTGCTCTTTCTCTACCGCTATCTCTTCCTTCTCGCCGAGGAGTCCGGTCGGCTGCGCCGTGCGCGCGACCTGCGGGGCCTCGGAGCGAAGGGCCGGACGCTGCGGATCGCGGCGGCCGCGCTGGGAGTGCTCTTCACGCGCACACTCGACCGCGCCGAGCGCATCTACCAGGCGATGGCCGCGCGCGGCTTCGACGGCACGGTCCGACAGCTGCGCACGCTGCGCTTTTGCGGCACGGACGCGCTCTTCCTCGCCGGGGCGGCCTGCGGCGCCGCCGCACTGCGACTGCTCCCGGTCACGGTCTGGGTCGGCTCGCTGGGGAGCGGGCGATGAACCTCCCCGCCCTCGAGCTGCGCGGGCTCGCGCACCGCTACCCGGACGGCACCGAGGCGCTCCGCGGCATCGACCTTGCGATTGCCGCCGGCGAGTCGGTCGGCCTCGTCGGCCCGAACGGGGCCGGCAAGTCGACGCTTGCGCTGCATGTCGTGGGCTTCCTGCACCCGACCTCAGGCTCGGTGCGCGTCTTCGGCACCGAGGTGGGTCACCCGACACTCGCCGAGGTGCGCCGCCGCGTCGGACTGGTTTTCCAGAACCCCGACGACCAGCTTTTCATGGCGACGCTCCTGGACGACGTCGCGTTCGGCCCGCTGAATCTCGGCCTCCCCGAGGACGAGGTGCGTCGCCGCGTCGCGGCTGCGCTTGCCGGCGTCGGGCTCTCCGGGCTGGAGAAGAAGTTCCCGGGGCACCTCTCGGGCGGCCAGAAACGCTCGGCGGCACTCGCCGGCGTTCTCGCGATGGGGCCCGAGCTGCTGCTGCTCGACGAACCCTCGAGCAACCTCGACCCGGCCGGGCGGCGGGCGTTGATCCGCCAACTCGCGGCGCTGCGGCAGGCGAAGCTCGTCACGACCCACGACCTGGAGATGGTCCTCGATCTGTGCCCGCGCGTCGTGGTCCTGGACGCCGGGCGCATCGTCGCCGACGGCCCGGCGCTCGAGATCCTCGCCGACGCCTCCCTGATGGAACGCCACCGCCTCGAAGTCCCCTACTCGCTGCGCCGCGACCACCAGCACCGCTTCCCCCTCGTCGGGACGCGGCACGAGCGCGAGCACGAGTCGTCGCCCCGCCCCGGCGCGCCCCCGGCCTCGTGATGATTGACAGGCGTCTCCGGCGCTCCTAAGATCAGCGACGGCCATGACGAAGATCCGGAAAGTCCTCGTCGTCGACAACAACGCCACGATTGTCGAGTTGGTCTCCGCACACCTTGCAGCCTCGGGCTACGAGGTGGCGAAAGCCTTCGACGGGCTCCAGGCGCTCGACCGGCTCGTCGAATCGAACCAGCTCCCGGACGTCATCCTGCTCGACCTGATCATGCCGCGGCTCGACGGGCAGCGCCTGACCCGCTTCCTCAAACAGGACCCCATCTACGCCGCGATCCCCGTCGTCATCCTCACCGGGATCGCCAGCGAGGACGAGGGCACGATTCTCGCGTTCGGCGCCGACGCCTACATCGCGAAGGGCCGCATCGAGAACACAATGGCCCACATTCTCGAGACCTTCCGCTGGATCGAGACCCGCATCGGGCCCGAGGAGAAGCGCTCCACCGTCATGGGCGTGGAGAAGCTCTACCCCCGGGAGATGACGCGCGAGCTGCTGCACATCAAGGGTCACCTTGACACCATGCTTTCGCTAATGGGCGAAGGGGTGGTCGAGATCGACCAGGACCACCGCATCCTCTACGCCAACCCGGCGGCCTGCCGCCTGCTCGGCAAGGACGACCACCGCCTCTTCGGCAAGGCGCTCCCGGGTTTCTTCGGCGCAGGCGAGCGCGTCGAGGAGTATCTCTCCAGCGTGCCCTGCGGTACGGAGGCATCCCCGCCCCCCGTCCAGATCGAGCACGGGCACCGGACGATCCGCATTTCCTTCTCGACGCTCGTGGAGCGCAGCAACTTCTGCGGTTCGATCGTTTTGCTCGAGGACGTCACAGCCCAGATGCGCCGCGAGCGCTCCCTGCTCGACCTGATGGAGGCGATCGTCCAGAACGCCCCGATCGGGCTCTGCCTGCTCGACGCCGCCGGCATGATCCTGGCGTCGAACCCGGCGTTCAGCCGGATCCTGCACCTGCCTGAGGGCCGCGTCGCCGTCGGCGCTCCGCTGGCGACCTATCTCGAGGGAACCGGGCTTGCCACCGAATCGCTCCTGCACCCGCCGGACAGCGCAGCCGATGTCGAGCCGCGCTCCGTGGAATTCACGACGCTCGTTTTCCCGGAACGGGTCGTGCTCACCACCTCGACGACGGTCATCGACACGGTCGAGGGCAGCCGGGTGCTCCTGCTGATCGAGGACGTCACCGAGAAGGCCGGCATGGAGCGCGACCTGCGCCGGATGAACGAGGAACTCGCGAAAGCCAACCGCGCCAAGAGCACCTTCCTCTCGATGGTCTCGCACGAGCTGCGCACCCCGCTCTCGGTGGTGCGCGGGTACCTCTCGCTCATACTGGAGGGGAAGATCGGCCCGGAACCCGAGCGCGTGACGGAGGCGTTGCGGGTCGCCGACAAGCGGGCGCGACACCTCCAGCACCTGATCGAGGAGCTTCTCGACCTCTCGCGGATCGAGTCGGGGCGTCTCTCGCTGCGCAAGGAGCCGATCTCGGTGACCAAGCACGTCCGCGAAGTCGTCGAGATGTTCCGGGACGACCAGCAGCGCAGAAAGCTCTCGATCGAAATCGAGATCCCTGAAGACCTGCCCGCGGCGCTCGCGGACCACGACAAGGTGCACCAGATCTTCACGAACTTCCTCTCGAACGCGGTGAAATTCACCGGCGAGGGCGGCAGGATCGTCGTGCGCGGCCGCAGTGCGGGTCCGATGCTCGAATTCCAGATCGCCGACACCGGGATCGGCATCCCCGCCGACAAGATCACCCGGATCTTCGACAAATTCTATCAGGTCGACTCCTCGGACAAGCGGATGTACCCCGGCAGCGGCCTCGGCCTGGCGATCGTCAAGATGATAGTCGCCGCGCTCGGGGGCACGGTCCAGGTCGAGAGCCGCGTCGGCGAGGGATCGGTGTTCACCTTCACGCTCCCCGTGGCCGAGACGCTCCCCCTGGCCGCCTCCCCCCCGCCGGTTCCGGTTGCACCTCCGGCCGCCGAGGCCGCACCGGACTCGGCGGCGGTTCGCACCCGCGTGCTCATCGTCGATGACGACCTCGACACCCTCTCGCTGACCAGGCTGCTGCTGCCCGAGGCGCGTTACGAGGTCATCGAGGCCCTCGACGCATTTGCCGGCCTGCGCGAGTTCTACTTCCACTCCCCCGACATCGTCCTCGTCGACGCACTGCTGCCGCTGATGAGCGGATTGGAACTCTGCCGGATCATCAAATCCCACCCGGAGCGCGGCTCGCTCCCCGTGGTTATCCTCTCGGCGGCCGCGCAGGAAGAGGAGATACGCAGCGGCTACCAGGTCGGCGCCGACGCGTACCTGGTCAAGCCTTTCAAGCCGCAGGATCTCCTCGACACCCTCGCCCGTCTCGCGGTCCACGGCCCCCGATCCCGGGGACCGGTCTAGGCCGGTTTCGAAACCGGGGAGGGGTTGGGGGGGAGAACCGGCGGTTCGGGGTTCGTCGGCCCTTCGGCAAGTGGCGCGGCCCTGGCCTCGTCCCGTTTCGCCTTCTCGGCGCCGAAGTCCTTGAGCTTGCGCGCCATGTCGAGCAGCGCGGCATCGACGATCCCGAGAACCGTGCCCGGCTCGCCGGGCGAGCCCGCGGGCAGGCCCGTGAGCAGCGTCAGCCCCTCTTCGACCGTGCGCACCGCGTGGACGGCGAAGCGACCCTCCCGCACCGCCTCGATCACCTCCGGGTGCAGGGCAAGCGAGCGCACGTTCGCCGCCGGGATGACCACGCCCTGTGTCCCGGTCAACCCGAGGCGCCTGCAGGTGCGGAAGAAACCCTCGATCTTCTCGTTGACGCCGCCGATGGCCTGGATCTCGCCGCGCTGGTTGACCGAGCCCGTCACCGCGAGATCCTGGCGCAGCGGCAGCCCCCCGATGGCCGAAAGCAGCGCGTAGAGCTCCGCCGAGGATGCGCTGTCGCCCTCGACCCCGCCATAGGACTGCTCGAAGCAGAGGCTGGCCGAGAAAGAGAGCGGCTTGTCGCGGCCGAAGCGGTTGCGCAGGTAGCCGGCGATGATCAGCACCCCCTTGTCGTGCGTGCTGCCGGAGAGCTTGACCTCGCGCTCGATGTTGATGATGCCGGCGCTCCCGAGGGCGACGCTGGCCGTCAGCCGCGACGGGCGCCCGAAGGCCCGGGTGCCGTAGACGAGCAGCGAGAGCCCGTTCACCTGCCCGACGACGCTGCCGGAGACGTCGATCAGCACCGTTCCCTCGCCCACCAGGTCGCGGCCCCGCTCCTCGTACCAGTCGGCGCGGTAGGAGCGGCGTGCCAGCGCCTCGCGAACGGCGTTCTCGTCGACGACCGCGAAGCCCCCCTCCTCCGCGACGAGCGAAGCCTCGCGCACGAGATCGTCCACATCATCGAGGCGCGCACTCAGCCGGTCGCGGTCGCCGGCCTCGCGCACGCCCTGGCGCACCACCTCCACGACCGCCCCGCGGGTGAAGTGTCGCAGCCCCTCCGCGTGCACGGTGCGCGCAACCCGCAGGGCGTAGGCCCGCTCCGCGGTCTCGGTGCGCGGTTCCTCGGGGACGAAGTCCGCGAGCACCTTGAAGATCTCGGCGAAATCCGGATCGTAAGCCGACAGCACCGCGAAGGCCCAGCGGCTCCCCGTGACCAGCACCCGGGTGTCAACCGCCACCGGCTCCGGGGTCATTCCCGAAACCGAGAGGAAACCGAAGGGGTTGTAGCTCTCGATCTCCATCCGTCCGGACTTGAGCACGCGTTTGAGGGGCTTCCAGACCAGCGGCTCGGTGAGCGCGTCGTCGAGGTTGAAAATAAGGAACCCCCCGGCGGCCCGCACGATGCTGCCGGCCTTGATGCGCGTGAAATTCGTGACGAGCTTGCCGGTCTGGTCGATCATGCGCTCGATCGCCCCGAAGAGGTTCCGGTAGGTCGGGACGTCCTCGACCACGACCGGCGCGCCAGCGGCGCCGGCGTTGTCTACGAACAGGTTCACCTGGTAGGGCACGAAGCGATCGCGGGGAGAGGTCAGCGAAAACGGGAACGGCAGCGTCGTCGGGTGCTCCTCCTCCTGGAAATCGTCGAGGTTCGCGAGAATGCCCTGCTGCACCCTGCCGAGGTGGCGCCGCACCGGCTCCTGCGGGTGGTTTGCCGCAATCGCCGCGACGAGCACGACGCGGTTCAAGAGCTCCGCGAGCGCCGCG
>CAZEOK010000017.1:22694-35403 GCA_964513745.1 uncultured bacterium
GCCGCGACGAGCGGCTCGACCAGCTCGGCGGCGAAGCGGCGCACCGCGGCCTCGACGTCCTCGCGGACCTTGCGGGCGATCTCCTGCTGGGCCTTGACGAACTCCCGGGTCAGCCGCTGAATCTCCTCCCGGCCCTCGGCGAGCAGCTTCTTGCGCTCGTCGGGCAGCGCCTCGAAGTCTTCGGGGCTCTCGATCGGTTCTCCGTCCATCTTGAGCGGGATGAAGACCAGCTGCCCCTCCCCCGTCATCCTGACGAGCACGCCCTTCTCCCGGGCCGTCTCCTGGAAGCCGCGGAAGAGGTCCTTGACCTGGCGGTCGTAGGCCGCGGTGATCTGCTCCTTCTCGCGCTCGAAACCCTCCTTCTTGAGGGCCTCCGGGATACGCCGGCGCAGCGACGCGACGAGCTCGTCCATCTCCTGACGCAGGCGCCGGCCATCCCCTGCCGGGACCGTGAGCACGAGCGGGCGATCCGGGTCGTCGAAGTTGTGGACGAAGAGGATGTCCGGGGGCGACGGCAGCCCCTCCACCTCACGGAGGACAAGATCGCGCACCCGCTCCTCGCGGCCCGGGCCGTCGAGCCCCGCGAGGAAGACATTGTACCCCGGCGTGCGCAGCCGAACACCCACGCGCAGCGCAGAGAGTGCGCGCTCGCCACCGAGCAGGCCGGCCTCGCCCGCGAGTTCGGCGGTGGTTGCGAATCCCAGCCGATCCTGGTCGATCGACGGGGTCAGCTGTCCCGGGGACAGCGTCAGAGGGCCGCTCGCCGGATCGCCCATTAGCGCGCCCGCCGCCAGGGCAACTCGATGCGCAGGATGCCCTCGTGCAGGGTGGCCGACATGCGCGCCTCGTCCACCGGCCCGGGAAGATCGAGGCTGCGGCTGAACCCCCCGGACCAGCGCTCACGCATGCGGATGCGGTAACCGGCAAGTTCGCGCACGATTTCGCGCCGTCCGCTCACGGTGAGCCGCCGGCCCGTCACGGTGATGGCCAGATCCTGCAGGCGCACGCCGGGCATGTCCAGTTCGATGACGTACCGGCCAGGCTCCTCGATCAGGTCGAGCGAAGGCAGCCAGCTTGAAGCCACGCCGCCCCGGGAGCGGCTGCTTCCCAGCACTTCGCCGAAAAAAGCCTCCACCTCGCCGCGCAGCGAAGGAAGTCCGTGATTCTCGTCCCGATGCGTCATCCCGCACCCCGGTTTCCGCGTTACCGCCGACGCGATCATGGTATCGCGGGCCGGGCCCGCCCGCAAGACAGACCATGCCGGGGATGCTCCGCTGCCTCACGTCGGCGCTTTGACAAGCCGCTACCGCGGCATAATAATCACGCGTTTGCACACGGCCGCCGCTCTGGCGGGGGGTGGAGGTTTCGGCAATGAGTGAGCTTGGGCTGGCGAAGGAGCGTCTGGGTGCGGCGCTGCAGGAGCATTTCCGGACCACCGCCGATCGCGGTGGCCTGGTCCGCATCGCCGTCCCGGCCCCCGCGGTCGATCTGCCGCGCTGGCTCGCCGCGAACCCGGGCACCCCGCGCTTTTTCTGGTCCGAACGGGGGGGGCGCTTCGAGTGGGCGGGAATCGGCGTCGCCGACTCGATCACCGCGGCTGCCGACGGGGGTTCGTCCACGCCGCTGGCGGCGATCGCCTCGCGCCTCGCCCGGGACAAGGGAGGCCTGCGCTACTTTGGCGGCCAATCCTTCGACGGCCGCCCGGCCGCGGACCGCGCCTGGGCGCCCTTCGGCGCGACGAAGTTCACGCTGCCGCGCTTCGAGATGACGCGCGAGGGCGAGACCTGGAGCCTCGCCTGTGCATTCATGGCCGACCCGGCTACGCTGCCGCGCCAGATGCTGCGGCGGCTCGAGGAGGAACTCTCCCACGTGCGCACCGGGCAGAAGGCACCGGCGCCGCTGCCGCCGCTGCTGCATCGCGCGGACAGCCCGGACCAGGCGGCCTGGGTGCGGGCCGTCGAGGGGGTGTTGCACCGGATCGAGCACGGGCCACTGGAAAAGGCCGTGCTTGCACGCCGCACGGACTTCCGGTTCGCCGAGGCACCGGACCCCTTCCTGCTGCTGCATCGCCTGCGCGCGGCCAATCCCGCGGGCTTTCACTTCGCGTTCCAACCCGAGGAGGGCTCGACCTTCCTCGGTGTATCACCGGAGCGGCTCTACCGGCGCGAAGGCCGGCGCATCTTCTCCGAGGCGGTGGCCGGGACCCGACGGCGCGGGGACTCCGAGCACGAGGACCAGGCGATGGGGGACGCGCTCCTCGAGTCGGAGAAAGACCGTCGGGAGCACCGCTTCGTCGCCGACGAGGTCGGCCGCAAGCTCGACACCCTCTGCCGCTCGTATCGCGCCGACCGGGAGGTCTCGCTGCTCAAGCTCGCCCGGCTGCAACACCTGCGGCGGCGCTTCGAGGGGACCTTGCGCACCGGGGTGGACGACGAGGCGATCCTCGCGGCGCTTCACCCGACGCCGGCCGTTGCCGGCAATCCGACGGCAGCGGCAGTCGCCGAGATCGCGAGCCGTGAGCCGTTCCGCCGCGGCTGGTATGCCGGACCGCTCGGCTGGGTCGGGGCGGACGGCGCCGACTTCACCGTCGCCATCCGCTCGGGGCTTCTCAGCGGCAGCCGCCTCGCGCTCTACACCGGCGCCGGCATCGTCCGGGGCTCGATGCCGCACGCGGAGTGGGAGGAGCTGGAGAACAAGCTCGCCGGCTTCGTGCGGGTGATAGGCGCGCCATGAGCCGCGAATCGATTGCCCGCCTGAATACCCTCTGGGGACGGCTGTTTGTCGAGGAACTCGCCCGGTGCGGCGTGGACTTCGCCTGCATTTCGCCCGGCTCGCGCTCGACACCGCTGACTGCGGCCATCGCCGATGGCGGCCGGATATCCAGCGCCATCTGGCTCGACGAGCGCGGGGCCGCCTTTCACGCGCTCGGTCGCGCCCGCGCCACGGGCCGCCCCGCCGCGCTGATCTGCACATCGGGGACCGCGGCCGCCAACTATCTGCCGGCCGTCGTGGAGGCCTCGCAGGACGGGATCCCGCTCGTCGTGGTCACCGCGGACCGGCCTCCCGAGCTGATCGATGCCGGCGCCAACCAGGCGATCCGGCAGGCGGGGATCTTCGGTGATTACGTGCGCTGGTCGTTCGCGCTGCCCGCCCCCGACGCGGAGATCTCCGCCCGCCTGGTGCTCTCAACCGTCGACCAGGCGCTGCACCGCGCTATCGGCCCGCCGGCCGGGCCGGTGCACCTCAACTGCATGTTCCGCGAGCCGCTCGAGCCCGTCCGCGGGGTGTCGTTGCCCGATGACTTGCCCGCGCGCTGGCGAGAAGGGCGCGGACCGTTGACGATCTATGCGCGCACGGAGACAACCCCGGACGCCGTGAGTCTCGAATCGATCTCGGCCGCGATCGCAACCGCGCGCCGTGGGCTGGTCGTGATCGGCTCTCTCCCCTCGGAACGCGATCGGGAGGCCGCGGCGGCCCTCACGGAGCGGCTCGGCTGGCCCGTGGCGGCGGATGTCCGCTCGGGACTCCGCCTCGGCCTCGGGCCGGCCGGCCGCGTCCCCCATCTCGATCAGCTCCTGCTCAGCCCGCAAGTGCGCTCGGGATTCACCCCGGACGTCGTCCTGCACCTCGGCGGGCAGCCGATATCCAAGCGCCTCCTGCAGGCGCTGGCCGCGCATGCGGGCGCCGCGGTGATCTCGGTGCAGGAACATCCCTACCGCCAAGACCCCGAGCACCGGGTTGCACATCGTGTTCAATCCGACATCGGACGGTTCTGCGATTTGATCGCACAAAACACCGCCGGCGGCGCCACGGCACGCGCGGGCGCCTGGGGACAGCCACTGCGCGAGCTCTCGGGGCGCGCGAGCGAGACCATCGACGCCTTCATCGCCGCCGCTCCCTTCGGCGAGATCGCCGCGGCGCGCATCGTGTCCCGGGAAATCCCCGCCGGACACGGCCTCTTCCTGGCCAACAGCATGCCGATCCGCGACATGGACATGTTCGCCGACACCACCGGGTCTCGTCCACGAGTTGCAGCGAATCGCGGCGCAAGCGGCATCGACGGGATCGTCTCAACCGCTTCCGGATTTGCCTGCGGCCTCGGTCGCCCGGCAACCCTGTTGATCGGCGACCTCTCGCTGCTGCACGACCTGACGGCGCTGATCCACCTGCGCTCGCTGCCGCAGCCGCTCGTCATCGTTGCGCTCAACAACGGCGGCGGCGGCATCTTCCACTTCCTGCCGATCGCCCGGCACGCCGAACTGCTCGACCCCTGGTTCACCTCGCCACACGACGTCGACTTCGCGGGGATCCATGGACTTTTCGGCATCCCCTGCCATCGTCCCGCCAACGCCGCCGAATTCACCGCCGTCTATCGCGAGGCCTGCGCCAGTGGCGTCTCTGCGATGATCGAGGTGCGCACCGACCGCGCGGAAAACCTCGCAGCGCACCGGGCCCTCGGCGAGAAAATCGTCGCCGCGGTCGATGCCCCGTAGCATGCCTGCGAAACACCCTCCGGCACGTCATGGCGAGCGCGGCGGTGCAGACTGCCGGAACTGACACCGTCGTCATCACGAACGCAGCAAAGCCACCTGGCGGTAGCGCTATCGTGAGCTCCCTCGCACGCAAGGAGTCCGGCCCGCCAGCGGCGCCGACGGTGCTGTTGCTGCACGGTTTCATGGGCAGCACACTCGACTGGGTCCCCGTCACCGCCGCGCTCGCCAGGACACGCCGCTGCATCGCGGTCGACCTGCCGGGGCACGGGGCGACCGGAGCCCCGGCCGACGAAAATCTGTGGACCCCCCCAGGCTGCGTCGCTGCGCTTGCGAACGTCCTTGCCGCGGCCGGCGGCGGCAGCGTCGTCGGCTACTCCCTCGGCGGCCGTCTCGCGCTGCAGCTCGCGCTCGAGCACCCGGACGTCGTCGCGGGAGCGGTGATCGTCTCGGCCTCGCCGGGCATCGCGGGCGAGTGCGGCCGCGGGCAGCGGCGCACCATGGACGAGGGGAGCGCGCGGCGGTTGGAGCACGCGGGGCTCGAGGCGTTCCTCGAGGCATGGTACCGGCAGCCGCTTTTCACCATGCTGCGGGAGCACCCGCGATTCCCCGAGGTCCTCGCGCGCCGCCGCCGCAACGATCCGCAGCTGCTCGCCCGCTCGCTGCGGTCGATGGGCACCGGCGTCCAGCGCTCGCTCTGGGCCGACCTCTCCGGCACTCGCACGCCCCTGCTCTTTCTCGCCGGGGAACTGGATCAGAAATTCACCGACCTCGCGTTCGAGGCGGTCGCGCGCTGCCCGCGCGCCGAGGCCGTGGTTCTGCGCGGCCGCGGCCACGCGCTCGTCGAAGAGGACCCGGAGGCGGTGGCACTGGAGACGCAGAGGTTTCTCGGCAACTGAGCCTCGCCTCTTGTTGGCCGGGGACTCTCGGCTTACCATGTGGCGCACGAAAGCCGCACAGTACACGGGCAGCGACGGGAGGCAGGCATGGCAGGCATCGACTGGACCGAGGCGGGGACCTACGCCGACATCCTCTACCACAAGGCCGGGGGGATCGCGAAGATCACGATCAACCGGCCACGCGTGCGCAACGCATTCCGGCCGCAGACGGTCGTGGAGATGATGCGCGCGCTGGACGACGCGCGCGACGACGAGACGATCGGCGTCATCATCCTGACCGGCGCCGGCGACAAGGCCTTCTGCTCCGGCGGCGACCAGAAGGTGCGCGGCGATGCCGGGTACAAGGACGAGAAGGGGACTCACCGCCTGAACGTGCTGGACTTCCAGCGCCAGATCCGCACCTGCCCGAAGCCGGTGATCGCGATGGTCGCCGGCTACGCGATCGGTGGCGGCCACGTCCTGCACATGCTCTGCGACCTGACGATCGCCGCGGAAAACGCGGTCTTCGGCCAGACCGGCCCGCGCGTCGGCTCGTTCGACGGCGGCTACGGCGCCAGCTACATGGCGCGCATCGTCGGCCAGAAGAAGGCCCGCGAGATCTGGTTCCTCTGCCGGCAATACGACGCGCAGCAGGCGCTGGCGATGGGTCTCGTGAACACCGTGGTGCCGCTCGATCGGCTCGAGGAGGAGACGGTCGCCTGGTCCCGCGAGATCCTCGCGAACTCGCCGCTGGCGATCCGCTGCCTGAAAGCGGCGCTGAATGCCGACTGCGACGGGCAGGCCGGGCTGCAGGAGCTCGCCGGGAACGCGACGCTGCTGTTCTACATGAGCGAGGAGGGGCAGGAGGGGCGCAACGCCTACGTCGAGAAGCGCAAGCCGGATTTCTCGCGCTTCCCGAAGCGGCCGTAGCATGGTCCCGGCAAACATGGCAGATCAAGGGGCGCTGCGTTCTCGTGCAGGCTGCGGGGTCCTGTCGCTGCGGACCTCCATCGTGCTCCCTTCGGCCCGCCGCTGGAGACCTCCCCTCCGCGCCACACCTTCGCCCAGCGCGTCTCTCAAGGGATCGGGATCATCTGCGGCAGCTCATCTGGAGCGATTATGAGCAGGGTTGCTCGAATCACCCGGATTGGCGTGCGTGCCTGGGATCTGCCCCTGGTGCGGCCGTTGCGCGTCGGCGGCCACGTGCTTGACCGCCGCGAGGGATTGCTCGTCGTTTTCGAGGACGGCGAGGGACACACGGGGATCGGAGAGACGGCTCCCCTGCCGGGCCTGCACCGCGAGAATACCGATGAGGCCGCCGCGCAGTTGCTTGCGCTTGCCGGCACCCTGGAGGGCTCGATCATACCCGACGGCTGCCCCGCGCTGGCCGGCGCGTTCGAAGCCTGGCTCGGCCACCGGGGCCTGCACCCATCGGTCCGGACAGGCATCGAGGGTGCTGTCCTGACTTTGCTCGCCGAGCGCGCGGGGGCGGACCTCCCGCATCTTCTGGCGACAAGTCCCGCCACGCTGATCCGGATCAACGGGTTGCTCGACGGCGAACCGGAGGCGGTCCTCGAGGGTGCGGTGCGCCTCGCAGCCGCAGGGTATACTGCCATCAAAATCAAAGTCGGGCGGCGCGACCCGCGCGTTGAGGCACACCTCGTGACATCGGTCCGCGCGCTCGTCAAGCCCTCGGTCGCGCTGCGGCTCGACGCCCATCGCGCCTGGGACCCATCCGAGGCCCTGGATTTTGCCGACTGCGCGGCGTCCGCCGACATCGAATACCTCGAGGAGCCGCTGCGCGATGCAAGCGAACTCCCCGCCTTTGCCGCCCGCGGGAAAATCCCCGTCGCCCTCGACGAGACCCTTCTTGACTTTTCTCCGCAGTCACCGCCGCCGCTGCGGGGCGTGGCGGCGCTGATTCTCAAGCCCACGGTCCTCGGCGGTTACGAGCGCGCGCAGGCGTGGGCGCGCCTGGCGCGACGCGAGCGGATCGCGGCCGTGGTGAGCGCCGCCTTCCCCTCGGCGGTCGGTCTGGCGCTCGATGCCGCGCTCGCCGCCGCGCTCGGGGAAGGAACCGCGCACGGTCTGGGCACGTCATCGGCGTTCGCCGAGGACCTCGGACGCGAATCCCTTCCGGTTGCCGATGGACGCATCGACGCCCGCCTGATCCCATTCCGGGCGGCGGACTTCAACGTGGCGAAGGCCCGTGTCCTGCGCTGAGCGCGCACGGTCCGCGCAACGTTTCCCTCTGGAGATCAGGGCCGCACGCACGCCGGAAGCAACAGCGCTCATCTGGCGTGCCGACGGCTCGCATCCCTCGTTTCCGCTGATCGCCGAGAGCGGATCGCGGGGAATTCCCGGCTCGACACCACTCGGTGCGATCACGTTTCGGGAATTGAACCACTTGACCCTTGCGATCGCACGGTCGCTGCGCGACCAGGGGATCGGCAGCGGCAGGCGCGTCGGACTGCTGCTTCATCCCGGCCCCGCCTTCCCGCTGCTGCTGCTCTCGCTGCTGCGGGCTGGCGCCGTCGCGGTGCCGGTCAGCACCCGTCTGCCGGCCGCCGCAGTGCCTGAACTGCTTGGGAGCATCGGGTGTCGTCGGCTGCTCGCCGAGCCGGGCGCAGCGCCGGAGGCCGTCGCTGCCTTCGATGTCATCGATCCCGTCGGACTCTTTCCGGGCGACAGTCGGCTCGCGGAGATGCTCTCCGGCTTCGGGGACGTGCCAGCCGTTTCCCCTCGCGCGGAGCCCGTCTCCGGCTGCCGCCACGACGCTCCGGCATTCGACCCGGCTGCCGACGCCACTGTCGTCTTCACCTCAGGGAGCACGGGCGTGCCGAAGGCCGCCCTGCACACCTTCGAGAACCACCGGGCGAGCGCAGCCGGTGCCAACCGCAACATCCCGTTGCGGCCCGGGGACCGCTGGCTGCTCTCGCTGCCGCTCTGGCACGTGGGAGGACTGGCAATCGTCTTCCGCTGCCTGCTCGGCGGGGCCGCGGTCGCCATCGCCGGGAAGGACGAGCCGCTCGCCGACGCGATACCGGGTCTCGGCGCGTCCCACGTCTCGCTCGTCGCAACACAGCTTTTCCGGCTGCTGCGCGAAGAGCGCGGGCGCTCGGTGCTGCGTGGCCTCAAGGCCGTTTTGCTCGGCGGCGGTCCGGCCCCCGCTGCGCTTGTCGACGAGGCCGTGCGGGCCGGCGTGCGCCTTGTGGCGAGTTACGGCTCGACGGAGATGTCCTCGCAGACGACCGCCACCATGCCCGACGATCCGCCCGGGGCGCTGCGCACCTCGGGCCGGCCGCTTCTGTTCCGCGAGGTTGCCATTGCCCCGGATGGAGAGATTCTCGTGCGGGGACGCACGCTCTTTCGCGGCTATGTCGACGGGCCGCTCGTCCGCCCGGCACGGGACGTCGCGGGATGGTTCCACACCGGGGATCTCGGACACCTCGACGGCTACGGCCGTCTGGTGGTCGCGGGACGGCGCGACACGATGTTCGTCTCGGGGGGCGAGAACATCCACCCCGAGGAGATCGAGCGCGAGATCCTGCGCTTTCCCGGCGTGCTCGAGGCGATCGTCGTTCCGGTGCCGGACCCGGAGTTCGGCGCGCGCCCGGTGGCGTACCTCTGCACCGCGAACGGTGCCCTGCCGGCCGAGGCGGCCCTCGGCATCTTCCTGCGCGAGGCGCTGCCGGGATTCAAGGTGCCGAAGCGCTACTTCGCGTTTCCGGACACGCAGGAGGGTATCAAGCCGGACCGCAGTGCGCTCGAGGCGCTGGCTCGGGACTTCACCTGATTATCGATTGCACCCCGCCGCCGTCCCGAAGCCGGGCCAGGGAGGAATCAGCATTTCTCTGTCAGGTAGGGACCGAACGCCGTTCGTACCGCATCCGGAAGCGGGCAGGACGCTCCCGACGCCCTGTCCAGCGCCGCGTGCACTGTTGCGACGCTGCCGGCTTCCCTGCCATCAGCGAGCAGCAGCCGATAGCCGATCGTGAAGGAGCGATCCCTGAGAGCGCGCACAACGACCCGCACCGACAGCCTGTCGCCTACCGCCAAAGGCACCCGGTAATCCGCCTCCGCGTGGACGACGGGAAACAGCACCTCATTGCCGCGGATGATCTGCGCCACGGGCAGGCCGAGGTGTTCGAGAAACTCCTCGAGCGCTTCCTGTGCGAAGCGGAACTGCGCGCCGAAGAAGAGCACTCCTGCCGCGTCGGTGTCGTACAGCCGGACTGTCGATTCGCTGGCGAATTCCATCTCTCCCCCGTTCGGATCCGGCTGGATCATACCTCAAGGCGGGAGGGGATGAATCCCTCCCCTACTGGGGACCCGTGGTAGGCGCCGGCGTATCGGCTTTCTTGGGTGGCTCGCGCCAGCGTTCGACTGGCCGCGAGAAGTCCATGCGCAGATCGGGCGTCACGAGCAGGACCTCCGACTTCCCCTCGCGGCGCAGGTAACAGCTGGCGAAGTCCGGCCCGCGCTTGCCGATGATGAAAGATGCAAGATCCTTCCCGCCCGGGCCCTCGATGCGCACGGCGATCCCCTGCCCCGCGTCAGTCTCGTACGCCGACTGCTTCGCGGCGTTCGTCGAGACCAGCGCGCCCACGCGCGCCTGAGCGAGGTTCGTCAGCAGGACCTCTACGGCATTGGCGTCCGCCGTTTCCTTTGCCGCACCCACCTTCCACTCGCCGCCCTCCCGGGTCAGGAGCACCTCGGCGGCGGCCCGGGTCGCGCGAACCAGCGTGACATCGCCGGCCGCAAGGCCCGGAAAGACCATCGCGTGCTCGCGCGTGCGATCCGGACTTCCCGGCCCCTGGACGACGAAGGCGACGGCACCGAGGCCAACGAGCAGTGCCAACAGCACGAGGGTCAAGCGCGCGCTCACGATTCGATCCCCGTGCGACGGCGGGCATTGAGCCGCAGGATGCCCAGCAAGGCGATCAGCAGCGGCACCCCGACGATATTCACGACCTTGATGAACGTCTTGGCCTGCTCGGGCACCGGGGGGAGCAGCCGTTCGTCGGCGCCGCGCGAGCGGATGCCGATCAGGTCCGGCCCGAGGGTCATCCAGTCCACCGCGTTGAGCAGGAAGGCCGCGTTCTCCGGGAACTGCCGCAGGAAATCGGGCTGCGCAAGCCGCGAGGTGCCGATGACGAGGATCGAGGTCTCGGCGCTCTCGGCGCGCGGCGCGCGCGCCGGCCCGGCGGCGGGAAGCGCGGGCGCGGCCTTGTCGCGCCAGAAGCTCGGGAAGCGGCCGGTGAGCAGGACGACCAGCGGGCTGTCCGCGGCAGCGCTGCGAGCGGGGTCGATCGCGCGCTGTGGCTGCGGGGAGAAGTCATAGCTCCCGGACTCGCGGAACGCCTCCTGCGAACCTCTCGCCAGGACCGTGGCCTTGACGCCGCCGGCGGCGGGCACGACCGGCTCCAGGCTGCTCGCCCACGGCAGCACAATGTCCTCGAGACCGGCGGTGACCGGATGCTCGCGGTCGAGGGCCGTCCCGGGCACGCGCAGCCACCAGGGATAGGCGATGCGGAATTGCATGAAACCCGACGAGAACGCAGCCGGGGCGTTCAGGCGCGGCTCCCCGATGACGTCGCGCCCGACCTTGACCCCGTAGCGCTCCAGCAGGTCGTGGACGCCGGATTCGACCGGGATCGCAGCCAGGGACCCTTCGGGGATCTCGAAATGATCGACGAGAAAGACCGCGCGACCGCCCCGCATGATGAATTGGTCGAGAGCGAAACGCGCCGCCTCGGACAACGCCCGCGGCCCCCCGACGACGAGGGTGTCGACGCTCTCGGGAACCACTGTCAGCCTGGCCGGATCAAGTTCCTGCAGGTCGTAGAGCCGTGAGAGCTCCCGCCGCAACGGGTCGCCGCTCGCGCTGCGCGGGTCCTCCTGCGAACCGCCGAGCCAGCCGACCGCCTTCTTTACGGGGCTCGTGAGGCGCAGCAGCGCCGCGGTCAGCTCGTATTCGAGGTTCCCCGTCTCCTGGATGACGGGGATCACCTCCTGGCGACCGCCGTGCAGCACGACGAGGCCGAGGTAGACGCTCCTGATCTGGAACTGGTCGCGCTCGAGGACCTCGAGCTGCACTTTCGGGATCCCCAGGGATCGCAGCCGCTGCTCGGCGACCGGATCGTCGCCCGGGTCGACGAACTCGACCTCGAGCCGGCCGCGCGAGAAGGCCCGGTACTCCTCGAGCTCGTCCTGCACCTGCCGGCGCAGGTTCGAGAGGTACGGCGGCAGGCGGCGGGTGAAATAGGCGTTGACCACGACCCGGTCCTCGAGCCCGCCGAGCAGCTTCTTCGTCGCCGGCGAGAGGCTGTACTCGCGGCGCTCCGTGAGGTCCCAGCGGGTGAACCAGCGCTGGGCCACGACGTTCGCGGCGACGAGAATCCCGGCGATGATCGCCGTCTGCGCGATCCGGTTGAGCCGCACGAGGTGCCGCCTGGTCGCCATCGCCCGCCCTACCCGCGCCTCTGCAGCCGGCGGGTGGTGAGGTAGAGGAAGAAAAAGATCACCGCCGCGAAATACAGCAGGTCCCGGCTGTCGATCACGCCCCGCCCGATGCTCCAGAAGTGGGCGCCGAGCCCGAGGCTCGAGAGCAGCGGGGCGAGAAATCCGGGAGCGGCCACGAGAACGAAATCCTCGCCGGCGATGAAAAGCCCGAAGACCATCGCGACTCCCGCGATGTACGCGACGATCTGGTTTTCGGTGAGCGACGAGGCATAGATGCCCACCGCGAGTCCGGCGGATCCGAAGAGCAGCAGCCCGAGGTAGCCGGCGAGCACCGGGCCGCTGTCCGGGTCGCCGAGCGCGAAGACGGTGAGCGCGATCGGGAGCGTGCCCGCGAGACTGACCGAGAGCAGCCCGACGCCGCCGAGAAACTTGCCGAAAACCGCCTCGCGCTCGCGCACCGGCCAGGTCAGCAGCACCTCCAGGGTACCGAACTTGCGCTCCTCCGACCACAGGCGCATCGTCAGCGCCGGGAGCAGGAAAACCAGCGTCCAGGGCAGCAGCCCGAAGAAGCCGCGCATCGTGGCAATGCCGAGCACGAAGAACGCGCGGAAGAAGAACCAGCTCGTGAAGGCCAGGAAGACCACCAGATACGCGTAGGCCACCGGGGAGACGAAGGCGCCCCGGAACTCCTTCCTCGCGATGGCCCAGGCGGCTCGCACGGCCTATTTCCCCTCCCCGCCGGTGAGCTTGAGGAAAACCGCCTCGAGCGAGAGTCTTTCGGCGTGCAGCTCGCGCAGCCCCCAGCCGTTGCGGGCGACGGCGGCCGCAAGCTCCTCGCGCGGGTCGGTGCCCGCGTCACAGCGCACGCGAAAGCGC
>CAZEOK010000018.1:0-34926 GCA_964513745.1 uncultured bacterium
AGGATGTTGTTCAGGTCGTGCGCGACGCCTCCCGCCAGGATGCCGAGCGACTCCATCCGCCTCGCCCGCGCCAGCTGGCTCTCGATCGCCTGCTTCTCCCGATCGGCGACCATTTTTTCCGTGACGTCGAACAGCACGGCGTGGTAACCGCACCAGCGGCTCTTCTCGTCGAGCAACCGGGAGAACGACACGTCCAGGTAGCGGGTGGCGCCGTCCCTGGCGGTGATCGGGAAATCGTAGATACTGCCGATGGTCTCGTCCTTCGTGATCCGCCTGGCGCTGCAGACCAGCTTCCGGAAGTCGCGGCTCCGGATGAACTCCGCGATCCGTCGCCGTCCCAGCTCCGTGCGGCTGTAGCCGCTGATCCGGCACAGCGAGTCGTTGAAGAAGGTCAGGTTGCCGTCCTGGTCGGTCTCGATGTACGCCTCGTTCATTTTCTCGAGAATCGAGCGGTACTTCCCCTCGCTCTTGCGCAGCAGGGTCTCGGTGGCGGCGAGTTGCTCGGAGATGCGGGCGAACGGGTACCAGTGCAGCGGGACCAGGAACAGGGGGATGCTGCCGGAGATCAGGACCCCCATCCACGACAAGCGGTGAAAGGCCAGCATCACGACGATGGCGAAGGCCAGTGAAATGAGATCTATGACCACGGCGGCGACAATCGTGCCCTTCACCGCGCCGAGCCGGACGATCCGGCGGAAAAAGCCGGACTGACTCCAGGGGGTGCTGGGCGAGCCTTCCACGATCGACAGTATGCATGTGTCCGCCCGTCTCGACAACCGGTCTTCCGGTACCTTGCCGACGGGAATTGACACGGCGGCTCCCCGTCGGGAGAATACGCCCCCGCCGCGGACATGCGGGGCCAGCGGCTTGTTCGGTTTTCCGGGAGGGGCACGGCAGTATGGATGCGCAGGGGAGCATGAATCCGTCACTCGGCGGCGTCGCGGCGCGCCACGAGGCCCGTTTGGCGAGCGAGCTGAATCTGCGCCTCGCTCAGGTACAGGCCGCGGCCGCCCTGCTCGATGACGGCGCGACGGTGCCGTTCATCGCCCGTTACCGCAAGGAGGCGACCGGCACGCTCGACGAGGTCGCCGTGGCGGCGATCCGCGAAGGGCTCGAGCGGTTGCGCGAGCTGGACAAGCGGCGCGAGGCGATCCGGGCCTCGCTCGATGAGCGTGGCCTGCTCACCGGGGAGCTGCGCGCGAGGATCGACGGCGCCGCGACACTCGGTGCCCTCGAGGACATCTACCTGCCGCACCGGCCCAGGCGTCGGACGCGGGCCACCATCGCGCGCGAGAAGGGGCTGGAACCGCTCTCGGATGTGCTCTTCGCGCAGGGCGGCATCGACCCCGAGGCCGAGGCTGCCGCCTTCGTCGACCCCGAAAAGGGCGTGGCCACGGCGGCGGCGGCCCTCGCGGGGGCCCGCGACATCCTTGCGGAGCGCATCAGCGAGGATGCGGCGGCCAGGGCCCGGATGCGCGACCTCTACGCCCGCACAGGGGTCTTGCGGTCCCGGGTCACGGCGGGCAAGGAAATCGAGGGAGCCAAGTACCGCGATTACTTCGAGTGGCAGGAGCCGGCCGCCAGCGCACCATCGCATCGGATCCTCGCGATCCGGCGCGGCGAGAAGGAGGGATTCCTGTCGCTGCGGATCGTCGCCCCGGAGGAGGAGGCGCTCGCGCAGCTGTCCGGTCTCTTCGTGAGAGGGGAGGGCGCCGCGGCGCGACAGGTGCGTCTCGCCGTCGAGGATGGATTCAAGCGGCTGCTCTCGCTGGCGATGGAAACCGAGAGCCGGCTGGCCCTCAAGGAACGCGCCGACCGCGAGGCGATTCGGGTCTTCGCCGCGAATTTGCGCGAGCTGCTGCTGGCCCCGCCGCTCGGCGGGAAAAGCGTGCTGGCGATCGATCCGGGTTTCCGCACCGGCTGCAAGGTGGTCTGCCTCGATCGCCAGGGCAAGTTGTTGCACGCCGGCACCGTGTATCCGAACTTCGAGACGTCGCGCGCCAGGGACGAGGCCGCCATGAAGCTCCGCGAGTGGTGCGAGCGCTTCGCCGTCGAGGCGGTCGCGATCGGCAACGGCACGGCCGGGCGCGAGACCGAAGCGTTCGTGCGCGGTCTCGGCCTGCCCGCCTCGGTGCCGGTGCTGATGGTCAACGAGAGCGGCGCTTCGATCTACTCCGCATCCGAGATCGCGCGCGAGGAGTTTCCCGACCAGGACCTCACCGTGCGCGGCGCGGTCTCCATCGGCCGGCGCCTCATGGACCCGCTCGCCGAACTGGTGAAGATCGATCCCAAGTCCATCGGCGTCGGCCAGTACCAGCACGACGTGGAGCAGAACGCGCTCAAGAGTTCGCTCGACGCCGTGGTCACCAGCTGCGTCAACCAGGTCGGCGTGGAGCTGAACACGGCGAGCGCGCGGCTGCTCTCCTTCGTGTCCGGCCTCGGTCCCTCGCTGGCGCGCAGCATCGCGACGTACCGGGACACGAACGGCCCGTTCGCCGCGCGTGCCGACCTGCTGAAGGTGCCGCGCCTCGGCGCGAAGGTCTTCGAGCAGGCCGCGGGGTTCCTGCGGATCCGCGCGGGCGCGAATCCGCTGGACGCCAGCGCCGTGCACCCGGAGAGCTATCCGGTCGTTGAGCGGATGGCCGGGGACCTGGGGTGCACCGTCGCGGACCTGCTGGGCGACGGCGCGTTGCGCAAGCGCATTGCCCCGGAGCGGTACGTCGACGAACGGGTCGGGCTGCCGACGCTCACCGACATCCTCGCGGAGCTGGAGCGCCCTGGCCGCGATCCGCGCGAGCGGTTCGAGGTGTTCTCCTTCACCGAGGGGATCGACAAGATCGGCGACCTGGCGCCGGGCATGCGGCTCCCCGGGATCGTCACCAACGTCACCGCGTTCGGGGCTTTCGTGGACATCGGCGTGCACCAGGACGGCCTCGTGCACGTCAGCCAGCTGGCGAACAAGTTCGTCAAGGATCCGGCCCAGGTGGTGAAGGTTCAGCAGCGGGTGCAGGTGACGGTGCTCCAGGTGGACCTGCCGCGCAAGCGTATTTCGCTCTCGATGCGCTGAGCTGTCTGGAGACACGCCTGCCCGTGTTGCACGATGGCCTTGACATGCAGCGGGTCTGAGTGTCGAATAGCGCGGTGGAGAGCGATCAGCATGCGAGGATGGGCGTCATGAAGAAGAAAGTGCTCATTGCCGACGACAACCAGTTGATCCACCAGCTGTATATCGGCTGCTTCGGCGACGAATTCGACCTCGTGCACGCCTACGACGGAGCGGAGGCCCTGTTCATGGCCGTCGATCAGATGCCCGATCTCATCCTGCTGGACATCATGATGCCCCTCCTCGACGGCCGCTCGATCTGCAGGCAGCTCAGGAAGCACCCCAAGACAGCGAAGCTGAAGATCATCATGGTGACCGCGAAGGACAGCCAGACCGACCGGCTGGTCGGCTTCGAGGTCGGTGCCGATGACTACATCGAGAAGCCCTGCCCCCCCGACCTGCTGATGCAGCGCATGAGGAAGCAATTGTCGTGATCCGCCAATCCCCCGCTGTGCGAGCGGAAGCTCCCCGATCGCACGGCCGCCGGGGGCGGTGAACCGCACGGTCCATGCCTGACGGCCGTCAGCCCTGGTTCCGAAGGCTGTACAACCTGCGCCACGGCCTGGCGGCGCGGTTCACCGCCCTCCTCCTGGTGATGGCGCTCATCGTCGCCGTCACCGGCACGTTCGGCATCGTCAAGATCACGCTGGTGGGCGACAGCGTTCAGCAGCTGGTGCGGACCCGCGCCGCCCAGGAGAAGATGGCGGTGCTGATGAAGGTTGCCGTACAGGAGGCCCGCGTCCACCTGGTGGAGTCGGCGACGGCCGTCACCGCCGCGGACTTCGATCTCGCGAGGTACGACCACGAGATGATGCAGGGTCGCCTGCGGGGGTACGTGGGCCTGCTGCTCACCGGCAGCGACAAGGTCGGCATCGAGCCGGCGCCGCCGGGGAGCGCGCTCGAGCAGAAGATCCGCGCCGTGCAGGCGGCGTGGTTTGATTTCGAAGCCGCCGGCGCCAGGATCATCTCCCGCAAATCCGAGTTGCTCCGGGCGGCGAAGCAGCCCGCGACCGGTGCCGCCGCGAAAGGTCCGCAGGCCGATGCGTGGGCGAACGCGAGATTGAACAAGGACATCGCCACGGAGGCCGGCAAGGTCGAAACGGCGATCGACGACTTGCTGGTCACCGTGGGCAGTCTGATGAACGAAACGCGCGAGCAGGTTGCCGAGGTGCAACGCCAGGCGCGAATCGCCCTGGCCGTGGTGATCCTCTCGGCGGTCGTGCTCGCCCTGCTGCTCGGCTGGATCGCGACGAACCGCCTGGTGATCCGTCCCCTGATGGTGATGAAGGGCACCGCGGAGAGGATCGCCACGGGTGACCTGTCCCACAGATTGCCGATCCGCGGCCGGGGCGAGATGTCCCAGCTCGGGGGAGCGATCAATGACATGGCCGCCAACCTTGACGCATTCTACAAGGAGCTGGAGCAGCGGGTCATCAGCCGCACCGCCGACCTCGAAACCGCGAACCGGCTGCTGGAACAGGCGCGGGATGCGGCGGAGTCGGCAAGCATCGCAAAAGGGAGTTTCCTGGCCAACATGAGCCACGAAATCAGGACACCCATGAATGCCATCATCGGCATGACGCGTCTGGCGCTCCAGACCGACCTGACCGCCAAGCAGCGCGAGTACCTCAACAAGGGGGTCTTCGCCGCTGACGCCCTGATGAGGATTCTCGACGACATCCTGGACTTCTCCAAGATCGAGGCCGGTCGTCTCGAAATGGAGTCGGAGGAGTTCCTGCTGGAGTCCCTCTTCGACAAGCTCTCGACCGTCATCACCGAGCGCTCCCAGAAAAAACGGCTCGAGTTTCTCATCGAAACGTCTCCCGATGTCCCGCCGTCTCTGGTCGGTGACGCGCTCCGGCTCGGCCAGGTGCTCATCAATCTGTGCTCCAACGCGGTCAAGTTCACCGCGGCGGGAGAGGTGGTGCTCTCGACCCATCTGGTCAGCCGCGACGGCGAGACGCTGGTGCTGCGTTTCAGCGTCCGGGACACCGGCATCGGCATGACGCAAGACGAGATCGGCAGGCTGTTCCAGCCCTTCACCCAGGCCGACGCCTCGATCACGCGCACGTACGGCGGCTCCGGTCTGGGGCTCGCGATCTGCAAGAAGCTGGTGGGCATGATGGGGGGAGGGTTCGAAGTGAAGAGCGCACCGGGCAAGGGGAGCGAATTTTCCTTCACCGCCCGGCTCGGCCAGGGACACCTGGAACCGGATCGCGACCTGGCGCGCAAGGGCAGCCTGCATGGGAAACGGCTGCTGGTCGTGGACGACAACAGCAGTTCCCGCTCCATATTCAAGGAACAGTTGACCTCCCTGAACTTCAAGGTCGCCACCGCGGCGTCGGCCGAAGCCGGGATCCGCGAACTCGAGGCTGCCGACGCGAGCCAGCCCTACGATCTGATCATTCTGGACTGGGTCATGCCCGGGATGGACGGCTTCGAAGCTGCCGCGAAGATAAAAAGCAGCGCGACCCTGATCCATAAACCAAAAATCCTGATCACCACGGCGTACGACTGCGAGGAGGCGCGCAACCGGACCGCAACGGCAGGGTTGGACGGCTACCTCAGCAAGCCGGTCAGCCTCTCGGGGCTCTTCGATGGCATCATGACGACCTTCGGCCGCGCGGCGGCTCTCCAATCACATCCGGACGGCAGCAGGGATGCGGCGCGGCGGAGCAGCCGGCTTCTCCGCGGCGCGCGGCTTCTCCTCGTGGAGGATAACGAGTTCAACCAGCAGGTGGCAGTGGAGTATCTGGCCTCGGCCGGAATCGTGACGACGGTCGCGGCAAACGGTCGCCAGGCGCTGGAGCTGCTTCGTTCCGGGCGCTTTGCGGCTGTTCTGATGGATATCCAGATGCCGGACATGGACGGCTACGAGGCCACCCGCGCAATCCGCCGCATGCCGGAGTTCGCGGCCCTGCCGATCATCGCCATGACGGCTCACGCGATGATGGGCGACCGTGAGCAGTGCCTGGCGGCCGGCATGAACGACTATCTGTCCAAACCCGTCCACGTCGACGAATTGCTGGCGGTCCTGGCCCGGTGGATTCAGCCGCAGACTCGGGACCTGGGCGCCGAGCCGGAGCCGCCACCACCCGGGGAGGATACCGCGGTGTTCCTGCCCGAGACGCTCCCGGGCATCTCCCTGCAGACAGGGCTCTTCATGTGCAACGGCCGGCGGCGGTTGTATCGGGACATGCTGCTGAAATTCGCCGAAACCAGGAGGCACTCGGCTGACGAAATGCGTGCTGACCTTGCGTCCGGCGACCGCGAGGCCGCTGGCAGGGCGGCGCACTCGATGAAAACCACGGCGGGAATCATCGGCGCCGGCGAGCTCGTCGATCTGTCGCGTGGCATCGAGGAGGCGTTGCGAAGCGAATTCCGCGACGATCTCCAGCCGCTTGTCGCATCCTTCGAGCGGGAGCTGGGACGGGTCGTCGGTGGCATCGTCGACGGTTTCGCGGACGCCGCCCCGGACAACGTTGCCGCGGCGGGAGAGCCTACGCCGGCGCAGCGGCAGTCCATCGCCGATCTCGTGCGGGAACTTGCCGGAGCGCTGGACGGGGACGTGGCCGCGGCGATGGCGTTCGTTGCGGAACTGGACCGGCTGCTGCGGGGAAGCCCGACGATGGGCCCGGTCTTCAAACGACTCAAGCAGGACATGGACGCTTTCGATCTCGACGCCGCCCACGCCTCGCTGCGTGATCTGGCCCTGGTCGGGGGGCTGCATCGGGAGCCGGCCGATGGGCGCTGACGCCGCGCGCCACAAGGTGCTGGTCGTCGACGATCAGCCCGAAAACGTCCGCCTGCTCATGGACGCGTTGCGTGACGACTTCACCGTGGCCGTGTCGATTACGGGGGCGCGAGCGCTGCATCTGGCCGCGACCAGACCCCAACCGGACATCGTGCTGCTGGACGTCGTCATGCCGGACATGGACGGCTACGAGGTCTGCAGGAGACTCAAGGCCGATCCGGCAACGTCGGGCATTCCGATCATCTTTCTCACCGGCCTGTCCGATGAAGGGAGCGAGCGCAAGGGCTTTGAACTGGGGGCCGTGGATTTCATCCAGAAGCCTTTCAGCTCGCCGCTGGTGAAAGCGCGCCTGCACAGCCATCTCGAGCTGAAGAAGCATCGCGACCGGCTGGAGGACCTGGTCCTGGAGAGAACCCGCGAATTGCTGCTGACGCAGGACGCAGCCATTCTCGGCCTGGCCCTGCTCGCCGAATACCGCGACACCGAAACCGGGGATCACATCCGGCGAACCCAGCACTACGTCAGGCTCATGGCGGAGCGACTGAGGGACCACCCCGGCTTCAAGGGCTATTTCGACAAGGTCACGATGCGGCTCTTGTTCAACTCCGTCCCGCTGCACGATATCGGCAAGGTGGCGGTGCCGGACACCATCCTGCGCAAGCCCGGGCCGCTCACCCCCGACGAGTTCGCGGTGATGAAGCGGCACACGCAGCTGGGCCGCGAGGTCATCAGCCGCATCGAGGCCGGCATGCGGGATGACGCCGCTTCGTCATTTCTGCGTTTTGCCGGGGAGCTGTGCCAGCTGCATCACGAACACTGGGACGGGACCGGCTACTACGGGCTCAAGGGCGAGGCCATCCCCGTTTCCGGACGCTTGATGGCGCTGGCGGACGTGTACGATGCCCTGACCAGCACGCGCGTCTACAAATCCGCCATGAGTCACGAACAGGCGCTCGAGCTGATCCTGAACGGCGACGGGCGGACCGCCCCGGAGCACTTCGATCCACGGGTCCTGCAGGCGTTCCTCGACGTTCAACTCGAGGTGCAGCGGATCTCCCTATCGTTCAACGAAGCCGGCGCCCGCCCCCGGTGACCGTGCGCCGGGCCGCTCGAACCGCACCGGGCTAGTCCACGATCTTCAACGAGTAGCAGCACATGTGGTTGTCGAGGATCTTGTCGACGACCGCGCGATCGACGCCGGCCGCCGCGATCCACTTGTCCGCGAAGCCCTTCTTGCCGCCGCCGGATTTGCAGCCGAGCTGATAGATGACGATTTTCTTCCCGCCGATCGTGATCTTCTCGGCGATGGCGCTGCGCATCGGCTGGTGGACCGAGCAGAAGGGACTCACGCCCGCACCCTCGCCGACGCGGAACTGGTCGGTGACGTTGCTCGTTTTGTTGAACTCCGCGGTGAAATCGGCGAAGCCCTCGGGAAGCTTCTCGAAGACCTGCGTGTAGTTCCTGATCGACGGGCCGAACGGGCAGAATTGCAGACCGAACACGAAATCGCCCGCGTGCGTGGCCTTGCCCTCGACCATCGTGATCGGGTTGGTCGCCTGCTCGATCGCCGTCAGATAGTCCTCGAACGTCGGGTAGTCGACCTCGTGGATCCGTTCGGCCGTCTTGAGCGCGTTGCGGATGAGCGTCCCCTTGGCGCTGGCGGCGCCGCTCATCGTGATCATGATCTTGATCATGTCGAGGAAGCTGACGTGCGCGATGTCGAGGATCTTGCCGTCGCTCATGGCCGCCTCCCCTAGACCGCCGCCGCCGCGGCGAGATCGCCGGTGTGCTTCTTGAGCTTCATCCGCACCATGCCGAGGTTTGCGTCCTTGTCGGCGATGATGACGAAGATCGCGTCGGCCCCAACCGGCGAGAAGAGCACCGGCCCGTCGTCGAACTCGATCATGCTCATCAGCATCGCGCCCTTGCCCAGCTGCCGGCCCATCGACTCCGAGGTGCCGAAGCCGCTCGAGGCGATGGCGCCGATCATCTCGGCGTCGAAGCCGGTCTTGGCGATGCTCTCCAGCAGGAAGCCGTCGCGCCCGACCAGGCAGACGGCGTTGACGCCCTGCAGTTTCGTGAATTCGGTCAGGAGCTCCTTGATGGTGGCCATGCTCTCCTCCTTCGACTGCGTTGTCGGTGCCTCCGCGGGGGGAGGCTCAGCGGCGGACACGGGTGCGGGCACGGGCCCGGGTTGGGGTTCTTGAGCAACGGCGGGAGCCGGTCGCAGGTCGAGCTCCGGTTCCCCGGCGGCGAGGGACTCCGAGTCCGGGGCGTCCGCCGCCAGCGCCCTGCTGCGTTCCCGCTCGTCCTTGAGGCGGAACGCCTCCATCAGCAGGTAGCCGAGCGAGGCCTTGATCCTGGCCTCCTTGATCTTGCAGACGCTGCTGATCTCGATCTCGGTCTCGTCCCACGAAATGATGTCGAGGGCCGCCTCGTCACCGCGACCGTGGCCGTTGTCGGCCTCCAGCAGCTGCCCGTCCCGCAGGCACAGGAAGCCGACCCGCCCCTTCGAGCGGATCCGCAGCGTACAGGTCTTGCGTTCCATCTCGAGCAACTGCAGAAACGCCGGGAGGGTGATCCCGCGCAGGTAGCTCCCGGAGTTCGACGTCAGCTCGGCGAGGATGCTCTCCACCAGGTCGGTGAACTCCAGCGGCTTCTCGAGGATCTTCAGCGAGCCGAAGTCAGCGAGCTTGCGCTTGATCTCCGGCGTGCAGTAGGCGGTCATCACGATCACCGGCACACCGGGCTGGAACTTGCTCATGTGCGCGAGCAGTCCGAAGCCGTCCAGCTCGGGCATATTCAAATCGGTGACCACCAGGTCCACGCTGGTCGAGCCGAGCACCGTGATCGCGGCACGGCCGTTTTCGGCCGTGACGGTCCTGAACGTGTTCGCGTACTGCGAAAGACCCTCGACAAGGCTCAGCAGGAAGTACTTCTCGTCGTCGACGATCAGAACATTCTTCAATCCGGTGTTGATGTCCATGCCGGGAGAGATAGCAATGGTCGTGCCAGCGGCGCGATGGCGTTGGGCGCCGCTGGCGGAGAAGAAAATAAGCCTTGTCCGATGAGCAGTTACGGGTTGAGTCGGCGATCCCGGTCAGGCCGGCTTTCGTGCACGCTCATCGACGCCGGCCCGCTGGACGGTTCAATGTGGACGGTTCATTCTGCAGCGCGGCGAACGGTTCAGTCCGTCAGGTCGAAACGCTTTTTTTTCCGCTTGAGCGTCGAGAGCGAAATGCCCATCGCTCGCGCGGTGCGCGCGAGATTGCCGCCGTGACGCCGGAGCGATTCGGCGAGGTGCGCTTTTTCGACCTCTTCCATCGTGATGTCGCCGCGAACCGGCTTCGTGCCCGCCACTGGTTGTCTGACTGTTTCGGACACTTCGATCGCGGCGCAAAGGAGCGCCGACGGGTGGATGTTCGGGCCGCTTTCGAGGATGAGCGCGCGCTCGAGCACATTGCGCAGCTCGCGGACGTTGCCGGGCCAGTCGTAGGCCTGGAGCCGCGCGAGTTCCGACACGGGCAGCTCGACGCGCCGCTCGCCCGCGAGTTGCCCGAAAAGATGGCGGCAGAGGACGGGGATGTCGTCGCGTCGCTCCCGCAGCGGCGGCAGATGGATCGTGATGACGCTGAGCCGGTAGAAGAGGTCGCCCCGGAACTTCTTCTCGGCGATCGCGCGGGCGCAGTCGATGCCGGTGGCGGCGACGACCCGCGCGTTGACGCTGCGGATCGACTCGCCGCCGAGGCGCTTGATCCGGCCGTCGTCGAGGACGCCGAGAAGCTTCGACTGCAGGTGCAGCGGCATCTCGCCGATCTCGTCGAGAAAGAGCGTGCCCCCCTCGGCCATTTCGAAGATCCCCTTGCGCGCCGTCGCGGCCCCGGTGAAGGACCCCTTCTCGTAGCCGAAGAGCTCCGCCTCGATCAGCTGCTCCGGCAGCGCGGCGCAGTTGATGCCGATGAAGGCCGCGGCACGCCGCGGGCCGCCGTAGTGGATGCAGCGGGCGACCACGTTCTTCCCCGAGCCGGTCTCGCCGGTGACCAGCACCGGGGCCTCGGCCGACGCCGCGACGCCGATCAGCCGGCGGACCTCCGCCGCGGCCGCGCTTTCCCCGACGAACACCGCGTCCCGGATCTCCTTGTCGGTGCGGTAGTTCTGGATCTGCTCGACCTTCTCGAGGGCCAGCGTGCGCAGCGCCCGGTCGACGGCCAGCCGCAGCTCCTGAAGCTCGAAGGGTTTGGAGAGGTAGTCATAGGCGCCGGCCCGGACCGCCGTGACGGCGTTGTCGAAGCTCGGATAGGCGGTGCTGAAGATGATCTTCGTCTGGTCGTTGTAGCCGAGGATGTCGGGGCAGAGGGCGTGTCCGCTGGCGTCGGGGAGCTTCTGGTCCAGAAGGACGACGTCGATGCGCCGACGCGAACAAAGATCGAGGCACTCCGCCCCGGTGTTCGCGATCAGCACTTCCAGTCCCGGTCCCTCGATGAATTCCCGCACCGCGGCGCTGAAGTTGCGGTCGTCCTCGACGACGAGCAGCGTTCGGCGCGCGTCAGGCATCCGGGGCTTTCCCCCGCGGCAGGTTGAGGGTCACAGTGGTTTCCACGCCCTCGGTGCTCTCGATCTCGACTGTGCCGCTCATTTTGGCCAGCATCTTCTGGATGATGACCAGGCCGAGGCCCGTCCCCTTTGTTTTCGTCGTGGAGAAGGGAATAAAGAGGAATTTGCGCTGGTCATCGGGGATGCCGCAGCCGTTGTCGCGGATCTTGATCACGGTGCGGTCGTCGAGACGCTGGGTGCTGATGACGATTTCCGGGCTCGGACGGCCCCGCAGGGCGTCGGCGGCGTTGGTCATCACGTTGAGCATGACCTGCTGGAGCGCCCGCGGGTCCGCGCGCACCCGTCCGGCCTCGGGTCGCAGCAGCGTCTTGATCCGGACCTGCTCCCGCGCAAAGTCGCGGCGGCTCATCGTGACGAGGTTCTCGACGAACGCCGGCAGGTCGACGTCGGTGACCTCCGGGTTCTCGTACATGCTGAAGTTTTTCAGGTCGCGCAACAGCACCTCGACGCGGGTGAGGTCCGAGAGGATCCGGTCGACGTACTGCACCACCGTCTCTTTGGAGTAGCCATCGATGTTCTGTTTGAGCACGGTGGCGGTGGTCTTGATCGAGTTGATCGGGTTGCCCAGCTCGTGGCGGATGCCGGAGAAGATGTAGCCGAGGTTGTTCATCGTGTTGACGGCCTCGGCGATCGCGCCCAGCCTGGTCTTCTCGGTGATGTCCGAGACGTAGATCCAGAGAAGGGTCTCGGAGATCCGGTAGACCGTGAACCCGAGAAAACGCGTGCCGTAGCGCAGCTTGCGCGAAGTCGTCGCGTCCAAAGCCGTGAGCGATTCGCCGGCATCGGCCAGCAGCAGAGCGGCGATGGCCCGGTAGTCCTTCGGGCGGATCGTGCCCTTGAACAACTCGACGGCGAGCTTGTTCTGGTAGAAGACCTCCTCGCGGGCGGTGTCGAGCCCGATGATGCCGAGGCTGATGTCGGCGAGGATGTCGGCGTAGATGCACTCGCCCATGCAGGGGGTCTTGCTGATCGGGCAGCGCTTGCCGGGCCCCCGATGGGAGCAGGGTTCGACGGCGGCGGGAGTCCGGATTCCTTCTGGCAACTTTTCCCCTCCCAATAACCGACAAAGAGAGTAAGTATTGCGATTCTGGTGTTCGCTGCCGGCAATGTCAAGGAGGCGGCTCCTTCTCGCCAGCAGCGTATTCAGAGACGAGCCAACCCGATTGACAGGGCGGCCGCGATCAGCACGAGCGCCAGCGCGTCCCGCGCGCCGAAGCGCATCTCCAGCAGGGATGTCCGCTTCTTGTGCAGCCCGAAGCCCTTGGACTCCAGGGACATCGCCAAGTGCCCGGTCATGCGGATCGTCGTGAGAAACGTCGGGACGAGCAGCGGCACGCTTTTTCGCAGGCGCGCGGCCGGCGATCCGGTGTCGGGGTCGAGCCCGCGCGCTCTCTGGGCGTCCCGCACCGCCCAGCCGGTTCCGACAAAGGTGGGGGCGAGGCGCAGCGCCGTGGCAAACGCGAAGCAGATCGGGTAGGGCAGGCCGAGCACCAGCAAGCCCTGGACGATCTCCTCGTTGCGCGCGATCGAGAGGAAGAGCGTCCCGGTCAGGATAAAGACGTCGATGCGCAGTGCGGCCACGATCCCCGCGTGCAGGCCCTCGCGCGTCATCCAGAGCACAAGGGGCGTCGCGCCACGGCCGAAAAGCGTCCAGAGCAACACGCCGAAGACGCTGGCGAGCAGCAGGAAGACCCGGATGCGGCGCAGGTTGGTGAGGCACCTGCCGAGGGCCATCTGGAGCAGCAGGAACGCCGCCGCCGCGAGCAGGGGCCCCGGCTGACGCAAGAGCAGGGCGAGGCCGCAGTTCCCCGCGAGCAGGAGAATTTTTGTCAGCGGGTGGAGCCGATGGAGGAACGATTCGCGCTCGAGGTAGAAGTAGAGTTCCATTCGCGGTCAACCCCGCTCCAACGCGGCGAGGATGCCCGCCGTGCTGACTGCGTCCAGGCCGAGCTGGCGCGCAAGCAGCGCGGCGGCGGGGGCGCGCAATGCCGCCCGGCGCAGCAGCTCGTCGTCGTGGAAGATCCGCTCGGGCGGGCCGTCCGCGATGAGCTTCCCGCCGGTCATGACCACGACGCGCCGGGCATGTTCGGCGGCGACCCACATGGTGTGGGTGATCGCGACCACCGTGTGGCCCCGGTGGTTGAGACGCTCGACAAGGCCCATCATCTCCCGGATCTCCCGTGCGTCGAGGCCGGTCGTCGGCTCGTCGAGGATCAGGGTGTCGGGCCTCGTGGCAAGAACCGAGGCCACCGCGACACGCTGCCGCTCGCCCTTCGAGAGTAAAAAGGGGTCGGCGGCGCGCCGCTCGAGCAGCCCGACCGCCGTCAGCGACTCCTCGACGCGGTCCTCGATTTCCCGCCGGCCGAGACCCTGGATGCGCGGGCCGAAGGCGACCTCGGCCGCAACCGTCTCGGCGAAGATCTGGTGATCGGGATTCTGGAAGACGAATCCCACGAGGCGGCCGGCCTCGGCGCGGGTCAGCGCCGCCAGGTTTCTCCCGCCGGATAGCACCGCTCCGGCACCGGGGGCGAGCAGGCCGGCCAGCAGCTTGGCAAGCGTGCTTTTCCCGCTGCCGTTCTGCCCGAGGATCGCCACGAGCTCGCCCGGGCGGATCTCGAGGTTCACGCCTTCCAGGGCGGGGGGGCAGCCGGGGTAGCAAAACGTCAGGTCGCGCGCGGCCAGTGCGGGTGGGCCGGCGGGCACCGGGCCCGTCCCGGGGCCGGAACGGCACGGAAGGTCCCGCCGGCTGCGGTGGCCGCTGGCAAGTATCTGCGCCGCGGCCTCCCCGGGATCGATCGTCACGGGAAGGCCGAGGCGCATGGTGACCTCGGCCGCCGGCGGGGGGCGGATACCCGCGGCGATCAACTCGTCGACTCTGGCCAGCACCTCCCCTGGCGGTCCCGCAAACGTGATCTTCCCCTCGCGGATGATGGCCACCCGGTCGGCGCGCACCGCCTCCTCGGTGTCCGGTTCGGCGAGGAGCAGCGCGGCGGTGCTCTGCGCCCCGAGGGCCCTGGCCACCGCATGGACTTCCTCCTTACCTGCCGGATCGAGGTCGCTCGTCGGCTCGTCGAAGGCCAGGACGCGCGGCTCGAGGCTCAGCGCGGCGGCGATCGCGAGACGTTGTTTCTGCCCGCCCGAGAGCGTGGCCGGCGCGCGGCGCTCGAAGCCGGCGAGACCGACGCGCGCCAATGCGGCATCGACGCGCCGCCGTATCTCCTGCCGCGGCAGCGAGAGGTTCTCGGGGCCGAAGGCGGCCTCCAGTTCCGCGGTGGTGCAAAAGAGTTGGGACTCGAAGTCCTGGAAGATCACCCCGACAAGGTCGGCAAAGCTGCGCGGGGCGTGCTCGCGCGTGTCGCGCCCGGCGACCAGGACGCGGCCGGTGAGCTCCCCCTTGAGAAAGTGCGGCACGAGGCCGTTGGCGGCAAGGCAGAGCGTGGACTTGCCCGCTCCGCTGGCGCCAAGGAGGACCACCGTTTCGCCGGGGACAAGCTCGAGGTCGATGCCGTCGAGGGCGGGGCGGGGCGCTCCCCGGTAGCGGAAACCGACGCTCTCGAACCTGAGGACCGGCTCCATCATGATGCGTGTCTAACGAGATGCTGAAAGAGGTGTGCCTCTCCCCGTAGCGCCACCCCTACCCCTCCGCTCGGCACGTGTTTCATGGCAGATTGTTCCCCGGCGGCAGGTTGATGGTTTCATACGTTCCGGGGCTAGGCGAGAATGCAGCCGACGAGGTAGACGAGCAGCAGGGGCGCCACGCCGAGCGTGATCCCCGTCGCCCCGACCCCGACGCCGGTGGCGATCGCAAGGCCGGCCGCCAGGGACCCGACGCTGCCGACCACCAGAAGCGTCCGCCCGAGCCGCCGACGCAGCGGGGGCGTCACGGGGATGTCGACGATGTCCGTCCACAGCAGGTGCCAGGCGGCGACTCGGGGCCGGACGAGGCGCAGCAGGATCGGACCGAGGATGATTCCCACGAGGATATTGTTGACGAAGATGACGGTGCCGAGCGCGACGAACGGGACAAACCCGAGAAGGTCGACACCCCACGCGATGATCGCGGCGCAGACGGCGCTTGCCGGGATGACCGTCCGGGCGACCGTGAGGGTTTCATCCCAGGCGCCTCTCGTGCGCGGGGATCCTGAAACGAGCGGGTCGACGAGCAGGTACGGAGTCAGCGCCAGGAAAAAGTTCCCGGCGAAACCGAAGATGCTCCCGAGGCTCAGGGTGCCGCCGAAGAAATCGCCGATGATGTTGCCGATGCCGCTACCCCAGGCAGCGGCGGGGCCGAAAAGCAGGCCGAAGACCGGCGGCACTGCCGCCGCCGGGCGCAGTTCGGTGAATCCGGGGATCAGGATAACGGCCTTGAACGGTATCTGGATCGCCGCGTAGATCGCCGCGGTGAGGGCCGTCAGCACCACCATCCTGGTGTTGCCCCACATCGTGAAGACTTCTCTCATCTTTTTCCTCCCGCCGCCGCGGCAGGCGGCTCGACGCGCCGGAGATTCTCCGGGAGGCAGGCGGGTTCTGTCAAGGTTGCCAGGGCCTCACCTGGAACCCGTCACAGTTCCGAATCCTCCAGGATCGCCGCGACCGATTTCATCTGGTAGTCCCCCCGGGGCAGATGCTGCAGCTCGCCGAGGGTGGTCGTCCCGGTCAGGAAGAGCCGCAGGCCCTCCTCGAAGAGCATGTTCACGTTGTCCTTTTCGCGCGCCGTCGCGGCGATCGCCTCCGTGGTCTGGCGCCGATGGATGAGCTCCCGGATCTCCGGAGTGACGGCAACGAGCTCGTACACCCCCTGCCGCCCCCGGTAGCCGGTCTTGCGGCAGATGTCGCAGCCCTGTCCGCGCCGCATGCTGTACTGCCCGGGGCGCTGCAGGATCTCGTCGGCCACCTTGGCGTCGAGTCCGATGTCGATCATCTCGACGCGCGTCGGGACGTACTCCTCCATGCAGTTGTTGCAGATCTTGCGGACCAGGCGCTGGTTGACGGCCGAGACGACCGTCGAGGCCACGAGAAAGTGCTCGACCCCGAGGTCGATCAGGCGCGCGATCGACCCCGCGGCGTCGTCGGTGTGCAGCGTCGTGAACACCCGGTGCCCCGTGAGGGCGGCCTGGATCGCGATCTCGGCCGTCTCGAGGTCGCGGATCTCCCCGATCAGGATGACATCGGGGTCCTGCCGCATGATGGCGCGCAGAGCGCGGGCATACGTGAAGCCGGCGGCCGGCAGCAGCGAGCTCTGGTTCACGAAACCGGTTGCCCGGTATTCCACCGGATCCTCGACGGTGATCACGCTGATCCCGACCGAGCTGATTTCGTTGATCACCGCGTGCAGCGTCGTGGTCTTGCCGCTCCCGGTGGGCCCGGTGACGATGTTGATGCCGCTGGCCTTGCGCACGCAGCGGCGGTACTTGAGCTCCATCCGCGAGGACATTTTCAGGTCCCGGATGCGGCCGATGTAGGTCGCCTTGTCCTTGTCGAAGATGCGCATCACGACCTTCTCGCCGAAAAGCGTCGGGAGCGTCGAGACGCGGCAGTCGATCTGATGCCCTTCGATCGTGCGCGCGAACGCGCCATCCTGCGGGATCCGCCGCTCCTCGATCTTCATCACCGAATTCTGCTCGCTGGCCATGATCTTGATCCGCGAGACGACCGAGGCGTTCATGACCGTCGGATAAACGGTCGCCACCTCGAGGACGCCGTCGATCCGCATCCGGACGTGGACTTCCTTCTCGTGCGGTTCCACGTGGATGTCGCTCGCGCCGAGCTTCACCGCCATCTCGAGCATACCGTTCACCTGCGCGACCGCGTCGCCCTGCTGCAAGGCGATCTTCTCGAGTCCGGCGTCGAGCTTGATCGAATAGAGCCTGGCGATCCCCCCCTCGATCGCCGCGATCGTGGTCAGGACCGGGTTCACGCGACAATCGGTGATCCCCTCGGCAGCGGCGATCACCTCCTCCGCGAAGGGCGTGGCCATGGCCAGGGTGAGTTCCCTCAGGTCGTCGTCGATGATCTGGAAGACCGGCAACACCTTGTACTGCAGGCAGAACTCCAGCGGCAGCACCCTGGACAGCGACTTGTCCACCATCTGGTAGTCGTTTTCGGCGATGTTCAGGAAGTCCACGCCGAGGTGCTTGCTCAGGACCTCGAGCATCACGTGTTCGCTGACGAATTTCAGGCGGATCAGCGTCTCGCCGAGCGGGAGCAGGAGCTCCTTCATCTTCTTGAGGGCTTCCTCGAGCTGGGATGTCGTGATGATCCTCTTCTCGATCAGGATCTCCCCCAGCCTGCCCGGGTTCTTCAGCTCCTGCACGTCCTTCATGGGGTTCTCCCGGCGGCGGCGAGCGTCTGCAGGGACTGCACCGCATCCAGGCGCGTCGGAGCGACTCTGAGCTTCTGGCCCGCGCGGGTCACGCGGAAGATCTTGGCGACCGGCTCGCTGGGCTTGGCGCAGACCAGGGCCCCCTTCTTTTCCTGGAACGCCTTGTGCGCCGCCATGCAGGCCCCGAGCCCGGAACTGTCGATGAAGCTCACTTTGTCCATGTTCAGGACCACGAAGAGGAAGTTCTTCTCCATCAGTTTGGCCATCTGCGCCTTGAACTGATCGGCGGTATCCGCGACGAAGTCCCCCGTCATGTCGACCACGACCACTTCCCCGTCCATGCCGATGCTAATCTCCATCCCGCGCCTCCCTCGTGATTATCTTTTCAAGTGTCAACACGTTTCTGCCCTCGAGATATTCGTAGCTCACGCTGTCGGCAAGTGCCTTCATCAGCGCCCGCCCGTAGCCGCCCTCCGGCAGCCCTTCGGGGGCGTCCAGGTCGGGGAAGGAGGCGCCGGCGGTCGGGTCGAACGGTTCTCCCGCCGTCCGCATGCGGAAGATCAGCGACCGGGTGCCGGCCACGATCTCGATCTCCATCTCCGCGGCTCGCGAATGCTCCACGGCATTGTTCATGGCTTCGGCGATAGCCAGGAGCAGGTCGCCAAGCAGCGCTTTTTCTCCCGGCTGCCGGTACCGGTCCTGGCAGAGTTCCCGCACCGCCTTCCGGACCTTGTCGACACTTTCGAAGGTCGGCGGCAGTTTCATCGACAGGGCCGCATCAGCCATCCGTCCGCCGCCGTTTCAGGATCAGGAGGGTCAGGTCATCGTGGAACACTCCCTCGCAGAACGTCTCGGCGGCCTGCGCGATGCTCTCGATGACGGCACCCGGGGGTGAGTCGCGGATCAGCAGGGGCTCCAGGGACTCCTCGCCATACTCAACTCCCTCGCGATTCCGCACCTCGGTCAGTCCATCGGTATAGAGGACCAGGCTCGAACCGGGCACCAGGGGGGCCGTGTGGCTTTCCCAAACGTCATCGGGGTCCCAGCCGATGGCCGCGCCGGTGGACACGACGCGCGCGACCGCGTCGCCGTTGACGAGAAACACCGGATTGTGCCCCGCCGAAACGATCTCCAGCTCCTCCCGTGCCCGGTCAAAGACGCCGTAGAGCAGCGTCAGGAACATGCCGCTGTCGCTGACGATATTGCAGATCATGCGATTGGCGACCCTCACGATCTCCCGGGGGTCGTTCAGGGCATGGCCGAGCGAGTGGAGGATCCCCTTGCTCGCGGCCATGATCAGGGCCGAGGACGTGCTGTGGCCCGACACGTCCCCGATCAGCACGTGGAGACGGTCGCCGTTCTCCCAGGCATCAAAAAAATCGCCGCCGATCTTGTCGGACGGCCGGTACAGCGTCGCCACCTCGAAACCGGGAAACCGCAGGTCCCGGGGCAGGATGCTCTCCTGCACCTTCTGCGCGAAAGTCTTCTCGTTCTCCAGCCGCTCGTTCTTGCTGGCCAGATCGGCCACGAGCTGCCTGTTCTGCTTTTTCAGGAAGTGCTTTTCCAGCACGTTCTCCACGGCGATGCCGATCGTGTCCTGGATGTTTTCGTCCTTGAGGAGATAGTCGCTGGCGCCGCTCCTGAGCGCCTGGATGGCGGTGGTCACCTCGTTGTTCCCGGTCAGGATGATGATCGGGACGTCGGCCCCCACGCCGCGGATGGCGCCGATGAGACCGAGGCCATCCATCTCGGGCATGTTCATGTCCGAAACGATCAGGCCGATGCCGCTCGTGGCGCCGAACATCGCCGCCGCCTCGACGCCGTTGCCGGCCGTGGCAACCTGGTAACCGCCATCCTGCAGGATCGACGCGATCAAGTCCCGCACGAACGGATCGTCATCGACAACCAGCACCTTCACGGCGCCGCCGTCGTGCGCCATCACGATTCACCCTTGCCGACAAGGTTCTGCACCGTCTCGACGAGATTGCTCTGGTCGAACGCCCCCTTGACGATGTAGGCGCTGGCGCCGACCTGGAGCCCCCGCCTCTTGTCCTCGTCCTTCTCCCGCGAGGTCACGATGATGACCGGGACGTCCCGGTAGGTGGGATCGGCGCGCAGCCGCTCGGTGAAGGCGAAGCCGTTGAGCCGCGGCATCTCGATATCGGTGATCACCAGGTCAAAGGTCGAGTTTCCGGCCTTTTCGAGGGCTTCGATGCCGTCGCCGGCGATGGTCACCCGATACCCGTAGGCTTCCAGGATGTCCCGCTCGATCTCCCGGGTGCTGATGGAATCGTCGACGACGAGGATATTGATCTCCCGGTGGCGGCCGGCTGCGGCCTCCGATCCGGGCCAAGCCGTCGTCGCGCCCCTGGCCGCCGTCATGACCGCCGGGACGTTCAGGACAGCGATGATTTCGTTCCTCCCCGAGATGGTGACCCCGGACACGAGTCGCACCCCCTTGAGGAGGTCGGGGAGGGATTTGATCACCATGTCCTCCTCGTCGAGGATGGCGTCCACGATGAATCCCGTCTTTTCATTGCCGGTCCGGACGATGATCACCAGCAGCTGCTCTCCCCGCGGCTGCTCGGGGGCGTCGCTGCCCAGGAGCGCGGCCACGTCGACGATGGGAATGAACTCTTCGCGCAAGCGCAACGCCTTTTTCGTGACGACGTCGATGATTTCGGCCTTCGGGACCTTGAGGATCTCGTTCACGTAGTGCGTGGAGATACCGAAAATCCTGCCCCGCGCGGAAACCAGCAGGGTCCGCATGATGGCCAGGGTCATCGGCAGCCTGATCGTGAAGGTGCTGCCGAGCCCTTCGTGCGTCTCGACGCTCACGACACCCTTCAAGTCCTCGACGATGTTCCTCTTGACGACGTCCATGCCGACGCCCCGGCCGGAGATGTCGGTGACCATCCCGCTCGTGCTGAATCCGGGCAGGAAGATCAGATCCGTCAATGCCGCGGCATCCATGCTGTCGAGGGTTTCGGCATCGAACATCCTTCTGGCCAGAGCCTTCTCCCGGATCCTTGCTGTCGAGATGCCGGCGCCGTCGTCGCAAATCTCGATGCGGATGCTCCCGGCGTCGTGGCAGGCCGAAAGGCGGACCCGACCCTGGGGAGCCTTCCCGGCCCGTTGCCGCTCTTGGGGGCTCTCGATGCCGTGGTCGAGCGCATTGCGGAGCAGGTGCAGCAGCGGATCGCAGAGTTTCTCCACCATTTTCTTGTCCAGCTCGATCTCGCCGCCCTCGGTCACAAAATCCACATCCTTGCCCATCGAGCCCGCCAGGTCGCGCGCCGACCGGTGCAGGGGGTCGAAGACCAGCGAAACGGGGACCATCCTCATCATCAGGGCCTTCTCCTGGAACTCGGCCGTCAGGATGTCTTGCAGCGTCTTGTCCTGCCTGATGACCGACAGGAGCTGCCTGAGGCCAGCGTGCAGGGACCGGGAGCCGCGCAGCGGCGCTCCCGCGCCCTCCCGCTCCAGCAGCTCGACCAGCTTTCTGGCATCGCGTTCGAGGCGTCCAAGGCCCTGGATGCGCTGTTTGAGCTGGTTCTGGCGGGAGACCACCTCGCCCATGAGCCGGATCAGGTCGTCAAGCTTCCCGGTCTTCACGCGGATGGTTTCCGCGGCGATGCCCTTCGGCTCCCGCGGTGCCGCTGTCGCCACCGGGCCGGACGGTGCCGGGCCGCCCCCGCCGGCCGCCCCTGCCTCTGCTGCGTCGACGGCGGTGGCCGGGGCTTCCCCCGCTGCCGGCAGCCCGCCTGCGGCAGCCCGCGCGAGGGCCTCGCACAGCGCCGTGGTGTCAGTCGCGATTTGCTTGCCACCCGCGGTTTTTTCCACCATCGAAGCCACGGCGTCGAGACCACGGAGCAGCAGGTTCGCGAGCTCACGAGAATGGGTGATCTTTTTTTCCCGGAGCGCCCCGAGCGCGTCCTCCAGCTTGTGCGCCACCTCGGTGATCGCCGTCAGCTTCAGCATGCGCGATGAGCCCTTGATCGAGTGGGCCGCTCGGAAAACCGCGTTCAGGCGCTCGGCGTCGCTCGGGTTCCGTTCGAGCTCGATCAGCCCGCTGGTGAGGTCCGCGATGTGGTCGCGGGCCTCTTCCACGAACCGGGCGGTGAATTTCGCAATGTCGAACGCCATGGCAAAATCTCCGGCTACCGCTCGCAACCGTGCATGGCGGCGAGGTTGTGCCGGCACAGATGCCTGATCTGCTCGTTTGCGACCGAGAAGGTGAAGAACCTCAAGCCTTGCCCGGCGGGGCTCTTCTGCTCCAGGAGCTTGATCACGATCGCGAATTCCCTGCCGGCACGTCCGGTGTCGCCTTCAAAGCGGTGGATCTCGCCGAGGTAATAGTGCGCGATCCAGCAGGACGGTTCGATGTAGACGGCTTCCTTGAACCGCTGTTTGGCCTCGGCACAGGCGCCCCGGATTTTCGCAATGAGCCCCAGGAAGAGGTGGCCCTCGAGGCACCAGCGGTCCTGTGCCACGCTCTGGCGGCACGTCGCCTCCGCCTCGTCGAAGCGCTTGCAGTTGACCAGGATGCCGGTCTTGAGCAGATAGGCTTCGGCGAAAGAGGGTTGCAGGGCCAGTACCTTGTCGATCCGCGCCAGGGCGGCGGGATAATCTTTCTGCTCCGCAAGCAGGAGCGCCTCGTCGAACAGCCGGTGCGGCGCGTCGAGCGCGCGCGCGCTGGCGCGCTGGCGCACTGGCTGCGGCGAGGCTCTGCCCACGGCGGGAGCCGGCCGCGCGGTCGCGGGCTTTGCGCACGCCGCCTTCCGCCGCTCCTCGATCTGCACCTCGGCATCCTTGCTGTAGAAAAAGATGCCGTCCCGCTCGATGAGGGTGAGCACCCCGATGTTGTGGCAGAAAGTTTCCGTGGAACTGAGGATGAGATGTCCCCGCTCACGCAGGAGTCCTGCCAGGTTGCGAAAGATGCGCTGCTGGACCTCCGGCGCGAAATAGATGGAGACGTTGCGGTAGAAGACGACGTCCGCGTCGTGGAGCGCGTCGGGATAGGTTTCGTCGAAGATGTTCTGGCGCAGGAAGGTCACGCCCTCCCGGCAAGCCTTGTTGATCCGATACCGTCCGCCGTCGACTTCGAAGAATTTCGCCCGGATCCGATCCGGGACGCCGCGGAAGGAGTGTGCCGCGTAGCGCCCCAGCCGCGCCGTGCGCAGCGCCTCGTCGTCGATGTCGAAGCCGATGACGGAGAAGCGGGCGCCAAACCCGGGGCCGAACCGCTCCTGCAGGGCGATGGCTATCGTGTAGGGCTCCTCGCCCGTGGAGCAGCCGGCACACACGATCTTGATCGCGCCCCGGCCGCCACGGGAGGCCAGGATTTCCGGGATCAGCCGTTCGATCAGCAGCTTGAAGTGCACCGCCTCCCGAAAAAAATAGGTCTCCTTGACCGTGATCAGGTTCACCAGGGTCCGGACTTCCTCCGGCTCCCGGGAAAGGATTTCGAGGTACTCCTCGTGCGAGCCCAGCCCCCGCTTCGCAAGCCTGGCCTTGACGCCCTCGGCCAGCAGGCTCTGCCGGCCGTCCTCGAACGAGAGGCCGCAGTGTGCCCGAACCAGGTGCTTGATCGGCGCGAGCGTCATCCACCCGCCCGTGCGGCCGCGGCGCCCCGCCGGGCCGTCAGCCGCGCGATCTCCGAGGCGACGGCCTCGAGAGGAAGAACGCAGTCGATGAAGCCGCTCTCGATGGCCAGGTTGGGCATCCCGAAAATGACCGAGGTCTTTTCATCCTGGGCCAGGGTTGCGCCTCCCGCTTCCTTGATTCTTTGTATCCCGGCGACGCCGTCGTTGCCCATCCCGGTGAGGATCACGCCGACGGCCTTTTCGCCGCAACTCTCGGCCACCGACGCGAGCAGCGTGTCGCACGAGGGACGGAAGACGTCCTTGGCGTGCCTGGCGATGAACGCGATCTTTCTCGCAGGGCTGATCCGCATGTGGTTCTCCGACGGGCAGACATAGGCGACGCCGGGTTGCAGGGCCTCGCCATCGGCGGCAACCTTGACCTCGACCCGCGAGAGGGTTCTGAGCCAGTCGACCATCCCGTTCACGAACCCGTCGGAAATGTGTTGTGCGATCACGATGGGAGCGGGGAACAGCGCCGGCAACCGCGAGAGAATGATCGAGAGCGCGTCGGGCCCTCCCGTCGAGGCGGCGATGGCAACCACCACGTCGGTGGGCGCGGCACTCAGGGTCGGCGCCAGGTCCGTCGCGCGTCTCCCCCGGTGTCTCCCGGAGAGGTGCGTGAGCACCTTGACCTTCGAGAGCAGGCGGAGCCTGTCCGTGAACTCCTGGGCCGCCTCGATGCTGACGTCCGGCTTCACCACGAGATCGAGGGCCCCCTTCGAAATGGCGGCATAGGCGGTCTTGGCGTCGCCGCGGCTGGTCACGACGAGGATGGGCACGGCGTTCTCGCCCATGATCCGCTCGATGGCCTGCAGCCCGTCCAACACCGGCATCTCGATGTCCATGGTCACGATGTCCGGTTTGAGCAGCCGGACTTTCTCGACCGCCTCGAGCCCGTTGGCTGCCTCGCCCACGGTCTCGAGTTCCTGGTCGCCCTGGATCATCATCTTGATCAGGTCCCGGACCAGGGAGCTGTCGTCCGCCACCAGGACGCGGATCTTCTTCATGACGCCCCCTCACCCCGCTCGCGTCGGAACGACGGTGGGTCTAGGCATGCCCACCCGACTTCTCCCCCGGGTGCGCGGTCGCCTCCCCCGCGTAACCGAGCCTGGTCAGTAGCTGGCCCAAGCCCTCGGAGAGCTCGGCGAGGTCGTGGCTGATGGCGCCCATGGCCTCGATCGAGGAGGAGGTCACGCTCGTTCCCTGCACGATTTCCCGCAGGGCGGTCACGACCTGGCTGTTGGCGGTTCTTTGCTGCTGGGTCGAGAGGGAGATTTGCTTGGCGGAATCCATGGTTGAGTGCGCGGCCGCGACGATGTCCGACAGCAGCGCCGCGGTTTCGGCGGAGAAGTCCATCCCCTGCTCGATGCCCCGCGAGCTTTTCTCGGAAGCCACGGCCAGGTTGTTCACGGCCTCCTGGATCTCGCTGATTTTTGCCTCGATCTCCCCGGTGGATTCGGTCACGCTGTCGGCCAGCCTGCGGATCTCGGCGGCCACCACCCCGAACCGCTTTCCCGACTCGCCGGCGCTCGAGGCTTCGAGCGCGGCGTTGAAGGCGAGGAGCTTCGTCTGGTCTGCGATCGTGTTGATGATCTCCATCACCTTCGTGATCTCCTTGGACTTTTTCCCGAGGGCGATGATTTCGGCGGCGCTCTTCTGGCTGTCCTGGTGGATCTCGGACATCTTCATGATCATGGACTCAATCGCCGTGGCGCCCTTCTTGGTGTCCTCCCAGGTCTTCTGGGCAATGTCCACGACCGTCCGGGCGTGATCGGCGATCTGCGTCGACGAGGCGGAGAGCTCCTCGGTCGTCGAGGTGATCTCCGCGATCGAGGCCGACTCCTGCGACGCGACCGCGCCATACTGTGAGACGCTGACCGAGAGCATGCCGGCAAGCGAGCCGGATCTCTTCACGCTCTCCGACGCCTGCGCGAGCGTGCTATAGAGCCCCCGCTGGAATCCCAGCACGACGAAGGCGGTGAGGAGCAGCAGTGCGACGGAAACCCCCGTGGCGCGGGTCAGATACCGCCCGATGGTCTCGCGGGTCAGTTCCCGCTCCGCCGCGATCATGGTCTCGCGGTCCGCCGCGACCGCGCCGGCTGCGGACCGGCTCCAGGTGGCGATGCGCGTCTCACTGCTTTGCCGGATGAGCGAAACGCAGACCAGCGAGAGCGCCACGATGGCGACCAGCAGAGGGATGAGCAAGTAGACAAGGATCTGGCTCTTCACCGCGATGCCCTCACCGAATGATCGTGTCGTGCGCATGATCGCATTCCTCGCTTTCACAAGAGGCTTCCCCTGGCGCGGCTGCCGGCTTCGGCAACCGATCCACGTCAACAAGCAGCACCACCTGGCCCGCTCGCACGGTGGCACCCCAGAACGTGCGCGGACCCCGGAAATACGACAGGGGTTCCGGCAAGAGCTGCAGGGCTGTTGTCGGAATCGCGGCTATCTCGTCGAGGCTGTCGACACCCATCCCGAACCGATCCTCGCGACGTTTTACCAGGAGCACCTTGGCCGCTGGGGGCTCGGCCGCCGCGCTCGTGCCGAGAAGTTCGGCCAATGTCCCGCTGCTGATGCCGGATTGCCGGGCCTGCCCGGCATCGAGCACCCCCTCGATCGCCGACGCTTCGACGCCGAGGGCCACGCCCGCCGCGTGGAAGAGCACCAGCGGCACCTCCGCGGGGAGGACGGCATCGCTCCGCGTGCGGTCATTCGCCATGGGTGCGCAATCTGTCGAGGATCCGGCCGACATCCAGGAGCACGACGCTGCTGCCCTGGTAGACCGTCTCGCCCGCCACCAGCACTCGCATGGCATCATCGAGCGATGCGAGCGGCGGCCTGATCGAGCTTTGCGGCAGATCCACGACGTCGATGACGGAATCGACCAGCATCCCGGAGCGCCCCCCCGCCTTTTCGGTCATCGCGATCCGGCTGCCGGGGGTGCTGTCGCTGTCGGGAAGGCCGAGAAGGCCGTGGAGGTTGACCACGGCTTCGATGTCTCCCCGGTTGTTGATCACGCCGGGGATCGCCTGTGGCGCGCCAGGGACCGGGAAGATTTCCATGGCCGGCAGGATCTCCTTGACATCGGCGCCCGGGAAGGCGAACAGCCGGTCCTGGAGCGTGAAGATCACGAACTTGGTCCTCTCCTCCTCGACGCCGGCCGTTTTCCCCTGCCCCCTGAGCCGCTGGAGTTCAGCGACGATCAGGTCGGTGCTGCCTGTTCCTTCCATGGCGCTCAGAACTTGATCTGGCAGCGTTTTTTTCCGCCGCCTTCGTCACGAATCCAGAGCAGCACCTTTTTCGAGCGGGCACACCAGTCTCGTACGTCCTTCTCGAAGGTCGGGCAGTCCGCGAGCACTTCTAATATGTCTCCCGGCTGCATCTTCGTCGCCTGCACGGTGATTTTCAGCGTGGGCTGGGGGCACTTCAGACCGAGCGCATCAAGATTGTGCTGAGCCATGCCTCTCTCCTTGGGGTTGTTGCGGGCCGAGGCCCTTGATGGTGCAGACCATCTCCTCGACGATCCGGACAAACTTCTCTCCTTCGCCGGCGGAGACGAAGTCGAAACGGCAGCGCTCCCGCGGGATGCCGAACTGTTCGAGCAGTCGCTGGAGCAGGAACTGACGGCTCACGGCCCGGTAGTTGCCCTCCTTGTAGTGACAATCGCCGGGGTGGCAGGCCAGCACCAGGACGCCGTCCGCGCCCTGCGCGAAGGCCGCGAGGACGAACTGCGGGTCCACCCGGCCGCTGCACATGACCCTGACGATGCTGACGTTGGGTGGGTACGGCGTCTGCGCGGTCCCGGCCTTGTCCGCTCCGGCGTAGGAGCACCAGGTGCAGAGGAACCCGACGATCCTGGGCTCGAAACCGCTGGCTTGTCCGCTCATGACAGGAGCCCTGCGATCTCGACCAGGATCTCGGCGGTGGTGAAGTGGTTCGCCTGGATCGCGCCAGTGGGGCAGGCCGCGGCGCAGGTGCCGCAGCCGAGGCAGAGAACGTCGTTCACCCGGGCCGCGACCTCGTCGAAGCCGATCGCCTTGTAGGGGCAGACCCCGATGCAGACCTTGCAGCCCGAGCACCGCCGCTGGTCCACCACCGCCGTGACGGGGTTGATCTCGAGCTTGCGTCCCGGCACAAGGCCCGAGAGCACGTGGCCCGCCGCCGCCAGCCCCTGGTTCATCGCGCCCTGGATGTCCATCGGCGACTGGCAGGCGCCGGCGAGATAGATGCCCTTGATGGTGCTCTGCACGGCGTCGGTCCGGCTGTGGCGCTCTTCGAAGAAGCCGAACCGGTCGCGGCCGACGTCGAGGACCGCGCCGAGCGCGCCGGTGTCCGCAGCGGGGACGACGGCCGGGCAGAGGATGACCATGTCCACACTGATTTCCGTTCCCGTGTGGGCTGCGGGGTCCTGTCGCTGCGGACCTCCATCGTGCTCCCTTCGGTCCGCCGATGGAGACCTCCCCTCCGCGCCACCCCTTCGCCCTACCTGTTCCTCAGGCGGGACCGTTCCTTTTCGGAGAATTATTTTCCTGGCGCCGTCGGAGCGCACTGAGAGATCGGCGCTCTCCTGGTACCTGATGAAGACCGTGTCGGGATCGTCCTGCGCCTGGCGCGCAAGCACGAAGCCTTCCTTGCCGGCGGCCGCGATCTCCTTGAAATAATGGTAGCGCCGGGCGCCGGGGAGTTTCTTCCCGATCATCTGGTTGTACTTGAACGCGTACTGGCAGCAGATGCCGGAACAGTACTCCCGGTGGTTTTTATCGAGGCTGCCGACGCAGTGCACGATCGCCACGGCTGCCGGGGGGGTGCCGGCCGCGGTCCGGATCTCGCCCGCGGTCGGGCCGTTCGAGGCGAGCAGACGCTCGAAGGCCGCCGCGGTGTAGACATCCGGGACCGTGCCGAAGCCGAGGTTCGGCAGGTCGCGGCAGTCGAGAAGATTCCCGCCGACTGCCAGCACGATCGCACCCACGGTCCGCTCGATCAGCTTCTCGGTCTCCTCGAAGAGAAATGCGCCTTCGACCGGGCAGGCCTGCCGGCAGGCGTTGCAATCCACGCCATTGAGGCGCAGGCAGCGTCCGGCGTCGATCGCGGGGACGTTCGGCAGCGCACCCACGAACGGCAGGGACACCGCCTTGCGCTCCCCGAGGCCGCAGTCGAATTCGTTCGGTACGGACACGGGACAGGGGCCGATGCACTCGGAACAGCCGATACACACCCGGGGATCGACATGGCGGGGCCGCTGCCGGATCTTCACGGTGAAGTTGCCGTAGGAGCCGACCACCGCGGTGACCTCGGCGAGCGTCAGCAGTTCGATCTTCTCCGCGTTCTCGCCGTGCAGCACCTCCGCCAGCAGCGGCTCCAGCATGCAGGGCCCGCACTCGAGGTTCGGGAAGAGCTCCTCGTAACGCACCGGCAGGCCGCCGATGACCGGGGATTTTTCAACCAGCGTGACGTTTCGGCCCGCCGCAGCCAGGCAGAGCGCCGCCTGCAAGCCCGCCGGGCCGGCGCCGATGACGAGGGTGTCCGGACAGATCTCGATTTCTCTGGTCTGGAGGGGATCGTGGAGCGCGACCCGGCGCAGCGCGGCGTCCACGAGCCGCACCGCCTTGGCCGCAGCCTCCCGCGGGTCGTTGGTGACCCAGGCCACCTGCTCGCGCAGATTCACCATCTGCAGCAGGTAGGGATTGAGCCCCACCTTGACGAGGGCGCGCCTGAAGGTGCTCTCGTGTTCCCGCGGAGAGCAGGCGGCGACCACGACCCGCTCCACGCCCTGCTCCTGGAGGTCCCGCTCGAGAAACGCCAGCCCCTGCTCGGAGCAGAGGAATTCCACGGCTTGAAAGCGCGCCCCGGCGTGCCGCGCTGCGACCTGCCGCTCCAGGCTGTCGGGATCGATCTTCCTCGAGATGTTCCCGCCGCAGGTGCAGAAATAAACCGTGGTTTTCACGGCCGGAGCTCACGCGCGATCAACCGTACCGCCTCGGGCACCGCCCGCAGCACGTCCTCGCTCAGGGCCTCGCCGAACGTTTCGACCTCGAGGGCCTCGATGCCGTAGATCGTCACCGCCGACGGCATCCGCAGGCCGAGCAGCCTGCCGAGTTCGAGCGCGGTCGGGAGGTTCGTGTCGTGGGTGGAGGCCAGATTGCGCGCCCGGCCCAGCTGCCCCACCTCGAGCCGGCAAACGCTCCCGGGCCGCAGGGCGCCGGTGCGCATCGCATCGACGATCACGGCCCGGTCATAGCCGGCGACCGCGTCCATGACCCGCATGCCGCCGGCGTGGAGTTCCTTGAAATCGACCCCCCCGACGCCGGCCAGCTCCGCCTTGAGCGCCCGCGCCACGCGCAGCCCGACGGCGTCGTCGCCGAGGATGGGATTGCCGAGACCGATCAGGACGGTGTCGGTCATCCCCGCCGCAGCTCCCGGAGGACGGCGCCGGCGCTGTCGCGGATCAGGACCCGCAGGGGCATCGTGCCGGGCAGGGCGTGCGTGGCACAGGAAAGTCAGGGGTCGTAGAGGCGGAACGCCATCTCGATCCGGTTCAGCAGCCCCTCCTCGACGATGCGTCCCGCGCTGATCAGCCGCTCGGCCGCTTTCCTGATCGACATCGTCATCGGCGCGTGGTTGTTCGTGGTGCCGACGATCAGGTTGACTTTCTGCAGCACGCCCCGTCCGTCGCTGACGTAGTGGTGAGTCAGCGTTCCGCGCGGCGCCTCCACCGAGCCGATGCCGCCCCCGGCGATCCGCTCCGGGATCCTGCGCACCTCCGGGGAGGTGATCTCGGAGTCGTCGGCAAGCTCGATCATACGCTCCGCGGCATACAACAGCTCGATCAGCCGCGCCCAGTGCGTAGCAAGCCGGTGGTGGATCGGCCGATAGCGATTGCCGGTCCTGGTCGAGCCGAAGGCCGCGTGGATCCCCTCGAACTGTTCCTGCGCCCGCGGGGTCGGCATGGCGTCCGAGACGTTGAGCCGCGAGAGGGGCGTGGCGCTGTAGACGCCGCTGTCGGCGCCGTCGACGTAACCCTTCCAGCCGACGCTCTTCAGGTAGGGGACCTTCAGGTAGGTCCACGGTTCCACGCGCTCGGCGATGTGTTCCGCATAGTCGCTCGGCTGGTAGTTCGCGAATTCCCGACCGTCGGGATCGACGACCCGGATCGTTCCATCGTAGAAATTGACCCGGTTTCGCGCGTCGACCGTCCCCATCGAGTAGGTCCGGTGCAGGTAGACGTCGGAGGTCACCAGGTCCCGGTAGACGGGGTTTTTCAGCACGACGGACTCGAAGATCTGGAGCGAAAAGAGCGCGAAGTCGAGATTCTGCCGAGCGATTGCCGCAATCTCGGTCCGCTCCGCCTCGGTTACGCGTTTACTCCACCCGCCGGGGACGCCGGCCACGGGATGGATGCCCCGCCCCCCGAGCATCTGGATCACGTGATGGTTTCTCGCCCGGCAGGCGATCACCGCCTTGCCGACGTCGATCCCGACCTTGCGGATGACACCGAGGATGTTCCGCTCCGCGGGGGGGGCGTCCGGGCCGACAATGAAATCCGGACCGCCGAGGGCGTAGAAGTGCGTGGTGTGGTCCGTGATGAAGAAGGCCATATACAGCAGCTCGCGGATTTTGCGGGCTGCGGGCGGCGGCTCGACGTCGAAGAGGGCGTCGAGGGCTTTGGCCGAGGCCAGGTGGTGGGCCTCGGGGCAGACGCCGCAGATCCTGTTCGTGATCACCGGCATCTCCTCGGCCAGCCGGCCGACGCAGAACTGCTCGAAACCGCGCAGCTCGGGGACCTGGAAATAGGTGTTGGCGACATTCCCGGCCTCGTTCAGGAAGATCTCGATCTTGCCGTGCCCCTCCAGCCGGGTGATGGGGTCGATGGTGATCCGCTGCGTCATGAACGGGAACCCTTGAGCAGGGACGCCGGCAGGCTGTACTTGTAGAAGGTGCCGGCCGGGTCGGGGAGAGCCTCGAACAGCTCGGCGACCCGGCCGGGGATCTGCTCCTCGGGGAGTTCCTTGATCAGTCCCACGTCGAGGATGGAGCCGAGGGCGGCAACCATTCTGGCGCCCTGATCGAGGACCCCCTCCGGTGTCCCGTAGCAGCCGGTGCAGGGCATGTTCACCCGGGGGCAGAGCGCGCCGCAGCCGTTGCGGGTTGCGATCCCCATGCAGACGATCCCCTGGTCGAGGAGGCAGCGGTCGGCGTCCGGGACGACCTCCCAGGTGCGCGAGAAGCGCGCGATCTTTTTCTCGGGATCCTTCTGTCTCGGGCATTCCTGACAGACGGCCTGCCCCCCCGCACCGATCGTGCTGCCGGCGGGGGGGAGGGGCTTGCCCTGGATAACGGTCTCCAGAACGTCCCAGATTCGCGCCGGCTCGGGCGGGCAGCCGGGGACGAAAAAATCCACCGTCGCCACGTCACGGAGCGTCCGGAGCCTCTCCAGCAGGGCGGGCAGCTGCAGGCGGCCTTCGATCACCACCGTCTCATCGCGAGGGATGACGCCGTCGGGATTCACCGTCGTGAGGCCGTCGAGATAGGCGGATCTGAAAAGATCCTCGCGGCTGCCCAGGTTCGCGAGCCCCGGGATGCAGCCCTCGGTGGCGCAGGAGCCGAATGCGATGAGCAACTCGGATTTCGCCCGGAGCAGCCGGGCCATCTCCGCGTTCTCCACGGTCCGGATGCCGCCGTTGAACAGCGTGATTGCGATGCTCCGGTCCGGCAACGCCTCGACATCCTTCTTCTTCGTGTCGAGCAGGCAGGGGCAGAAGACCAGGTCGAAATGGGCGTCGAGATCGAGTAATTTTTCCTGCAGGTTCACCACGGCGATCTCGCAGCCGCCACAGGACGAAGCCCAGTAGAGCGCCAGTTTCGGCTTTACCGGCATGGCGCGCTCCGGGGGCGTGATCGCCTCATGGCGCCGCATCATACCTCGTTCTTGCGTGGGTTCACAGCCGAATCACGAGCGCTGAGTCGCGGTCTGGGCCCTGTTCCGGCCGCCCTGTTTTGCGGCGTACAGGGCTTCGTCGGCCATTTTGATCAATTCGGCGTGAGCAGAATCCCGTCCCGGGATGGCACTGGCCACGCCGAGACTTGCGGTTACGTGGCGGCAGACCTTCGACGCCGCGTGCTCGAGAGCGAGGTGTTGGATATTTTCACGCATCGCTTCCGCCAGCGCCCAGGCACCCGCGAGTTCCGTGTCCGGCAGCACCGCCACGAACTCCTCGCCGCCGTAGCGGGCGACGAAATCGCTCGGGCGTTTCAACGTGGCGCTCAGGGCCTTCGCCACTTGCTGCAGGCAGGCATCACCCTGCTGGTGCCCGTAAGAATCGTTGTAGGTCTTGAAGTAGTCGATGTCGATCATGACCACCGCAATCGGCGCTTGCTCTCTCGTCGCGCGGCTCCACTCCTGCTGTATGATCCTGTCGAAATACCTCCTGTTGGCGACACCCGTCAGGCCGTCGAGCAGCGACAGGCGCTCCAGTTCGCTGTTCTTGCGCGCAAGATCCTCCAGCAGGCGCAGGTTCTCCATTTTCAGCCGGTGCATTTCCATGACATGGCCGATGGCTATCGCGACGGTGTCGTTGATGTTCTCGTCCTTCAGAATGTAATCGTTCGCGCCTTTTTTCAACGCTTCGATGGCGACCCTGATCTCCTGGTTGCCGGTCAGGATGATGACCGGGATCGCGTTTCCGCTTTCCCGCAAGGTGTGGAGCAGTTCAAGGCCGCTCATCCCGGGCATGTCCATGTCGGAGATGATCAGGCCGATGCCTGAGCCGGGAGTCAGCTGCCGCAGCGCGTCGAGGCCGTTGACCGCGGTGGAAACAAGATGGTGCCCGGCCAGGAGGATCTCCTGCAACATGTCTCGCACGAAGCTGTCGTCATCGACGACGAGAATCTTCAACGGCGGTGTCTGTGGGCTCATCGAGCTATTCCCCGTCGTTTGCCAGGATTGGGTTCGCAAGGCATTGTCCGGATGCGTGGTGGCATGTCAAGTGGTCCTCAGGGCGTCCACGATGCCGAGCCGCGCCGCCCGCAGCGACGGCAGCGCCCCGCCCGCGAGGCCCATCCCCAGCGCGAAGGCCAGCGACTTGCCGGCGATCGCGGCGGTGAGGTCGAAGCGGAATGCCAGTTCCGAGAAGGTCTGCCAGTTCATCGTGGAGACGGTGACGAACTGGAGGAACGAGGCGCCGAGCAGGCCGACGAGGCCGCCGAGCAGGCCGAGGAACGCCGACTCGAGCAGGAAGGCCCCGAGGATGCTGCCGCGCTGGAAGCCGAGCGCGCGCAGCGTGCCGATCTCCGGGACCCGGTTCGCGACCGTTGCGTACATGGTGATCATCGCGCCGATGACCGCGCCGGTCGAGAAGATCACCGCAAGCACCGAGCCGAAAACCCGCAGGAAGGTCGCCATCGCCTCGGATTGGTCGGCGTAGAAGCGGGTCTCCCGCTTGGCCTCGAGCGCGAGGCGCGGGTCGCCCTCGAGACGCGTCTTCAGATCGTCGAAGCGCGAGGGTTCGCGCAGGCGCAGCAGCACCGAGGAGTAGACCGGTCGGCGGAAGGCCTGCATCAGCAGGTCGACGTCCCCCCAGATCTCCGAGTCGAAGCTGGTCGCGCCCGCGTCGATGACCCCCACCACCGCCCAGTCACGCTGGGCGAAGCGCAGGCGCTCGCCGATCTGCGCCCCGCGGAAGCGCCGGGCGATGCTCGAGCCCGCGACGATCTCGGCGCTCCCCGGTTTCGGCAGGCGGCCTGCCGCGAGCCGCACCTGGGGGCGCAGCGCGAGGCTGGCTGGCCCGACGCCGCGGATCGTCACGTTTGCCGGCCGGTCGCCGCGACGCTGAAGCAGGTTGATCAGCACGACGATTTCCTTGGCGACGAGGCGCTCGCCTCCCGCGCCGACGGCGATCTCCGGCTGGGTCTCCACGATGGCTGCGGCCTCGCGCGCGACGGAGCTCTGCACCTCCGACTGCGAGGATTTTCTGATCAACACGGCGTTGTCCCAGGATCCTGTTTCAACGAGGGTGGCCCGCAGCCCGGCGGCGAGCATCTGCATCGCGGCGAAGACGAAGACCACCAGCGCCATCCCGGCGGCGGTGAGGGCGGTCGTCAGCCGGCGCGTCCAGAGGTTGCGCAGGGAGTACGAGTACGGGATCGCCATCCGGTCGCTACCCGAGGTGCCGGAAGCCTTCGACGACGTTGACCCGCGCCGCCCGCCAGGTGGGGACGAGGCTCGCGGCGACTCCCACGACGAGGATGGCCGCCGCATCCATGGACAGGGTCGCGGTGGAGACGTTGAAGACCGGGAAGAACTGGCCGAGCTGCGCCTCGAAATAGCGCGCCGCCGGAAAGGTCAACGCCATCCCGATCGCGCCGCCGGCCGCCGTCAGCGTCAGCGACTCGCCCCAGACGAGCGTCCCGATGCGAAAGCCGTCGAACCCCAGGGCCTTGAAGGTCGCGTACTCGCTCATCCGCTCGCGCGCCGTCATCGCCATCGTGT
>CAZEOK010000019.1:0-29822 GCA_964513745.1 uncultured bacterium
TGACCGGGGCGTACCAGCCCGAGAGCGGGGTCTCGGTGAGGGTGATGATCGGGATCCCGCCCAGGCTCGCGAGACCGGCGCGCAGCATCACGAACTGCAGGATGTCCGGCACGACGAGGATGTCGACCATCTCCTTGTCGATCAGCGCCAGCCCGCGCTCGAGCTGCAGGTGCTCCTCGCGGGGCAGCGCGAAGAACACCTGCGCGACGCGGTGGGCGCGCACCAGCTCCGGGAGTTCTTCGATGCGCCCGAGCACCTGCGGTGGCGTCACTCCCGGCTCGTCAGGGACCGCGGGGGGCAGGTCGTCGACGAAGCCGACGACGCGCAGGCCGAGTTGCGGCAGTCCGGCGATCGTGCGGGCGATCGTCTGGCCGAGCGCGCCCGCCCCGACGATGAGCGCGGGGCTGACGTTGAGGCCGCGACGGCGGCGGATGCGCACCGCGATCACGATCGCGGCCCGGCCGAGGGAGGCCAGCAGGATGCTCGTGCACCAGAAGAGCAGCAGCATCACGCGTGAGAAGCTGTAGTCGCGGTAAAAGAACGTCAGCGCGATCAGCAGCAGCGTGGCGATCGAGCCGGCCTTCGCCACCGAGAAGAGCTCGTCGGTGCGCGAGAGGCGACGCTGCGGCGCGTAGAGCCCGTTGACCGCGCTCGCCGCGAACCAGAGCGCGAGGGCCACCGGGAGGAAGGAGAGGTAGACCCCGAGGGGGGCGATGCCCTTGGTGAGCGGGACGATCTCGAAGCGGAACCGCAGCAGATACGCAAGGATATAGGCTGCCGACACGGCGATGACATCGGAGGCGAAGGCGATGGCGGAGAGGACCCGCAGGGGTCTGTGCATCATGACGAGGCGGGATTATAGCACGGCGGGCGGCGCTTCAGATCTCTCGCCGGCCGGCCGGCAGGTTGCGCTCGACGAACGATTTGAACTCCGCGAGATACCTCGGCCGGCCGAAGCGCCGCACCGAGGCGCGGATCGCCGCCGGGTTGAAGTCCCGCTCGTGCGCCTCGCAGAATCGCACCGCCTCGACGAGGGCATCGCTGGTCTGCTCGGGGTAGAGCACGCCGGTCGGCGACGCGCCGGCTGCGGGCCATGCGCCGGGCAGCGGGAAATCGGGGTGTGGGATCACGGTCTCGAGGGTGCCGCCCTTGCCGAGCGCGATCACCGGTCGTCCGCACCCCTGAGCCTCCACCGGGGTGATGCCGAAGTCCTCCTCCGCCACGAAGACAAGCGCGCGGCAATCCGCGTAGGCCTCGCGGAGCGCCTCCGGGGAGATCCACCCGAGAAAGCGCACGTTCGGCCCGGCCAGCCGGCGCAGCCGCGCCTCGTCCTGACCGGTGCCGACGATCCGCAGCTCGCTGCCCAGGCGGTTGAAGGCCGCCACCGCGAGGTCGACGCGCTTGTACGGGGCGAAGGCGTTCACCATCAGGTAGTAGCCACCCGCGCCGTCGCCCTGCCGCAGCGGCGCGAGATCCACGGGCGGGTAGAGCACCTCGGCCTCGCGGCTGTAGGCGCTCTTGATGCGCGCCGCCACATGCCGCGAGATGGCGGCATAGCGGTGCGGCCGCCCGGCCGTCGCCACGTCCCAGGCGCGCATCCGGCCGATCAGGCGTGGGATCAGCCGCCGGTTCCACCAGGTGAGCCGCTCGGGGCCGAAGTAGTGCTCGTACTGGTCCCACGCGTAGCGCATCGGCGTGTAGCAGTAGCACAGGTGCGTCGCCCCCGGTGCCGCGCGGGCGCCCTTGGCCACGCAGTGGCTGCTCGAGATCACCAGGTCGTAGCCGCTCAGGTCGAAGGACTCGATCGCCCGCGGGTAGAGGGGGAGCAGATGGCGGTAGATGCGCTGGCGCGCCGGCAGGTGCTGGATCCACGAGGTGCGAATGTCCATCCGCTCGATGGCCGGCGAGAGGTGGCCGCGGCGATACAGCAGCGTGAAGAGCGTCGCCTCGGGGAAGAGCTCGCACATCGCTTCGAGGCACTTCTCGCCGCCGCGCATCCCGGTGAGCCAGTCGTGAACGAGGGCCACGCGCGCGGTCACGATGCCAGGACCTCCCGGTACAGCGCGAGGGTCTGCTTCGACGCGTCGTCCCACGAGAAGTGCCGGGCGCGCTCGATCCCAAGGTGCACGAGCCTCTCGCGCAGCCCGGGGTCGTCGAGGATCCGGCAGATCGCCTCGACCAGCGAGTCGGCGCTCTCGGGCGAGAAGTAGGCGGCGGCCGGCCCGAGCACCTCGGGAAGGGAGGCGCTCGACGAGGAAGCGACCGGAGTGCCGCAGGCCATGGCCTCGAGAGGCGGGAGGCCGAAGCCCTCGTGGCGCGAGGGGAAGACGAACGCCGCCGCCCCGGCGTAGAGCCGGGCGAGCGCCTCGCGGTCGACCGGCCCGGTCAGCCGCGTGCGCCCGCCGATGCCGAGCTGGCGCGTGCGCCGTGCGAGCCTGCGGCGCTGGCGCTCGTCGCCGCCGACCACGAGCAGGTGCAGGGCCGCGTAGCGCCGCGCGAGCTTGACGAATCCCTCGAGCAACAGGTCGAGGTTCTTGTGCCCCTTGGGGTTGCCGACGAAGAGCAGGTAGGGGCTCCCGATGCCGAAGGATTCCGCAACGAACGCCGTCGTCTCCCCGTCCGGGCGCGGGTGGAAGATCTCCTCGACGCCGTTTGGAATGACCGCGATCCTCGGGTGCAGGCGAGGGAAGAGGCGCAGGATCTCGCGTTCCGAGGCGTGCGAGACGGTGATCACCCGCGCGGCGGCGCGTACCGCGCGGCCGATCATCAGCCGGGCGTAGAGGCGCGGCAGCCCGCGGTACTCATGCGCCGTCAGGTGGATGACATCGTGAATCGTCACCACGGACGGGCAGGGCAGGCGGACCGGCAGCACGTAGTGCGGCGCGTGGTAGAGATCGAGACGCAGCTCCCGCGCCCTTGCGGCGAGCGCAGTCAGCTCCCCGAGGGAATAGCCTCCGGAGCGCTCGGGCACCAGGCGCACCCGCTCGCCGGTGGGGAGCAGCCTTTCGTCGCCGGGACGGTGGAAGAGCACCCACTCGACCGAACGGTCCAGGAGTACCAACCGGCGCACGAGGTTGCGCACATGCGTGCCGATGCCGTAGTCGGCCGCCTTGCGGGCGTCGATCCCGATGCGCACGCTCACCCCCGCGCAGCCTCGCGGTAGACCTCGAGCGTACGAGCGGCGGTGCGGTCCCAGGTGTAGCGTGCGGCACGGGCGAGACCGCGCTCGCGCAGCGCGGCCAGATGCGCCGGCGCCGCGGCGAGGTCGGCCATGCGGCGGGCGAGCAGCGCCGGGTCGCCCGGCGTGAACAGTTCGCCCGCATCGCCCACAGTCTCCGGCAGCGCCGCCGCGTCGCTTGCGAGCACCGGCGCACCGCAGGCCATGGCCTCGAGCGCGGGCAGGCCGAATCCCTCGTACTGCGAGGGGACGACCGCGAGCGTGGCGCCGCGGTAGAGGGCGGGCAGGTCGGCGTCCGGAACGTACCCGAGCAGGCGCACCGCCGGCTCGAGGCCGCGGCTGCGCACTCCCTCTGCGATCACTTCGCCGCGCCAGCCCGCGCCGCCCGCGAGGGCGAGCTGCAGGTCGGCGGCCTCGGGGCGGGTGTGTCGGAGGATTTCGAAGGCATCGACGAGCAGCGGCACGTTCTTGCGCGGCTCGAACACGCCGACGAAAAGCAGGTAGCGCCCGGTGAGGCCGTGGCGCTCGCGCACGACGCGGTCCGACTCGGGTCTCCCGCCGGCGCGGAAGGCCGGGTCGACGCCGTTCGGCACGACGACGATCTTCTCCGCTGCGCAGGGATAGCGTGCGATGAGCTCGCGTCGGGTGAATTCAGAGACGGTGATCACCCGCCGTGCGGCGCGGAGCGTCCGTCCGATCAGCCCCCGGAAAAGCCACCGGAAGCGGTGCGACACGGCGGCGGGAAAGCGCAGCGGGATCAGGTCATGCACGGTTGCCACGAGCGGGCAACCGGCGAACGCCGGGACCTCGAAGTTCGTCGTCCCATGGAAGAGGTCGAGCCGCGCCCGCCGGCAGGCGCCCGGGAGAGAACCGAAGGTCCAGATCAGGCGCCGTGGCACCGGGAGCACCTCGTTCGAGAAGGCCGGCCCCGGCAGTGACCTGAGTGGCTGGTCGGTGAAGAGAACGAACTGCTCCGGCCCGGCGACCCGGCCGAGGGCGGCCACGAGATTCGCGGTGTAGCAGCCGATGCCCGTGCGCGGTGCGCCCGCCAGCCGCGCGTCGATCCCGATCCTCAAGGTGCTTGCCCGGCGAGGGAGCACATGCGCTCCAGGAATTCCGAATAGCTTGTCACCGTCCGCTCCCAGGTGTAGCGCCCGGCGACGTAGGAGCGCCCGGCCAGCCCGCGCCGCCGCCGCTCGTCGGGGTCGGTCAGAGCCTGATCGAGCGCGCGTCCGAACCCCGCTGCGTCACGATAGGCCCAGCCGCCGCCGCTGCGCTCAAGGTGCCCCCTGAGCACTGCGCTTTCCCCTTGAGCGATCACCGGTACACAGGCGGCCCAGGCCTCGAGGGCGACCAGCGAGAGGCTCTCGTAGCGCGAGGGGACCACGAGCGCGCGCGCGTCGGCGATCAGCTCGTGCTTGCGCGCCTCGCTGACGAAGCCCGCGCTCTCCAGCAGCGGGTCGCGCGGCAGCTTCATCTTGACCTCACCGGCGAGCACGAGGCGCGGTGTCGGGTGTCCCTCGTCGCGGCGGCGGCGCAGCAACTCGATCAGCTCGCCGCACCCTTTTTCGACATCGACGCGCCCGAGATACAGCAGGTAGTCCCCGCCTGCCGCCCGCGCGACCGCGGGCGCCGGCGCCGGCAGGTCAATCCCCGCTCCTCCCACCGTCCAGGGGATGTGGGCGTTGCGGAAGGTGCGGTGAACGAAGTCCCGCTCCTCCTCGGTGTTGAAGATCAGGCCGCGCGGCAGGTGAAAGAGCGACCGGAAGATGCCGAGGGCCAGCGGCGGCTCGTCGTGCGCCATCGGCGCGAGGACGGCCTTTTCGGCCACCAGCGGCAGGCCGAAGAAGGTGGGGGCGTACAGGTAGGTGACGAACACGAACAGGTCGTGCTCGTCGCGCCGACGCTCGATCGCCTCGATAAGCGCGGGCGCATCAGGCCCCTGGCGCTCCATCCACTCCGCCTCGTCCCGAAAGGAGTGAGGACGCCCGAAGATTCGCTGCGAGAAGCGCCCGAAGGAGCGCACGCGGCGGGTTCGCGCCACCGGGAAGCGGTGGACGGCGACGCCGGCGATCGTCTCGCGCCCCGGCCGGTAGAAGTCCTCCCAGGTCAGATAGTCCCGGGCGCAGGTGGTGAGCACCGTGACGTCGAAGCGCCCGACAAGCCGCTCGGCGACCTGGCGGCAGAGCCCCTCCGCGCCGCCGAGCACCTCGGGCCCGTAGCGCTGGACGACGAACGCGAGCCGTCTCATGGGGCGGCGGGGGGCTCCTTCTGCGCGCGGATGAAGTGGCGATATTCCCAGAAGTACAGCGCGGCGCTCCCGAGCGAGAGCGCGAGTGTCGTCCAGAGGAAGGCGGTGCCGAGCAGCAGGTATGTCCCATCGGGGACCCACGACGGCCAGGTGTTCGCCGGGTCCCGGGGCGTGACGATCAAAAAGGAGATCGCGGTGATGCTCATCCCCATCTTCCACTTGCCGACCTGCCCGGCGGGAATCACCACGCCTTCGGCCGACGCCACGCTGCGCAGGCCGCTGATGAGGAATTCACGGCCGATCAGCAGCGCGGCCATGTAGTCGGGGACGAGGTCCTTGCGCACCAGGGGTAGCAGCGCCGCGGTCACGAGGAGCTTGTCCGCCACCGGGTCGAGCAGCTTGCCGAGGGTGGTGACCTGGCCGCGGCTGCGGGCGACGTAGCCGTCGAGCCAGTCCGTCGCCGAGGCCAGCAGAAAGATCGTCAGCGCCACCCAGCGGTCGAAGACGCTGTCGGGCACCATGAAGGCCAGCAGGAGCGGGATCAGGACGATGCGCAGCAGCGTGATCTTGTTCGCGGCGCTCACGGGGAGCGCTCCCGCTTCCACCCCGGCGTCTGGAGGTACTTCCAGGGGACGTTCGTGAAGACCAGGGTTCCCTCCGCGTTCACGAAGGTCTGGATCTGGGCGGTCTGCGTGGTCGCGTCGCCCGTGCCCGTGGCCGCCCCGCCCGTGCCCAGCCCGCTGTAGCGCCCGTAGTGCGAGAGCACCGTTGAAACGTAGTTCTCCGTCTCGGGGAAGGGCGGCACGCCGTTGTACCGCCGCACCGCATTTTCCCCGGCGTTGTAGGCCGCCAGGGCGAGCTTCGTGTCCCCGAAGGTCGAGAGCAGGTACTTGAGGTGACGCACGCCGCCGTCGATGTTCTGCTCCGGGTTGAAGGGGTTGTCGACGTTGCGTTGCCGCGCGGTGGCGGGCATGAGCTGCATCAATCCCTGCGCCCCGGCGCGGGAGATCGCGCGGTTGTCGAAGTTGGACTCGGCCTTGATGACCGCCTTCACCAGTGCGCTGTCAACCCCGTGGTCGTCGGCGCTCTGGGCGATCTCGGACTCGTACTTTTCGGCGGGTCCGCCTCCGGAGGTGCGGGCCTTCTTGGCTGGCGGCGGGGAGCTTCCCGGCACCTTGCGGAAGCGCGGGTCGCTTGGCACGTTCGTGAAGTGCGTGACGCCGCTCTCGTCGACGAAGCTGTACAGCGTCGCGGCAGGCGCGGTTGTGGCGAGGAGGCAGCAAAGCAGCGTTGCGGCGGATGCCGCACCCGAAAGGCGCACGGGTCTCGTCATCCTCTTCGCCTCCCGCCGGCTACCTGATAGCGCTGGACGGCCCGGGTGTGCTCGGCGAGCGAGCGGGAGAACTGGTGCGTCCCGTCGTTGCGCGCAACGAAGTAGAGAAAATCCACGGGTGCCGGAGCCAGCACGGCGGCGAGCGACTCGCGTCCGGGGTTCGCGATCGGGCCCGGGGGCAGGCCGCGGATAACGTAGGTGTTGTAGGGATTCGCCGCTTGCAGGTCGCGGCGCCGGATGTTTCCATCGAAATCGTCGATGCCGTAGATTACGGTGGGGTCGGCCTGCAGGGGCATGCCGATGCGCAGTCGGTTGAGAAACACCGCCGCGACGAGGGGGCGCTCCCCGGGCACCGAGGTCTCGCGCTCGACAATGCTTGCGAGCGTGACGATCGCCAACGGCGAGAGCGGGGCGTTCGGGACACCGGAGGTGAGCTCGCCCCAGACTTTCGTGAATTGGCGGTGCATTGCGCGGACCACCTCCGTCGGCGGGGCCGGCAGCGGCAGGGCGTAGGTCTCCGGGAAAAGGAAGCCCTCAGCGCTGGGACCGGGGATCGACAGCTCGGAGAGCAGGGTCGGATCGCGGACAGCCTGGAGAAATGCCTCGCGCGTGCAGACACCAGAGGCTGCCAGACGTTCCGCGATCTGCTCGGCGCGCCACCCTTCCGGAATGGTGACGGCGGCGGTCCGCCCCCGGCCGTCAAGGAGGGTGCGAAGGAGCGAGGGGATGCTCATGCCCGGGTCGAGCCGGTAATCGCCGGGGTGCAGGCGGCGGTCGAAGCCGCCGATCCTGGCCGCCATGATGAAGGCCTGGGGGCTGGCGATCACGCCCGCATCGGCGAGAGTCCGCGCGATCTGCCGAAGATCGCTCCCCGGGGAAATACGTACCGAAGCCCGACCGGCACCAGTGCCGGCCGGCGCGACGAAGAGAAGGTGCGCCAGCGCCAGGACGAGGACCAGACAACTGCCCGTTGCGGCAAAGAACGCCGGCACCGCGGCGTGCCGCGACGGTGCTGTAAAACCGGCACGGTCAGTCGTCATGCGTTCGACCTCGGTTGTCGAGGTGACTCTGCAGGATCAGCACCGCGGCGAGCTGGTCGCGCAGGCCGCGCCGCTTGGCCCGGGAGACATCCGCCGCAACAAGGGTGCGCTCGGCCTGCACGGTCGTCAATCGCTCGTCGATCATGCACACCCCCCCTGGCAGCAGCGTTTCAAGACTACGCGCAAAGCCCTGAGCCGCTTCGGCGCTGGGGCCGATCGTTCCGTCCATGTTTATCGGCAACCCAACCACGATTTCATATATATTATAGTCTTTTATCAAGGATTTGACAGCCTCGAGGGCCTTGGCCGCAGGCCGAGCGGGGATGCTGGGGAGGCCATGCGCGGCGAAGTGCAGCTCGTCGCTCACGGCCACCCCGAGGATCTTCGACCCCGGGTCGATCCCGAGTATACGGCCTCCCGGTGGTGCCGGCAGGCTCACGCGCTCACCCGCGCTTCCCCGGAGTAGATCGTGAGACCTCCGCCCCGGGCCTGGCCGATCACGGTGATGCCGGTGCGCTCCGCCAGATCGAGGGCCAGATCGGTCGGGCTCGAGCGCGAGACGAGGATCGCCACCCCGAGCTTGGCGGCCTTGACGAGGATTTCCGAGGAAATCCGGCCAGTGGTGAGCAGGATCTTGTCCTCGACGGGGATATCCCGCAGGAAGCATTCCCCGTGAATCTTGTCCACCGCGTTGTGGCGCCCGATGTCGTCCCGCAAGATCACGATTCCCTCCGTCGTCGCGAGCGCGGCGCTGTGCACCCCGCCGGCCTCCCGGTACAGGTCCGACCCTCTCAGCAGAGCCTGGACGAGTTGGCGGACCTGGCCGGCGCTCACTCGGGGGCCGGGGGGAGCCTGTCTGGCATGGAGGGCGTCGAGCGCGTGCGTAAACGTCGTCCCCTTGCCGCAGCCGGAGGTGACGGCACGCCGCTCGAGCAGCTTCTCCGCGAGCGGATCGACCCCGGTCGCCTCCACGTCAACCGTCACTCCCGCCGGGGCGACCTGGATGGTGAGGATGTCTTCGCGGCGGGAGACGAAGCCCTCCGCCTTCAGGAATCCGGCGGCCAGGAAGTCGAGTGCGTCGTCGGATGCGAGCAGGGTGATGATCTCGCGCCCGTTGAGCCTGAGGCTGACCGGAATTTCCCGCACGACGGGAACTTCGACCATGTTCAGAACACCGTCACGCCAGAGTCGGGCCGAGCGGGCTCTCGCCCGGGGATTGGTCACGGTCATGGACGTTCCTGCACGGCGAGAACGCGGGCGGCGGCGAGTTCGCCCGGGGTGTTCACATTGAAGAAGCTGCGCAGGCCCGGATCGGCGGCGCGCAGCTCGGCTTCGTCGATGAAGCGGACGCGCAGGCCGTCAAGCGCGTCCACCACCCTGAGCTGACCGGCCAGGATCGCCTTTTCGAATCCCTGCCGCGCACCGCGGCCATAGACGGCCAACAGCGGCTCGAGCCGGCCGCCGACGCGAGGGACGAGCGCGTCGTCGTCCGGCCTGGCCGCGGACAGAAGCAGTTCGAGGAGCCTGAGCCCGATGTGCGGCATGTCGCACGCGGCGCAAAGCACGAGCGGGTGAGCGGCGCGCAGCAGCGCCGCGTGAATCCCCCCGATGGCGCCGTGACCCGGGTGGATGTCGGGGACGACCGGCAATCCCAGGTTCTCGTAGGGGCCGGGATCGTCGGCAACAATGAACAGGTCATCGACCAGAGGGTGCACCAGCGCGACCGTGCGACGCAGCATGCTGCTGCCGCCGACATCGAGCAGCGCCTTGTTCGTTCCCATGCGCGAGCTCTTGCCGCCGGCGAGGATGGCGGCGGAACGCCCCGGAAACCGGGGAGATCCCGATCCAGTGGTTCCCATCGACGATCTTCTCCTCCTTGCCGGCGGGGCGGTCCCCACCGCGATCCAGACGCCGGCGCAACCTTGCAAGTTCCGGTATTTTTTCGTAAAGTCGGAGTTTATCAACCCGGACAAAGACCCGCAAGGGGAGTCGGGCCTGCCGGACGGGAGAAAGGCGAGTCATGAAGCGCACCGTGGCGGATATCAACGAGCGTATTAAAAAGGGCCAGGCCGTGGTTCTGACGGCCGAGGAGGTCGCGCGGCTCGTCAGGGAGAAAGGCGTCCGTAAAGCCACCGCCGAGGTAGACGTGGTCACTACCGGAACCTTCGGCCCGATGTGCTCCTCGGGGGCCGTGATCAACACCGGGCACTCCAAGCCCCGGATCAAGATGAAGAAGGCCTGGTTCAACGACGTCGAGGCGTATTGCGGGCTTGCCGCTGTTGACTGCTACCTCGGCGCCACTGAGCTGCCGGCGTCCGACCCGGAGAACCGCGTCTACCCGGGGGCGTTTTCCTACGGCGGCGCGCACGTGATCCAGGAGCTTGTCGCCGGGAAGGAAGTGCATCTGCGGGCAATCGGCTACGGCACCGACTGCTACCCGCGCAAGGAAATCGAAACGACGGTTTCGCTCAAGACGGTTAACGAGGCCTATCTTTTCAACCCCCGCAACTGCTACCAGAACTACAACTGCGCGGTGAACCTCTCCGACAGGATGATCTACACGTACATGGGGGTGCTCAAGCCGAACCTGGGCAACGCCAATTATTGCAGCGCCGGGCAGCTCTCGCCGCTGCTCAAGGACCCGCTGTATCGCACGATCGGCGTGGGGACGCGGATTTTCCTCGGCGGCGGCGTCGGCTACGTCGTGGGTCAGGGAACCCAGCACAATCCGGAGGTGCGGCGTACGCCGCTCGGGGTGCCGACCGGCGGGGCGGGGACGCTTGCGGTCACCGGCGACCTCAAACGGATGTCGCCTGAATTCGTCGTCGGCGTGAGTTTCATGGGCTACGGAGTGAGTCTGGCCGTCGGGCTCGGAGTGCCCATCCCGATCCTCGATGAGGAGGTCATGCGCCACGCCGCGCTCGGGGACGAGGACCTGGTGACCCAGGTCGTCGATTACTCGCACGACTACCCGGAGATGGTCGCGCGCAGCCTGGGCGAGGTCAGCTACGCGCAGCTGCGCAGCGGCAGCGTCACGATCCAGGGCCGGGAAGTGCCGACGGTGTCGCTCTCGAGCTACGTCAAGGCGCGCACGATCGCCACGAGGCTCAAGGACTGGATCGAGGCCGGGGACTTCACGCTCAGCGAGCCGGCGCAGCCGCTGCCGGGGCCGGGGTCGGGGATCGCCCTCAAGGCGCTACACGACCGCTCGAAGAAACACTAGACGGGTGTGAGAAGACCGGTGCGGAGAGGACTGAAACGGCGGCGGGGTGGCGCGGAGGGGAGGTCTCCGTCGGCGGACCGCAGGGAGCACGACGGAGGTCCGCAGCGACAGGACCCCGACGATTGGCGCAAGGAGGAGATACCATCGTGACCACGCACGTCGCGCACAAGATCGTCCTGCACTTCCCCCAGCAGATCTGGGACCGGCCGATCGTCTGCCGGCTCGCCAAGGAATTCGACCTCTGCTTCTCGATCACCAAGGCCGAGGTCACGCCCCGGGAGGAGGGGCTGGTCGTTCTCGATCTCTCCGGCCCTGAGGGGGAGTACCGCAAGGGCATCAGATTCCTGAAGGAGCAGGGCGTACGGGTCGAGCCGCTCGAGCGCGACGTCACCCGCAACGAGGCCAAGTGCACGAACTGCGGTGCCTGCCTCGCCGTCTGCCCGACCGAGGCGCTTGAAGTCGACCGCGAGAGCTGGATCGTGAGCTTCGATGCGGGCAAGTGCATCGCCTGCGAGATGTGCATCCCGGCCTGCCCTCCCCACGCCATGCAAACCGCGCTCTAGCGGATTTCCGATGGTGACCAGTTTCGGAAGTGTGCCATTCCCGTGCGGGCTGCGGGGTCCTGACGCTGCGGACTCCATCGTGCTCGCTTCGTTCCGCCGCTGGAGACCTCCCCTTCGCGCCACCTTTCCGTCCAGTACGTGCCCGAGACTCAGAGTCACCGTACGGCGATCGCCACGTAATGGCTAACGAGGGGCAACGCACAATGAAACCGGTGTACCTGGACCACAATGCGACGACGCCGGTGCGCCCGGAGGTCATCGAGGCCATGCTGCCGATGTTCCGCGAGGACTTCGGCAATCCGTCGAGCGTGCACGCCTGCGGCGGCGGGCCGCGGACGCGACGCGAGGAGGCGCGCGCCAGGGTCGCCGCGTTGCTCGGGTGCTGCCCGGTGGAGGTCGTCTTCACGAGCGGAGGCACCGAGAGCGACAACCATGCGATCAAAGGAGCGGCCTTCGCGTTGCGCGACCGGGGAACGCACATCGTCACCTCGAAGATCGAGCACCACGCGGTGCTGCACACCTGCCGCTGGCTCGAGCAGCGGCTCGGCTTTACGGTGACGTACGTCGGCGTCGACACCGACGGACGGGTCGATCCGGATGCCGTTCGCGCGGCGATCACTCCGTCGACGATCCTGGTCTCGATCATGGCCGCGAACAACGAGAGCGGCACTGTCAATCCGATCGCCGCGATCGGCCGCGTTTGCCGCGAGCGTGACGTGCTCTTCCACACCGACGCTGTCCAGGCGGTCGGCAAGATCCCGGTGGACGTCAAGGATCTGGGCGTGGATTTCCTGTCGCTCTCGGGGCATAAAATCTACGGTCCGAAGGGGATCGGCGCCCTCTATATCCGAGAGGGGGTGACCATCGACCCGCTGATCCACGGTGGCGGCCACGAGATTGGCCGGCGCGCCGGCACCGAGCATACCTCGGGGATCGTCGGGCTTGGTCGGGCGGGTGAGCTGGCGCGACTGGACCTGGCCGCCGAGGCGGCGCAGCTCACCGCGCTGCGCGACGACCTCTGGAAGCGCATCCAGGCACTGATCCCGGACGTGCGGCTCAACGGCCACCCGACCGAGCGGCTGCCCAATACGCTGAACGTCTCGTTCCCGCGCATCGAGGCCGAGTCCGCGCTGATGTTGCTGGACCGCGAGGGCTTCGCGGTTTCGACTGGCTCGGCCTGCAGCTCCGAGGACCAGGAAGCCTCCCACGTGCTCACCGCGATGGGCCGCACGCCGCTCGAGGCACGGGGCGCGATCCGCTTCTCGCTCGGCCGCGACAACACCGCCGCGGATATCGACTGCCTGATGGCGCGCCTGCCCGGGATCGTCGGGAAGCTGCGGGAGATCTCGCCGCTCTAGGCGGTGGCTCGCGATGGCCGCCCAGGGACCGACCGTGTCGCCAGGCGCACCGGGGCCTCCGGACGTTGACGCCCTCATGGAGCGTGTGCGCGCCGGGGTCGCCGACAAGCTGGCCCGCGGTGTCTACACGCAGGCGGATCTCGAGGAGGTGCGGCGCATCGAGCTGGAGATCCGCGAGCGCAGCGACTTCGGGCCGGACCCGTCCGACGACGTCGCGCGGCTGCACAACTCCTGGGACCCGCTCGGGCCGCACACGTTCACCTCGCATCGCGGCGGTTTCGGCAGGATCATCGTCGCCGCCAAGCGGTTGCTGCGCCGCCTCGTGAAGCCCGTTGCGTCGGTCGCCCTGGTGCGGCAGGCGGAGTTCAACGGCGCTGTCGCGCGGCTGCTCACCGGCGCCTCGCATGGGGTGCAGACGCTCGAGTCCGCCCACGACGCACTGCTGCTCAAGCACGACGAGCTCGAACGCCGCCACGTGGAGCTGCACGCGCACTGCGGCGAGCTGTTGACGGAGGTCCGCCGTCTCCAGGCGCGGCTCGAGTCCGTCGACCGAGCGGGAATGCCGGACGCGGCGGTGCGCTTCCCCGCCGGCCGGACCCTGCCGGACCCGCCCGCGGGCACCGGGCCATCGCCACTGTCGTACCTGGCCTTCGAGGAGAAGCACCGCGGCCCCGGCGAGGCGATCAAGCAAAAGCAGCGCGCGTATCTGCGTCACTTCGACGGCGCCCCCGGCCGGGTGCTCGACGCAGGCTGCGGCCGCGGCGAGTTCCTCGAGCTTTTGCGCGAGGCCGGCATCCCGGCCTACGGCGTCGACCTGGACGCCGGGATGGCCGCCCGCAGCCGCGAGAAGGGGCTCGACGTGACGGCCGGGGACCTGCTCGGCCACCTTGCGGCGCTTCCCGACGGCTCGCTCGGCGGCGTCTTCGCGGCCCAGGTGATCGAGCACATGAGCACCGACGAGCTGGTCTGCTTTGTGCGGCTGGCATACTCCAAACTCGCTCCCGGTGGCCGCTTCGTCGCCGAGACGATCAACCCGACCTGCCTGGCGACTTTTGCGGGTGCCTTCTACCTCGACCTGACACACACGCGGCCGGTGCACCCGGAAGCCTTGCGCTTCCTGCTCGAGGGGACCGGCTTCCGTGGCGTGGATCTGGAGTTCACTTCGCCGTTCCCGCAGGAGATGAAGCTCCAGGTGATCGACATGGCCCGCTGGCTCCACGACGTCGACAAGGATTTCGTGCGGCTGGTCAACGACAACTTCGGCCGCATCAACGGCCTCGTCTACGGCCATCAGGACTACGCGGCCGTCGCCACCCGCTGACTGCCCGAGCATGCCCCGCTCCACCGGTGTCACGCTTGCGTTCGTCGTCCCGTGGTTCGGCGACGAGCTGCGCGGCGGCGCCGAGATGCAGGCCTGGGAGACGGCGCGCGAACTGGCCCGCCGCGGCCTTGGCGTGGAGATTCTCACCACGTGCTCGCGCTCCTTCCTGCACCGCTGGGACGAGAATCACCATCCCCCCGGCGTCAGTGAGCGCGAGGGGATCACCGTGCGCCGTTTCCCGGTCGATCGGCGCGACGAAGGGCGCTTCGCCGCCGCGAACGGGGCGCTGCTCGCCGGCGCGAGCGCGAGCGCGGCGCTCGAGGAGGACTTTGTCCGGCAGAACATCAACAGCAGCTCGCTCTACGCCTTTATCGCCGAAAACGCCGAGCGCTACCTCTTCGTCTTCACGCCCTATCTCTACGGGACGACGCTCGCCGGCGCCGCCGTGCGCCCCGATCGCAGTCTGCTGATCCCCTGCCTGCACGACGAGGCGTACGCCTATCTCGGCGTCGCGCGCCGCATGTTCCTCGGCATCCGTGGCTCGCTCTTCTTCGCCCCGGAGGAGGCGGCGGTAGCCCGGCGGGCCTGTGGCGCAGAGCCTCCCGGACGGGTCACCGGCGGCGGGATCGACACCCACCTGCGCGGCGACGCGGAGCGTTTTCGGCGGATCTCCGGTGTACGCGACCCCTACCTGCTGTACGTCGGGCGTCTCGATCGCGGGAAAAACACGCACGTGGTCATGGCCTACGCTCGTGAGTGGTCGCGCCGGCGTGGCGGCGGTGACCGGCTGGTGCTGCTCGGTCGCGGACCGCTGGCGGTCCCGCGCGGGGAGCCGGCCCTCGTCTGTGCGGGCGCGCCCGAGGAGCAGGGGAAGATGGACGCGTGCGCCGGCGCGCTGCTGCTCTGCCAGCCCTCGGTGAACGAGAGTTTTTCGCGGGTCATCATGGAATCCTGGCTCAACGAGGTCCCGGTGCTGGTACACGCCGGCTGCGCGGTGACCGTCGGGCACTGCCGCCGCAGCGGGGGCGGACTCTGGTTTCGCGATTTTCTCGAGTTCTCGGAAGCGACGGACCTGCTCGCGGGCGACCCGGAGTTGCGCCGCCGTCTTGGCGAGGCCGGGCGGCGTTATGTCCTCGCGGAGTGCTCCTGGGATGCAGTCTGCGCGCATATTGTGCAGGCCATCACCGAGCTGACGGGCGAACCATTGTTGACAAGCGCCTGATCGGTGATTAGCATGAAAATTCAGCAACTTGCCGAATTGGTTTGTCCGATCGCGCCAGGGGGTGGAGCGTGGAGTTGAAAGGCAGCATCAGGAATTTTCCGTTGCCGGACGTCATCCAGTTCATCGGGTCGGCGCGCCGCACCGGGCTCCTGCTGGTGACACTCGCCGGTGCACGCGCCTCCATCTTCTTCGAGGAGGGAACGATCGTCCATGCAGACTACCGCGACCTGGTCGGACAGGCGGTCATCAACCACCTCTTTCTCGAGCAGGAGGGGAGCTTCCAGTTTCTCGCCGACGCAACCACCGACGAGCGCAACTTCGTGTGCGAGTGGATGGGCGCCATCATGGAGGCCGCCCGGGTCAGCGATGAGTCCGACAAGGGCGGGGACGACGGCTTCGACGGTCTCGACGACCTCGAGGGCGGGGGGGGCTCGGCGAGCGGCAAGAAGCCCCCGTCCCGGCCTGTCTGGGATGCCACGCCGGTGAAGGCCCGGATGCGTGCCTCGCTGCGGGAGGCTTTCGGCAGAAAAGCCGGAAAGATCGAGCAGGAACTCGAGAAGTGCCCGGCGACGAAGCTCGGGCTGCTCGATTTCTGCACCAAGGCCGAGAAATTCATCTACGTCTTCATCGACACCGCCCGGGCCCGCCCGGTGGCCGAGCGGTTGCGCACCATCGTCGAGGAGCCGCTTCCCTAGCGGGGGAGCGAATTGGCGCAGTGCCCGCCCGACAGCGCCGGCGACTCGCCGCCGGGCTCTGCCTGCTTCTCGCATTAGGCATCGTCGCGCTTGTCACCCCCGAGGCGCGCGCCCAGGAGAAAAAAGTCTCGCTGATCTTCACCGGGGATCTGCTCTCCCAGATCGCGACCGACAACCAGGGCGAGCAGACCGCCGAGATCGTCGACCGCATCATCGGTCTCTCCCCCGCGGTGCTCAAGGTGCGCGTGCAGCGGGCCGGCGGCCGGGTGGCGTTGTTTCTGACCGTCGACAGCGGTGACGATCTCCCCGTGAGCTTCCAGTTCGCCGTCGACAAGATGATCTACTACCGCATGCGGACCGCGCGCTCCGACGTCACGGGGATGACTGAGGCGCTCCAGGAGGCGAAAGCCGTCGAGCCGCTGCTGCGCGAGGTCGGCTACCGCTACGACGGTCGCTACTCGATCATCGACTTGGTGCTCGATTTGCGTCCGGCGATCAAGGAGGCCCGCGAGATGCAGGCGCGACGGGATGTCGAAGCGCGCGCAGCGGCGGAAGCGAAGGTCGCGGCCGAGGCCCGGGCCGCCGAGGAGGCCAGGGCAGTCGCCGCCGCGAAGGCGCAGGCAGAAACCAGGGCCGCGGCCGCGGCGACAGCCGCCGTGGAGGCCCGTGCCGCCGCGGATGCCGCCCGTGCCGCGGCGGCGGCGGCGAAGGCGGTCGCGGCGACCCCCGAGGAGAAACCGCGTCCGACGCTCAAAGAGGCCGCCCCGCCGCCTCCGGCCAAGGAAACCGGGTATCTCTCCGCAAAAAGTCTCGGTCGCGAGACACCGCCGGCGATCGACGGTCAGTCCACCGACGCCGCCTGGCAGAGCGCCTCGCAATTTGCCTTCGAGGTCCAGGGGGCGTCCGGGAAAATGACGGTCACCGCGGCGGCGCTCTGGTCGCCCGAGCGTCTCTGGATCCTGGTGCGCTGGCCCGACAAGAGCAAGGACAGCGTGCATCGACCCTGGGTTTGGTCGAAGGACGACAAGGCCTATGCCGCGGGCCGCGAGGTTGAGGACGCGCTCTCCCTCTCTTTTACCCGGGAGGGACGGATGGGCGAGTGCATGCTTGCCGGCACCGAGGCGTCGCTGGACTTGTGGACCTGGCGCGCCGGGCGGACCGATCCGTCCGGATACGCCGAGGATGCAACCATGGTGCTGAGTTTCCGGCGCATCGCGCGCGCCAACTCTTACCAGACGCGCACGGGTCGTTCCGTCTGGATCAAGGAGGACCCCGACGCCGGCTCCCAGCCCTACCAGGCGCAGATCGTCGGAGCCTATGCCGGCGACCGGATCCCCCGCTACATCGCGCGCACCCCCTCCGGGAGCATGGCGGACGTTGCGTCCAAGGGCTCCTGGAAGGACGGGTTCTGGACCGTGGAGTTCTCGCGGCGTCTTTCGACCGGGGACCCGGCCGACGCGGTGTTCGCGGCCGGGCGCGAGGCCTATTTCTCGATCGCGGTCTTCAATAGCCGCGAGGGGATCGACCACAGCACATCGAAGGAACTCCTGCTCAAGCTCGAGTAGCCGCGCGAGCGGCGGAGGGAACGATTCATGGGGATCATTGCCGGAAAGCCTGCCGGTGTCCAGATCAAGCGCTGGCTCGTCGTGCTCGTCGTCGCGATGGTCGCGCTCGACCTGATCGCGGCCGCGAGCCTGCTGACACTGCAGCGCTCGATCATGCGCATCCACGCGCAGTATCAACCGGTCCTCGTCTCGGCCGGGGAGATCAGCACCCTCGTGCACCAGGCACAGTCGAGTTTCTACAAGTATCTTGGCGAATACCTCCCGGACACCGGCGAGGTGGCTGCGCACACCGCGAGTCTCGAAATGACCATCGCCGCGGCGCTCACGCAGGACGCCGGCGCCGAGTGGAACGCCGACCTCAAGGCGATCAAGGCCAGCCTCGACAAGTATCGCGTCGTCGTGAACAATCTGCCGCGCATCGGCGGGGTGACCAACTGGTCGGAGGTCAACGAGTTGCGCAGCCAGGCCATGGATCTTGGCCTGGCGATGGAGCGCACCGCGGGGAAGCTCAAGGCGGACGCCGTTGCCAAGATCAGCGCGCAGGCGCAGGGGTCGCTGCGGCTCTCCTCGATTGCGGTCTATCTGTTCCTGGGCTTTTTTGCGCTGAGCATCCTGATCACGGTGCTGCTGTACTACTGGTGGAAGAACTTTCAGGACATGATCCTCAATTTATGAACGATGCCTGAGCGACGACAGAGCCCGGTCCCGACGGTCGACGTGATCATCCGCGCCGGCGGCGGGGTCGTGCTCGTGAAGAGGAAGTTCCCGCCGCTCGGGTGGGCGCTGCCCGGCGGCTTCGTCGACGAGGGCGAGTCTCTCGAGGCGGCCGCGGTCCGCGAGGCACTCGAGGAAACGGGGCTCGTCGTGCGCCTCGCGCGGCAATTTCACACCTACTCGGACCCCGCGCGCGACCCGCGCCGGCACACGATCAGCACGGTCTTCCTTGCGGACGCCGACGGTGTCCCGCGCGGCGGCGACGACGCAGCCGAGGCGCGCATCTTCCCAGCCGGCGAGTTGCCTCCCCTCGTCTTTGATCATGCGCAGATCCTCGCGGACTACCTCGCCGGCCGGTACTGAGCCGGCGCGCTGTCCGCCGGCGCTCGACGGCCCCTTCACGGCCATCGACTTCGAGACCGCGGACTACGGCGCGGACAGCGCCTGCGCGCTGGCGCTCGTGCACGTCGAGGGCCTCGAGATCGTCGGGCGCGACCTCTTCATGATCCGCCCGCCGCGCGCGCGGTTCGCTTTCACGCACATTCACGGGATCACCTGGGCCCATGTGCGCGTCGAACCGTCTTTTGCCGAGCATTGGCCCGACATCGCCGTCAGGCTCGCCCGGGCGTCCTTCCTGGCGGCTCACAACGCCTCGTTCGATCGCGGCGTGCTCTCGGCCTGCTGCGCCGCTGCGGGGGTCGCGTCGCCACAGCATGATTTCCACTGCACGGTCCGTCTCGCCCGGCGTGCCTGGAGTCTGCGTCGCGCCAACCTCCCGGCGGTCTGTGAGCACCTCGGCATCGGCCTCAATCACCACGATCCGGCGTCGGACGCCGAGGCCTGCGCTCGCATCGTGATCGCCGCGCGCCGCGAGGGGATAGCACTCGGCCCGCCGCTCAGCGCCCCGAAGCCGAAGGCGCCCGGTCGGCGCTAGCTCACCGCTGTCAACGCAGAAGGGTCGGGACACTATGCGGGGATTGATTTCCAGAGAGCACGCACTGGGCAAAGCGGTGACGCGAAGGGGAGGTCTCCGTCGCGCGGACCGCAGGGAGCACTATGGAGGTCCGCAGCGGCAGGACCCCGCAGCCCGCGCGGGCACCGGCGGCTCTGATCGAAGGTTCAGGCGTCAACAGGACGCTGTAAAACTCGAAACGGTCATGATCAAAAAGGGCCAGCTGCAAGGCTTGCGAAAATCGGAGGAATAAGGCGGCCTGGTGGCGCCGCATTGACGAGGGACGAGCGTAACGTCGCAGACGGGCTTTTTTCAGCAGTCTGCTAGTAACGGATTTCGACGATAGCGCCGGCGCGAAGCTGCTTGAGCCAGGCGTCGAAGCGCTCGCGGGTCTTGCGCTCGCCGATCTTCTGCTCGATGCTCGCACGGATCTCTTCCAGCTTCGGTTCGTAAACCGGCGTCTTCTCGGCCACCTGGACCAGGTGAAAACCTGCCGGGCTTTGCACCGGCTCACCGACGCCGCCGACGGGCAGCCCGAACGCCACCGCTTCGAGCTCCGGGAAAAGCTCGCCGCGCGCCAGTTCTCCGGAGATCGGGTCGGCGTCCGCCGCGGCTCCCGGATTCTCCGCGCGCACGAGCGCCGCAAAGTCCGCCCCTCCCCGGGCCTGGCCGAGCAGCGCGTTCGTCTTCGCCCGCGCGGCCTCGACTTCATCGGACGACGCTCCCGGGGGCAGCGGCACGAGCAGGTGGCGGATCCGGATCTTCTCGGGGCGGTACCAGTCCTGCCGGTGCGCCGCGAACCAGGCGGCGACCTCCTCGTCGGCCACCGTGACCTTGGCGCGGATCTCCCGCTGGACAAGCCGGGAGAGCCGGATCTGATCCTCGATGTCGCGGCGATATTCCTCGTTCGTCACCCCGCGTTCCTGCAGCAGCCGCGCGAGCAGTTCCTCGCTCATCCGGTTCTGTTCCCGGATGTCCGCGATCGCCGCGTCTATCTCGGCGGCGGAGACCTGGATGCCGAGGCGGCGGGCGAGCTGGGCTTGAATCCGGTTTAGAATCAGCTGGTCGAGGACCATCCCGAGCACCTCGCGGCGCAGGCGCTCCTGCTCGGCAGCGGGAGCGATGCGCAAACGCTCGTCGAGGGCCGCGCGGCTGGCTTTCTCCAGCTCGAGCAGCGTGATGACTTCCCCGTTGACGACGGCGGCGATGCCGTCGACGAGGACCGCGCGCGCCGGGGCGGCGGCGAGAGTCAGCGCAAGGACGCCGGTCGCGAAGAGACCGAGCATGGCGAACGTCTGGCGGATGGCGCGCATGGGAGCAACTGTATACGCCATCCGGTTGCCTGAAGGCAAGTGCCTGGGCGGATGAGAGCCGAGACGGGACCTATTCAGGGACAACAGAGCGGTTGTATTTGATGCGCGCGCCGGCGCGCGCGGCGGCAAGCCAGGACCGGAAGGCCTCTTCGCGCTTGCCGGCGAGGATCGCCGACCGCACGTCCGCGCGCAGCTCCAAGTCGCTGCGGGTGCGTCCCGGCCGCCGATCCATCACGAGAAAGAGGTGAAAGCCGTAGGGGCTCTCCACGACGTCGCTGAGCTGTCCGCGCGGCAGGACGAAGACCGCCTCGTCGAACTCGGTGGGCATCTGGCCGCGGGTGAAATAGCCGAGGTCGCCGCCGCGGTCGGCATCGGGACTCAGCGAGACGCTGCGCGCCACGTCGGAGAAGGACGCGCCGCCGATGATCCGTCGCCTCGCCTCGATGGCGTCGGCCTCGGTTCGCACGAGGATCTGCAATGCGCGCACCTCTTCCGGCAGCTCGCTCCGGTCGCGGTGGCGGGCGATCCAGTCGTCGATCTCCAGCTCGCCGACGTTTACGGTCGCCGTGATCGCCGTCTGGAGCTTCTCGATCGTCAGGTCCCGCTCCGCAGCGCGGCGCCAGCCCTCGCGATCGGTGCCGGCCTCGGCGAGGGTTGCCTCGAGCTCCTTCGCCGGCATCCCTTCGCGTGTCGTGGCCAGTGCCCGCTCCAGTTCGTCAGGGGTGGGGCGGATGCCGCGCCGTCCGGCCTCGGCGAGCATCACCTCGCGGTCGATCAGGCGCTCGAGGACGCCGCGCCGCACGCGGGGCAACTCCCGCTCCAGCGCCGGGGGCGGTTGCCCAAACGTCGCGGTGAAGGCGCGAACGGCGGCTTCCAGCTCGGCAGCCTGGATGCGCCGGCCGTCGACCTCGGCCGCCGTGTCCCGGGGCAGCCGGCACCCCGCGGCGAGTGCCAGGGCGGCGAGCAGCGACAGCGTCCGGATCCACATCATGCGGCACCCTAGCATGGGGGGCCGAGAGCGCTCAAGAGCTCGAGGGCCTCGGCAAGCCGCCCCTCCGGGTCACGGGAGCGCCAGCGCCAGGCGAGACGGTTTTCGCCGGCGAGCCGCGCCTGTCCTCCCGAGCGGGCGACGATGGCCACCACGCGTTCGGGAGCCGCCGTCGATCCCCGGCGCGCGCTGAGCTCGAGCGTATCTGCGCGCCAGTCGATGCGCTCGAGTCCGAGCGCCTCCCCGGCGAGGCGGAGCCGCGCGACCCGGAGGAGGTTGCGGGCCGGTTCGGGCAGCGGGCCGAACCGCTCGCGCAACTCCGCGGCGGCCTCCTCGAGCGCCGCCGGGTCGCGCGCCGCGGCGATCCGCTTGTAAAATCCGAGACGTTGGGGGGTCTCGCTGACGTAGTCGTCCGGGAGGACGGTCGGTGTGCAGATCGTGACTTGCGTCGGGCGCTCTTCGGGGACGGCCTCGCCCTGGAGCTCGCGGATCGTGTCGCGCAGCAGCTGGGCGTACATCTCGAAGCCGAGCGCGGCGATCTGCCCCGATTGCTCGTAGCCGACGATATTCCCCGCCCCGCGGATCTCGAGGTCGTACAACGCCACCTGAAAGCCAGCGCCCAGGTGCGAGTACTCCCGCAGGACCTCGATCCGGCGGCGCGCCGTGTCGGAGAGCGCCTCCTCGCCGGGAATCAGGAGATACGCGAACGCGCGGTGGCGCGAGCGGCCAATCCGCCCGCGCAGCTGGTAGAGCTCGGCGAGGCCGAAGGCGTCGGCGCGGTTGACCAGCATCGTGTTCGCGTTCGGGATGTCGAGGCCCGACTCCACGATCGACGTCGAGACCAGCACGTCGAGAGAACCGCCGCGAAACGCCGCCATGACGCGGGAGAGCTCGCGTTCGGCCATCTGGCCATGGCCGACGCCAACGCGGGCTTCCGGCACCAGGCGTGCGAGCCATTCCGCTATCCGGTAGATGCTCCGCACGCGGTTGTGCACGAAGAAGACCTGCCCGCCGCGCGCCAGCTCGCGGCGCACGGCCTCGGCGACGAGAGCCGGCTCGAAACGGGTGATGACCGTCTGGATGGCCAGCCGGTTCTCCGGCGGCGTGGCGACCAGCGAGAGCTCGCGCAGCCCCGAGAGCGCCAGGTGCAGCGTGCGCGGGATCGGCGTGGCGGTCAGGGTCAGCACGTCGACGTGCGAGCGCATCCGCTTGAGGGCCTCTTTGTGGCGCACGCCGAAGCGCTGCTCCTCGTCGATGATCAGCAGCCCCAGGTCGGGGAAGACGACGTCCGCGCCGAGGATGCGGTGGGTCCCGATCAGGATGTCGACCTCCCCCCTCGCGAGGGCCGCGACGACCCGACGCTGGTCCTTCGGCATCACGAAGCGGCTGAGGACCTCGATACGGGTCGGCCAGGGGGCGAAGCGTTCCCGGAAGGTCAGGGCGTGCTGTTGGGCGAGCACGGTCGTCGGCGCCAGGAGCGCCACCTGCTTGCCGTCCGTCACCGCCTTGAAGGCCGCTCGCATCGCCACTTCGGTTTTGCCGTAGCCGACGTCACCGCACACGAGGCGGTCCATCGGGTGCGGCCGCTCCATGTCGGCCTTGGTTTCCTCGGCGGCGCGTAGCTGGTCCTTGGTCGGTTCGTACTCGAAGGCCATCTCGAACTCCGCCTGCCAGGGGGTGTCGGCGGCGAAGGCGTGGCCGGGGGCGTGCTGCCGGAGTGCAGCCAGCTCGAGCAGTTCCCGGGCCATCCCGAGGATGGCTTTTTTGGCGCGTCTTTTCGTCGCGACCCAGCCGCGCCCGCCGAGGCGGTCGAGCGTCGGCCGCACGCCCTCCGCGGCGATGTAGCGCTGGACGCGGTCGATCGCGCCCACCGGCACGTAGAGCTTCGCGTCGTCCTGGTAGAGCAGCAGCAGGAACTCGCCCTCGACGTTGCCCGCCGGCAGACGCACGAGACCGCCGAAGCGGCCGATCCCGTAGTCGGCGTGGACCAGCAGATCGCCGGGTCTGAGCAGCGCGAAGTCGGGAACGAGGCTCCCGCGCGGTGGCCCAGCGGGGGCGTGCGCCCGCACCCGGGTGCCGAAGAGGTCGTCCTCGGTGAGCACCGCAATCCCGGCCGCGGGCCAGGAAAATCCCTCCTCCAGAGGGCCCCAGGTCAGCAGCGGCGCGCCGGGCACGGGAGCCTCGAAGGCGTAGGGGATCGAGGCCGGGTCCAGCGGCGAGGTCCCGAGACCTTGCTCGCGGCAAAGATCGCCGATGCGGACGGCGTCCTCCGGCGTTCGAGCGACGACGAGCATGGCCGATCGCCGCTGTGCGGCGGCGATGGTCTTCACCGCCGCCGGCAGGTGCCCGCCGCGCGCCGTGCCCCCTGCTCCCGCGGCGAGAAAGGCGCGTCCGGTCGCGGTTTCGAGCGAGAATTCGCGGTCGGCATCCGGGGCGAGGCCGAACAGGTCGAACTGAACGACACCGAAATCGACGAGCCCGGCGCGCCAGCGGTCGAAGCCGGTGAAAACCCGCTCGGGATCGGCCAGGCCGGGGATCGCGGCGCGTCCGATACCCTTGGCGATCTCTTCGACGAGCTTCGCGGCGCGGGATTCGAGGTCCGGCCAGTCATCGAGCAGTACCAGTGGCGGGGATGAGAAGTAATCGAGCAGGCTTTGGCGGGAGTGCAGCAACGCGGCGCCGTAGTGCTCGAGGCCGGGATGCGCCGCTGCCTGCTGCGCGAGCCAGGACTCGCCGCCGGCCGGACCGCCCTCGGGAGCGACGAGGTGCTTTTTCAGGGCGCCGAGAACGCCGCCGTCGAGGAAGATCTCGCGCGCCGGCAGGACCGCGACCTTCTCGAGCACGCCGGTATTGCGCTGGGTTTCCTGGTCGAAGGCGTGGATCGAGTCGATGTCGTCGCCCGACAGCTCGATGCGCACCGGCGCGGGCATGGTCGGCGGGAAAAGATCGATGATCCCGCCGCGCTGGGAGAACTCCCCCGGTTCGGCCACTCGTGCGGTTGGCCGGTAGCCCCACTGCATCAGGTGGCGCCGGAAGCGGTCCCATTCGAGGGCGCCGCCACGGCGCACGTCCAGTCGTGCCTGCAGCAATTTGCCCCGGGGGATCAGGAACTGCAGGACGGCCTCGAGCGGCGCGACGACCAGCGGTCTGCTGTTCCCGCCGGCCAGCGTCGCGAGCGTCGCGATGCGCTCGGCGGCGATCGCCGGCTCGGGCGAGAGCGGCTCGAAGGGAAGGACCTCCCGCGACGGAAAAAGCAGGGCGCGCTGGGCGCGCGGCAGCCAGAAGGAGGCCTCGCTGCAAAAGCGCTCCGCCTCCCGGTTGCCTGCGGTGACTACGAGCACCGGCGCGGCGAGGGCGCGGTGGAGTGCGGCTGCGATGCAGGGGCGGGCGGAGACGACGGCGCCGCGGAGCGTGACGCGCACGGGACCCTTGCTGAGGGTCTCGGCGATCTCGCGCAGGGGGGCGGCTACTCGGTCATGCAGTCCGGGTGGTACCAGGTGTCGGTCTCGCGATTCCAGTAGAGTTCTTTCTTCAAACCGATCCCCGTGCACTTGGCGCAGGGCGCATTGGGCCATGCGGCGCGCTCGTCGGCTTTCTCATCCCAGGCCGTGAAGGTTTTTCCCTGGAACTGCCGTGGCTCCTTGTGCATCCAGGAGTCGTCCTCCTTGAAGAACTCCGCCACCTTGTCCAGAAATCCCATCGCTTTCTCCTCCATCTTCTCGAGATTGCCGCAATCATACCTCCCCGGCGCGATCGTGCCAACCTCCCCTCCGCGCCACCCCTTCGCTCCAGCCGATCCGCCTCGCTTGAATTTCCGGTTCTGCGGCCGCGGCTGAGGCCGCCGCGTCAGGCCTCTGCCAGCAGCGTGACGTCAGCCAGGCGCCTGCAGCCCGTGAGCGCCATCAGCAGGCGATCGATGCCGAGAGCGTTGCCGGCACAGTCGGGAATGCCGCAGGTCAGAGCATCGAGGAAGCGCTGATCGGGCGGATACGGCGTTTTCCCGCGCAGCGCCCGCGCGGCGTTGTCGCGCTCGAACCGCTCCTGCTGCTCGCGGGGATCGGTAAGCTCGGAGAACCCATTGCAGATCTCCACCCCGTCGAGCACCAACTCGACGCGCTCGCAGATGGCCGGGTCAGCGGCGGAGCGACGCGCCAGCGCGCCGGCGGGCGCCGGCCAATCGACGAGGAACACCGCGCCGAGCGACTCGAGGCGCGGGTCGATCTTCGTCACGAAATCCTCGAAAAACAGCTCCTCGTCGAAGGCCCGCGAGGGGCGCCAGCCGGCCCAGCGCTCGAAGACCTCGTCGATGCCGAGGCGGGCGAACGGCCGCGGCCAGGCGGTCAGGCGGGTTGCGACGCCCTCGCGCTCGAGCACGGCGGCAGCCGCGGCGACCAGTCCCTCGGTCTGCGCCATGAGGTCGCGATAGTCCTCGCCCACGGTGTACCATTCCAGCAAGGCGAATTCGGCGTGATGGCGCTCACCGCGTTCGCCGGCGCGGAAGGCGCGCGCGATCTGCACGATGCGGCGGCAGCCGGCGGCGAGGAGTTTTTTCATCTCCAGCTCAGGTGATGTGGCCAGGTACAGGCCGTCGCCCGCGGGGAGGGCGTCGAGGTGGACATCGATCCCCGGGCAGCGGACGCGCTGTTGCGTTTCGACCTCGATGTAGCCGCGGCTGTGAAACCAGCCGCGCAGGCTGCGAACCACCAGGTCTCGCAGTCGCAGTCGCTCGGCGAACGGGAGGGCCGCGAAGCCCTCCGGCGGCTTCACCGCGTGACGCGCCGAAGGTACTCGCCGGTGCGGGTGTCGATCTGCAGCCAGTCGCCCTGCTTGACGAACAGCGGCACCATGATCGACGCGCCCGTCGAGAGCTTCGCGGGTTTCGTGGCGCCGGTGGCGGTGTCACCTTTGAGGCCGGGGTCGGACTCGATCACCTCGAGTTCGACGAAGTTCGGCGGCGTGACGCCGATCGGCTGATCGCGGAAATAGAGGATCTTGACCGAAAGGTTCTCGGTGATCCAGTTGGCCGCGTCCCCGACGTGGTCCTCGTCGAGTTCGACCTGCTCGTACGTCGCGTTGTTCATGAAGTGGAAGCGGTCCCCCTCCTTGTAGAGGAACTGCATGTCGTGCTCCTCGAGCGCGGCCGGCTCGAGCCGCTCGCCCGTCTTGTACGTCCGGTCCAGGACGTTGCCGGTGATCATGTTCTTGAGGCGGGTGCGCGTGAACGCGTTGCCCTTGCCCGGCTTGACGTGCTGGAAATCGATGACGACCCAGGGCGCGCCGTCGATGACGACCTTCAGGTTCTTGCGGATGTCCGACGTTTCGTACATGGTGCTCCTCCGTTCGGGCGGCCCCTTGGCTCGGGGCCGCCGATCGATCATTGCCCGCGGCCCGGGCCGCGCGTGCTCACGCTGGTTTCGGCAGAGGGTCTGCGCGGTCAACCCCGTCTCGAATTCGCGCACATTACCAGCCCGGTGGGGCATTTTCAAGGCGCCACGCCGCAGATGGGCCTTTTCCAGCAGCCTGTCAGCGACGGCCGTCCTGCAGGCTGAGGAGTCTCTCAAGGTCCATGCGGTAGCCCTGCGGAACGGAGAAGCCCTCGCCGATGCTCTCGTCGCGTGAGATTTTCGTGATTTCCCACGACGCGCGATACGGCCGCGCTCCCTCGATCTCGAGCGACCCCGACAAGGGGAGGCCGACGAAGACCGGTGGCGGGGCTGCCGCAGCCCAGGGCAGGCCGAGAGCGCCCTCGAGAAGGGCGTAGTCGCGGCTCCAGACCGGGTCGGTAGCGCGGCAGGAGCGCAGCGAGAGGCGCGGTGTCTTGCCGCTGACGACAACTTCCCCGCAGAAGGTCCCGAGAAGTTTCCGCGACGCCCCGGTGGCGGCCGCCCCAAGACCGCGCGGGTCGTAGCCGAGACCTGCGGCGAGGAGCGTCGGGACGAACTCGAGGGGGAGCAGGAAATAGCTGCGGCTGGCGGCGTCGACGATGAGCGCCGATTTTTTTTCGTAGGAGAAGATCATCGTTTCGCCCTGCGCAGGCGTGATCCGCGCACCGGTGGGCGTGAGGACCATCCGGAAGGGGATCGCGCGCCGTTCGGGGGCACTGATCGTGTAGACTCCCTCGGCGACGACCGCCGCCTGCGCGCTCAACACCGCAACGAGCAGCAGCAGTGTCGCGACGACAATTGCCGTTCCGGTTTGCAGTCCGCGCGCCGCAATCGTATTCATCGCGCTGCCTAGGTAGCGCATGGGGGGATGGTTGTCAACCAGCAGGGACCTGCAGAGGCCGCGGGCGCGGCTCCGTGACGTGGGTCCGCCGGCCTGAAACCAAATGGCGCCGTGAGAATCAAAGCAAAAAACAATCCATAACCGCGAAACCAAGGAGGGAAGCCATGGCGAAAAAATTCCTGTTCACGATCTCCCATGCGACATCGAGCCCCCTGGAGGCCATCGGCATCCTCAAGATTTCGTCGAACATGAAAGCTTACGACGACGACGCGGAAATCGCCGTTTTTCTTCTCGGCGAGGGCACCCAGCTCGCGAAGAAGGGCGTAGCTTCCACGATCTCGATGGAACTCGAGGGCGCCATGACGAACGTCGGCGAGTTGATCGAGATGGCGATCGAGATCGGCATCAAGTTCTACGTCTGCCACGCCTTCATGCCCGGCGTGAAGCAGGAGGATCTCATCGAGGGTGCCCAGATCCAGTCCAGCTCCTATCTCGGAGAACTGTTGCTCGGCGGCTACGTCCCGTTTTCCATCAGCATCTAGTTTGCGCGCCACCCCCTCGCGCCGGTTGGAGAAATAAGCGATACTGCTGGCGGCGGAGGCCGGGATGGCGAAGAGAATCGCAGTGCTCGTTCGGGAACGCCAGGGGGAGGCCCTGCGTGTCGCTGTCGGTTTGACGCTCGGCGATAACGAGGTGGAGGTTTTCGTGCTCGACCATGCTTTGGCATCGACGCCGGAGCACGCGCTCTACCTCAAGACCCTACGTCGTCCTTTGCGACCACATCCTGCCCTATCGAACGGCCGTGCACCAGGAAGCTGCGATGAAAATACTCTACCTGCTGACGCGCGACCTCGAGGGAGCCGGTGCCGAGCTACAACGCGAACTGGCGCGGGAGCACGCGGTCGAGGTGATCGACCTGCGGGGCAAAGTGAATTACGACCTGGTCGTCGACGCGATCGCGGCGGCCGACAGAGTCATCTCCTGGTAGGCGCGGGAAGGTGTCGGTGAAGTTCGGCATTCTGGTAACCACCGACCGGAACCTCGACCAGATCCGCGGCATAACCGGTGCGGCGCTGCGCAAGGGGCACACGGTGGCAATCTTCGCCACTGATGAGGGGACAAAACTCCTGGGCGACGAACAGTTCTCGTCGCTCAGCGCGCTGCCGGGCGTAAAAATGAATTACTGCGATCACAGTGCGCTGCGCTACGGCGGCCGGCCGGCCGCGCTGCCCGAGGCGATCGCGTCGGGCAGCCAGCTCGAGAATGTGATCATGGCCGCCGAGTCCGACAAAGTAATCGTTTTGTAACGACTGCCGGAGACGGGCGATCCGCGGTGTTGCCGCGTTTTATTATGCGTCTGTGGTAGGCTGCCGCGATCATGGTTCTGCCAATTCCGGAGGCTGAGCGAAGCACGGGTGAGGGCGGATCACTGATCCCGCTGCTTGTCGCCGCGGCGGCGTTGTTTCCCCTTCTCGCCGCGTTGCGTCACCTCGACGACAACAGCCTGACCTCCTGGGACTGGGTGCTCGAGGGCCGCGATCTTGTCGGGCTCTGGGTGCTGCACCTTGCCGTGACGGCCGCCGCGGCTGTCCTCTCACGTTACGAGTTTCCCGAGCGGTGGCGTCTCGCAGCAAGCGTGGCGGCCGTGTTTGCCGCGGGCAGCGGTTTGACCGGGGAGCCCGAGGTGGTGGTCGACGCTTCCCGGTATTTTGTCCAGGCCAAGCACCTCGAACTCTACGGGCTTGACGCATTCTCCCGCGACTGGGGTGGTGCGCTTCCGGCCTGGACCGATCTGCCGTTTCCCGCGTTTCTGTACGGGACGATTTTCATGATCTTCGGCGAGCACCGGCTGCCGCAGCAGATCTTCACGGCCGGACTGTT
>CAZEOK010000019.1:29832-30521 GCA_964513745.1 uncultured bacterium
CTTCGTCTTGAGCTCCTTGCTGGCGGCGACCCTGTCGGCCTGCCCCGAGGCGATATAGTCCAGCGAGCCCAGCACCACGCCGCCAAGCGCCACCGCCAGCACCAGTATGGACAGGTCGCTCGAGAGGGCGAAGCCGTACAGCAGGCTGACGGCCGTCGCCAGGATGAGCACCGGCTGCCGCAGCAGATCTTCACGGCCGGACTGTTCGCCATCACGGCCTTCGCGACTGCGCGCATCGGTCGCCTGCTCTGGAGCGCACCGATCGGCGCGCGGGGTGCCCTGCTGCTTCTTGCGGTCCCCTGTCTGCTCGTGCAGGTGCCGTTGTTGATGGCTGACGTGCTGGCCATGGCCGCGGTCACCGCCGCGCTCTGGGGACTTCTCGAAACGCTCGGTCGCGGCGGGTCGCTCCGGATCGTTGTGACCGGTCTCGCCCTGGCCGCCGCACTCCTCGCCAAGTACTCGACCTGGGTGCTTCTCGGCGCGGCCACCGGTGGCATTCTTCTCCTCGAATCGTTCCGCGGCCGGTGGCTCCCGATTGCGCGCGGGATCGGCGCGGTTGCCCTGGGCGCGCTGGCTCCGGCGCTCTTTGTCCTCGCAAAACCGGAACTGGTCAAGCATCAACTCGCGTTGCTCTCCGGCTTTCAGTGGGAGGGGCTTTTCAAAGTGACGAAGAAACTGGGCGCGATGTA
>CAZEOK010000019.1:30531-34638 GCA_964513745.1 uncultured bacterium
ACCGGGGCTGGTCGAGCTGCAACTCGCGTTGCTCGCCGGCTGTCAGGTGGAGGGGCTGCGCCGCTGGGTCGAGAGCTACCCGGCGTCCTTGAGCTTCCAGACACACCCGCTGCTGGCTGCCGCCGCGCTCGCCGCCCTGTGGCAGGGTTTGCGGCGGCGCGACGGGCGGGTGCTGGTGGCGGCAGCGCTGCCGCTGGTTCTCTTCGCACTCGGGGCCAGGCGCACACGCTACCTGCTCCCGGCGTTCCCAATGATCGCGCTGTTGGCGGCGCATGGCCTCGAGAGCCTTCCGGCGCGCGCGCGCCGGTTCGCCGCGCTGTCAGCAGTTGGTTTCTCGCTGGTCATGGTCTTTGCCGTCTATCGACCTTTTCTCGCGTGGGTGAATACCTCGAACCTGATGGCGGCGGGGCGCTTTCTCGACGAGCGTGGGGTTGGGACAGCCGAGGTGACGACGCAGCCGGCACCGGGGGTCGCGATCAATCCGGAGATCGCGGTCCCGCTGCTCGATTACCACTCGGCGGCGCGAATCCTCGTGCGCGAACCGCCGCCCGCCCGCCCGCCCGAGGACGAGCTGCGCACCTCGTCGTTCCGGTTCACCTGGGAACAGCCATTGCCCGACTGGTATCGTGACGGTGAGGCGGCGCCATCGGGAGTGGCGCAGGTTCTGATCACCGGCGACCCCGACGCGGTGCCCCCGGAATCGCTGGCATCGCAGGTCGCCGGCCGCATCCCCGACGCAGTATTCGCCCGGGACGCGGTCTTCCGCTACCGGACGCACGTCTACGTCTGGCTCCCCCCCCCGCGCATGTGATGGTCATCGTAAGGGAACTGCTCCGCGTGGGCGAGGCGGCGGGGGCGTCCCTGCGGGACCGCCCCGGGCAGCCCTCCGGGCTGATCGGCGTCTTCGCGCCATCTCCCCCATTGACGCCCCAACCGCCTCGTTCCCAATGACGGTTGCCGCGATGAACTGGTATTTCTTGTGGACGAGCTGGGCGCAGGGGTGGCGCGGAGGGGAGTCTCCGTCGCGCCAGGACTCCAAAGTCCGAACGAGAATGAAGGTCGCTTATTTAAGGTGATCGCTCCTTGCACAATGTCAGGCGTCCGGCCCCCACGGCCCCGTTTTATCACTCTTGAAGGCCCCATGCTTCGCCCAGAGCCAGAGCAGGCTGCGGGCACCGCGCCACGCGGCGGTCAGCTCGTGGAACGAGCGGATGCCGAGCGCGCGACGCAGCAGATAACCCGGTCGCGAGTAGAACGCGCGGTAGGCCAGCTGACGCAGTTGCTGGATCTCCTCCCGCGTCATCGTGTGCGGCACGAAGGCGGCGCCCTGGTAGGTGTATGAGGACAGATCATCGGACACCGTCCCCAGCTCGGCGCGCCGCTCCCAGAGCTCGGAACCGGGGAACGGCGTGAGCGCGTGGAAGCTGGCGATGTCGGGCCCCAGCTCGCAGGCGAAACGGATCGTCTCGAGCCCCTCCGCGTAGGTTTCCCCGGGGATGCCGAGGATGAACGGGGTGTGCACGCGCAGCCCGGCCGCCTTGGCCGCCCGCACGGCGCGGCGCGTCTGATCGAGCGTGATCCCCTTGCGCAGCGCGTCGAGGCTCTTCTGCACACCGCTCTCGGCGCCGAAGAGGATTGCCCAGCAGCCGGCTGCGCGAAATGCCTCGAGCAGCTCGCGGTCGACCTGGTGCACGCACGCGGAGGCGAACCAGGCGACGTCGAGGCGCTCGGCTTTGATCCGGCGCGCGATCTCGAGGGCCCGCCCGCGGTCGGCGGCGAGGGTGTCGTCGAGGAACTTGATCTCGCGATACCCGGCAGCCACCAGGTGACGGATCTCGGCGAGCACGTTGTCGACGCTGCGGTAGCGGATTCCCTGCCGGCGCCCATGGTCGAGCTGGAAGCAGAAGATGCAGCGGCGGTTGCAGCCGCGCGAGGTGATCATCACCGCGACCGGGGTGCGCCGATAGGTGGCCGGCGGCGGGACGTAGACCTCGCGGTCGCCGAGCAGGTCGCGCGCGGGGAAGGGCAGGCGGTCGAGGTCGAGGACCAGCGGGCGCGGCTGGTTCTCGACGATCTCCCTGCCGCGACGGAAGGCGATCCCCGGCAGACCGTCGAGGTCTGCTGCATGCTCAAGGCGCGCTGCCAGCTCGACCATCGCGTCCTCGCCTTCGCCGAGGACCACGGCGTCGAGATCGGGGGCCTCGCGCAGGCACTGCGCGCCGGCGTAGACGGGGTAGGGCCCACCGACGACAATGAAGGCGCCCGGCAGGATCCGTCTCACGTCGCCCGCCGCCTGGCGCGCCTTGTTCCAGCCGAAGGCGGTGGAGTACAGGCCGACGATCCGGGGCGCGAAGTCCGCGAGCTCGTGCAGGATCTCCTCGCGCCCCCGGAAGGCGCCGTTGTAGAAGCGCACCTCGTGGCCGGCCTCGCGCAGGCTCGCGGCGACGTAGAGCGTGCCGAGGGGCTGCCAGTAGTTGATCTGGGAGGCCGCGGTGCGGCTCGGGAAGATTTCGGACGGCGACCAGGCTGGAATGACCAGAGCGCACTTCACCGCGTCGTTCCCCCCCGCAGCAGGCATTGCGCCGTGTCGATCCCCGAGCGGATGGCGTGGTCCATGTTCTGATACGCGAAACAGCCGCTGCGTCCAGCCACGAACAGGTTGCCGATGACCGCGAGCCCCGCGCGCACCGCGGCTGCGTGCCTCTCGTAGCCGACCTCGAAGAGCGGGTAGGCGGCGGGCACACGCACGATGCGCGTGCCGATGACCTCGGCGCGCCGGAGATAGCCGAGCCGCTCGAGCCCGGAGGCGGTGAGGTCGGCAAGATACTCGTCGGAGGACTCCCAGATCGCATCGCCGCGGAAGCAGAAATACTCTGCCACGACGAGGGAGCGCTCCGGCGGCGCCATCGCACCCGACCAGTTTTTCGGCTCGTGGATGCGGCCGAAGGGGATCGAGCGGTCGGGAAGGTAGATCCAGGTCTGATCCGTGACGAAGGGGCGGTCGACGGCAACGGCCGCAAGGATCAGGTCGCGGTAGCCGAGCAAGGATGCCGCCTGCAGAACGGCGGGCGCGGGCGCGGGGTCGAGCAGCCGCGCCAGCGACGGCAGCGGTATTGTCGAGATGACGGCGTCGGCGGCAAAGGCCCGCTCGCCCGCGGGGGTCGCGACGCACACTTCGCGGACGCAACCCGCCTCGTGGCGCACGCGGGTCACCCGCGCATCCCGGATGACACGTCCGCGCGGGGGGAGCTCCTCGGCAAAGCGTTCGCCGATGCGGCCGATGCCCAGCCTCGGGTACGCAAAACGATCGACGAGGCTCGCCACGGAGGCCCGGTGCTCGCGCGTGAAAGCGTCGCGGACGGCCCTGCCGAGCGAGAGGCCCTCGATCCTCTTTGCCACCCAGCCGACGCTGATGCGGTCGCAGGGCAGCCCCCAGACCTTCTCGCTGTATTCCTTGAAATAAATCGTAAAGAGCATGCGGCCGAAGCGGCGCACCACCCAGTCCTCGAGCGAGACGTCGGGCCGTGCCCTCCCCAGTGCCCGGACCTGCTCGGTACCCCAGTCGGCGAGGACGCGCGCGCTGGTCACGGGACCGAGGGCGCCCAGAGCGTTGAGCGGTCGTAGCGGGTAGTCGACGTAGCGGCCCCGCAGCAGGATTTTGCTGGAGCGCGACACGTCGATGAGTTCGGTGCCCATGAGGCGCCCGACGAGGCTCGCTATCTCCCCGTCGTGCGTAAAGAAGCGGTGCCCGCCGAGATCGAAGCGGAACTCGCCGAACGTCTCGGTCCGCGAGAGCCCGCCGACGACCGGGCCCGCCTCGAGGACGAGTGTCTCCTGGCCTGCGGCGACAAGGGCGTGTGCTGCGGCGAGGCCCGCGAAACCGGCCCCGAGGACGATCACCGTGCCGGCCGGCGGGTTTCCCGGCGCCGGTGCGCTCAGTGGGGTCTCTGGCATGCGGCGAATGGTAGCAGGTCCATGAAACGACGCGGCCCGGGAGCGCTCGCTTCTGCGGGCGCCTCCCGGGCCGACCGTGTGACTCGGATGTGCCTACTCGTCCATTTCCTGCATCGGCTTGATGAACTTGAAGTAGACCATGATCCAGTTGCC
>CAZEOK010000020.1:0-1782 GCA_964513745.1 uncultured bacterium
CTACACCTCGGGTACCACCGGCGAGCCCAAGGGTGTGATGCTCGCCCACCGCAATCTGATGCAGAACATCGCGGTACTCCCCGACCTGCTCGGCATTGGCGCCGAAGACCTGTTCATCTCGATCCTGCCGCCCTGGCACATCTTCGAGCGCATGGTGGAGTATGTCGCGATCGCCGCCGGCGCCTGCCAGTTCTACAGCGGCATCCGCACCCTCGGCGCCGACATGGCGCGCGAGCGACCGACCTTCATGGCGAGCGTGCCGCGCGTCTGGGAGGGGATCCACGGGCGGGTCGTCGCGAACATCGCGAAGGAACCGGCGACCAGGCAGCGAGTCTTCCGGCTCTTGCTGGCCGTCAGCAAGCGTGTCGTCTTCGCCCGCAAGGTGCTGGAGGGTCGCGACACGCTGTACCGAAAACCCTCCCCGGCGGCGCGCGCGCTGGCGCTGCTGCGCGCGGCGGCGACGGTGCTGCTGCTGGCCCCGGTCTACGCCTTCGCGCAGAAGAAGTTCGCCGCTATCCGCGCGCGCACCGGGGGGCGGCTGCGCGCGGCGGTCTCCGGCGGCGGGGCGCTGCCACCCTACGTCGACGAGTTTTTCGCCGCCGTCGGCATCACGCTCCTGGAGGGGTATGGTCTGACCGAGACTTCGCCGGTGCTCGCAGCACGGACGTTCGACCGGCTGGTGCTCGGAACGGTGGGCCTGCCGATCCCCGGGACCGAGATCCGGATCGTCGACGAGCGGGGCCGGGATCTGCCGCAAGGCGAGAAGGGGATCGTGCTCTGCCGCGGCGCACAGGTCATGCTCGGCTACCACAAGCGCCCGGAGGAGACCGCCAAGGTGATCTCGACCGACGGCTGGTTCAACACCGGCGACCTCGGCCGCATGACGGTCCGCGGCGAGCTCTCACTGACCGGCCGGGCGAAAGAGACGATCGTGCTGCTCGGGGGGGAGAACATCGAACCGACGCCCATCGAGGAGGCCCTCAAGGAGAGCGTCTATCTGGCGCAGGTGATGGTGGTCGGGCAGGACAAGAAGCACATCGGGGCGCTGGTCGTGCCGAACTTCGAGGCGGTGCGCGAGCACCTCTCGGCGCGCGGGGCGGCAGGCGAACTCACGGCCGGGCAGATCTGCGCCCGCGAGGACGTGCGAGATCTCGTCAAGGCGGAGTTGCACCGGCTGCTGACGGTCGAGCGCGGCTTCAAGTACTACGAGCGGATCCCGCGCTTCGTGCTGCTGGAGCGCGAGTTCGCGGTCGGCGAGGAGCTGACGCAGACGATGAAGATGCGCCGCAACGTGATCGCGGAACGCTACAAGGAGCAAATCGCTGCGCTTTTCCGCTGAGGCAACCTTTGGCGTCAAGGCTTCGGATACCTGCCTCGAGAAAACGGGCGTTCCCGTGCAGGCTGCGGGGTCCTGTCGCTGCGGACCTCCGCGCCACCCCTCCGCCGGGCGCAGGCTTTTCTTGGCCCCGGGGAATGCCTGAGCATCAGCGAGACGGCCGGGGCATTCCTGAGGGAAGATGCGCGGAGCCGCCGTTAAGCCCGGCATGGCGCCCGGGGCGGTCCCATAGGGACGCAGGCTCGTTGTTTGAGCCCGCAGGGCGAGTCACGAGACTGCGAGTCCCGGGCACCAGGCCGGGTAGGCGGCGCAGACGCACGACCGAAGGAATGCCCCCGCCGTCTCGCGCACGGAAAACGGTGAAGGCACCGAGTCCCACACCACTTGCAGGAGGGCCAAGGCGATGAAGGAAGCGTCGTTTTACACCAAGGCCGCCGAGGGCATCG
>CAZEOK010000020.1:1792-12348 GCA_964513745.1 uncultured bacterium
ATGCGCGCAGCACTGCCGCATCAAAGCCGGGGAGGTCGGCACCTGCGGCGTGCGTCGCAACGACGGCGGCACGCTCTTCTCGCTGGTCTACGCGCTGACGGTAGCCGAAAACGTCGACCCGATCGAGAAGAAGCCGCTGTTTCATTTCCTCCCCGGGAGCCGCAGCTTCTCGATCGCGACGGCGGGGTGCAACTTCCGCTGCCGCCACTGCCAGAACGCGGACATCTCGCAGATGCCGCGCGACGCCGGCCGGATCAGCGGGCGGCCGCTCCCGCCCGAAGAGGTGGTGCGCGGCGCGCTCGCCGCCGGGTGCGCGAGCATCTCCTACACCTACACCGAGCCGACGGTCTTCTTCGAGTACGCCTTCGACACCGCGGTGCTCGCGAAACAGGCCGGGCTCAAAAACGTCTTCGTGACGAACGGGTACACCGCCGCCGCGCCGCTGCGGGCGATCGCCCCGTACCTGGACGCGGCGAACGTCGATCTCAAGTCGTTCTCGGACGCCTTTTACAAGCGGGTTTGCGGCGCCCGGCTGCAACCGGTGCTGGACGCGCTGAAGCTCTACCGTGAGCTGGGTATCTGGATCGAAGTGACGACGCTCGTGATCCCCGGCGAGAACGATTCGGACGAGGATCTCGGCGGTTGCGCGCGGTTCGTCGCCGAAGCGCTCGGTCGGGACGTCCCGTGGCACGTCTCCGCATTCCACCCGACCTACCTGCTGACCGAGCGCCCGCGCACGCCGCCGCAGACGCTGCGCCGCGCGCGGCGGATCGGGCTGGAGGCGGGGCTGCATTTCGTCTACGAAGGCAACATCCCGGGCGAGGGCGAGGAGACCGCCTGCCCGGCCTGCAAACGGCCCGTGATCACGAGGATCGGCTTCGCGGTGCGGGAGAACCGACTGCGCGACGGCCGCTGTCCGGACTGCGGTGCGGCGGTGGCGGGGGTCTGGGCCTGAGCGGCCGCCTCACTCCTCGGGTGCGTCCTCCTCTTCCCCGGCGTCGAGTTCCGCCGCCTCGAGCCTCAGCGCCGCCCCGGCGTCGCCGGCCGGCAGCTCCTCCACATCTCGCAGCTTCCTCCCGATCGCCCGCGACCGGACCTGGGCTTTCTCGATCGTCGCGGCCGCCTCGTGGAGCTTCTTGTGCACCTTGTCGAGCACCTCGCCGTACTTGCTCCACTCGGCCTTGACGGCGGCCAGGAGTTGCCAGACCTCGCTGGAGCGCTTCTGGATCGCGAGGGTCCGGAAGCCCATCTGCAGGCTGTTGAGCAGCGACCACAGCGTCGTCGGGCCGGCGACCATGACGCGCCAATCCCGCTGGAGCGCGTCGGCCAGGCCGGGGCGCCGGACGACCTCGGCGAAAAGACCCTCGGTCGGCAGGAAGAGGATCCCGAAGTCGGTCGTGGCCGGCGGGTTGAGGTACTTCTCGCTGATGTCCCGGGCGCAGCCCCTGACCCGAGCCTCGAGCTGCCGGGACGCGGCCTCGGCGGCATCGGAGTCGGCGCGCTCCTGGGCCTCGACGAGGCGCTGGTAGTCCTCGATCGGGAACTTGGCGTCGACGGGGAGCCAGACGACCTCCGTCGGGTCGTCACCGCGCCCGGGCAACCTGACGGCGAACTCGACCGGGCCGCCGCCGGTACGGGTCACGACATTCGCCGCGTACTGCTCGGGGTTCAGCACCTGCTCGAGCATCGCCCCGAGCTGCACCTCCCCCCAGGTCCCGCGCGTCTTGACGTTCGAAAGCACCTTCTTGAGGTCCCCGACGCCGGACGCCAGCGCCTGCATCTCGCCCAGCCCCTTGTAGACCTGCTCGAGCCGCTCGCTGACCTGCCGGAAGGACTCGCCCAGCCGTTTGTCGAGCGTCCCCTGCAGCTTCTCCTCGACGGTCGCGCGCATCTGCTCGAGCCGCGCCGCGTTGTCACCCTGCAGGCTCTGGAGCCGCGCCTCGACGGTCCCCCTAACCGCCTCCAGCTTCTTCTCGTTGGACTCCGCGAGCTTCCCGAGCTGGGAAGCCATGGCCTCGAGCTGCGCCTTCTGGGCGTTTGCAAGCTCGCCCATCGTCCTGGCCATGGTCTCGGCGATGCCATTGAGCGTCGCCACGACCTCCTCGCGCAGCAGCTTCGCGCTGTTCGCCGACTCGGCGCGCACCGCGTCGAGACGCTCGCCGCTCGCCTTGGCGAAGTCCGAGAGCTGCCCGGAATACGCGTCCAGCTGGGTCTGCTGGAGGCGGCCGACGTCGTTCATGCGTTGGCCGACCGCGTCCCCGAACGACGTGAAAGCCGCCGCAAGCTCCTGGCGCTGCTCCCGCGCCGACTTGCCCGTCTCCTCCCTGCCGCGCGAGAGCTCCTCCCGCACGGCGCGTTCCGTCCGCTCCAGCGACGTCTCGAGCGCATCCAGCCGGTCGGCCAGACCGGCCGAGTCGTGGCGGGAGAGCTTTTTCAGGGCCAGGACCACCAGGACCAGAACAGCCGCCAGGAGCAGCGGCGTCACGAATGGCAATGCCTCCATCATCCCGGTCTCCGGTGAGCGATCACGCCAAGCGCCCCCACCGCGGCGGCGCACCAGATTCGCACGAGAGTATCCCCTGACCGTTGCATTTATCAAGTGCACTCGCCAGACTGCGATCATCATGGGAAAAGCTCCACGCAACGCAGCACCACGGCGCTCCGGGACACCCGCTGGGCGAAGGGGTGGCGCGGAGGGGAGTTCTCCAGTCCTCGAGCGCGCCGTCCGCAACGCGCGAGCGCATCTGTCCAGATGCACCCTCTGCCCACGCGCCTGCGGCGTCGACCGCACCCGCGGCGAGCGGGGCTTCTGCGGCGCCGGCCTCGCGCCCCGCGTCGCGTCCTTCGCGCTGCACTGCGGCGAAGAGCCGCCAATCTCCGGCACGCGCGGCTCTGGCAACGTCTTTCTCTCGGGCTGCAACCTCGCCTGTCGCTTCTGCCAGAATTATCCGATCAGCCGCCTCGGGATCGGCCGGGATATGACCCCGGACGGGCTCGCGCAGGGACTTCTCGGCCTCGCGCGCCGGGGCGTCCACAACATCAATTTCGTCACCCCGACGCCGTGGGTACCGCAGATCCTCGAGGCGCTCCTCCTCGCGCGGCGCTCCGGCCTCGTCCTGCCCGTCGTCTGGAACTGCGGCGGCTACGAGTCGGTTCCGGTGCTGCGGCTGCTCGAAGGTGTCGTCGACGTCTATCTCCCCGACATGAAGTACGCCAGCGGCCGCCGCGCGTGGGCTTTGAGCCGCGCCCCGCGTTACCGCGTCGCAAACCGCAGCGCCGTCGCAGAAATGGTGCGCCAGGTCGGCCCACTGCGGGTCGGGCGCGACGGGCTGGCCAGGCGCGGCGTGCTCGTCCGCCACCTCGTCCTGCCCGGCGGCCTCGAGGACACCCGCGCCGTCCTCGCAGCGCTGCGGAGCATCGACCCGCGGGTTCCGGTGAGCCTGATGTATCAGTACTTCCCCGCGCACCGCGCTGTCGGCCACGCCGTGTACGGGCGTCGCCTCTGGCGCGAGGAGGCGATCGCCGCCCGGCGCGCGTTGACCCGGCTGCGCATCACGGCAGGGTGGGTTCAGGGGTACGCCTGACTGGCTCGACGGCCGCCGGCGGCGGCCTGAATCATCAGCAGATCCTCGGGATCAGGCGCCGCAACGCACCGCAGCGCCGGATCGAGAACCCGGCGCGGGTTGAAACCCTGCAGAATAAACGGCGAGTCCGGCGGGACCGCCGCTCGCAGGCGTCCGACCGAGGCGGGATCGTGCATTCCCGGCACATAGGTTGTGCGGAAGCGGTGCGGCAGCCCGGAGAGATGGATCAGGTCGATGCTCGCACGTATCAGCTCGACGCGCACGGGAACGCCGGCGACGGTCGCGTACGCCGCCGCTTCCAGCGGTGCCTTGATGTCCATGTCGACAGCCTGGACGAGCCGCCGGAAGAAGAGCCTGGCAAGCACGTCGGGGCAACTGCCGTTCGTGTCGAGCTTGATCTCGAAGCCCTCGGCGCGGAGCCGGCCGAGCAGCTCGGTGAGCCGCGGCGAGAGGGTCGGCTCGCCGCCGCTGACGACGATGCCGTCGACCCAGCCGCGCAGCGAGCGCAGGCGCCCGAGCACGCCGGCGAGCGGGATCGAGGGCACGAGGTGCGGCGCGAGCACCAGTTCCGCGTTGTGGCAGAACGGACAGCGGAAATTGCAACCGCCGAGGAAGAGAACCGCAGCCAGGCGCCCCGGCCAGTCGAGGAACGAGGTCTCGAGAAAGCCTTTGATTCCGAAATCGCCGTCCTCGATCACGCGCTGGGCGAAGGGGTGGCGCGGGGACGGTTGTTCCATGGTCGGCCGCGGACTAGCAGGTCGCCGCCAGCTCCTTGCGGATCTGGATCGCCCCGGTGACGATCGAGCCGTCGCGCAGCCGCAGGATCGGCAGCTGTTTCTCCGCCGTCGACACCAGCTCGTGGAACGCGAGCTCCGCGAGCCCCTCCGCGGTCAGGATGTCGTGGGTGGCCACCGTGACGCCCTCGGGCATGTTGGCCTTGACCCAATCGCATTTCTCGCAGCCCGGCTTCGTGAACAGCTTCATTCCGTCCTCCCGGCAGTCCGTTGAAAAGGGCCCATCTGCGGCGTTACGCCTTGCATCTGGACCCTTTTGAGCAGCCTGCCTTGTTGGGGTTGGTTCAATCCCTATGCCTGGTAATGCGCCGATGAGCGGTAACGGTCCGCCAGCTCCCCGCGCTTGCCCTTGTTCCAGGAGGAGACGCGGGTGAAGTAACCGGTGATTCTCGTGATCCCGTCGACCTCGTCCGAACCGCAGGACGGGCAGAGCGGCTGCAGGCCGCGGCAGGTGCGCTGGCAGGCGTTGCAGCTGGTGAACTCCGGCGAGAACGCGATCTGGTCGTTCTGCGTCTGCCGAAAGGTCTTGACGACGAAGTCCGCGAGGGACCCCGAGGAAGGCCGCGACTCCCCAAGCCAGATGTGGGAGAGCGATCCGGCCTCGATCAGCGGGTGGAAGAACCCCTCGCGCTTCACGCGCTCGATCGGGTTGATCGGCGCCTGGACATTGAGATAGGTCGAGTTCGTGTAGTAGACCTCGCCGCGCGTCGCGTCGCCCTTGACGTGGTACCCGGCCGGCCCGGGGTGATAGCGCAGGTCGAGACGCGCGAAGCGGTAGGCGGTCGACTCCGCCGGCGTCTGCTCGAGCACGAAGCGCATGCCGCGGCGATCGCCGATCTTCTTGCCGACCAGCTGCAGGTGGGCGATGACGCGCAGCCCGAAGCGCAGCGCCTCGTCCGACTCGTGCATCTCCTCGCCGGTGTGCGCCTGCACCAGTTCGTTGAGGCCGACCATCCCGAGCAGGTGTGTCGCCCGGTGCATCCGCAGGTAGGGCTGGCCGTCGGGGGCCATCGTCAGCAGCGCGAGCGGCCCACGCTCGCCCATCTCGAGCAGCCGCGTGAGAAAGGCGCGCTTTTCCACGTGGGCCTGGGTCGCCGTCTCCATCAGCTCGGTCAGGCGCGCGAAGAGCCTCGTCGAGTCCCCCGCCGCCTCGTAGGCCGCGCGCGGCAGGTTCAGCGTCACGTTCTGCAGCGCCGAGTAGCGCATCCGCCAGGGCTCGCGCGCGTCCTCCAGGTCGCTCTTCTCGAGCTTGAACGAGAGACGGCAGCACTCGGAGATCTTCGCGGTCTCGCCGCGGTCGAAGACGAAGTAGGTGTTGCCCTTCTCCGCCGCGACGGTGCAGATCAGATCGAGGAACTCCTCGTGCCCGGGGGTCCGGAACAGCTTCTCCGTGATGTGCACGAGCGGCTTGGGGAAGAAGAACGGCCGGCCGGCGCCGTCGCCGCCGAGGTAGACCTCGAAGAGCGCCTTGACGAAGCGCTGCGCCTCCGGCAGGTAGTCGGCGTAGGTCTTGCCGGTGTACTGGCCGCCGGGGCCGATGGCCGGCACCGTCTCGAAGTGCTTCGGCGTCTCCCAGTAGAGGTTGATGTCGGAGAAGATCGCCTGCCCGCCGCGCGCGACCGCCTGCTGCGAGTACTCGTAGATCAGGATCTGGGCCAGCTGGCGCACCTCGCGGTCGGGGAGGCCGACGAGAAACGGCGCGAAGAAGACGTTCACCGCGTCCCAGCCGATGGCGCCCGCGAAGTGGCTCTGCAGCGCCGCCGAGAACTTCACCATGTGCGCGAGCAGCACCTCGGGGTGGCGCGCGGGCTTCGCGATCGAAAGCGCGTGCGGGAAGTTCAGGCCGAACTTCTTGACGTACTCCAGCGACTGCCCCGAGCAGTAGGGCCGGTCGACAAAGCCCAGGTCGTGCAGGTGCAGGTCCCCGCGCATGTGGGCGTCGGCAACCGCCGGGGAGAAGACCCGCAGCAACGCGTACTCCTTCTTGATGTTCTCCGCGAGCGTGAGGTTCGTCGCCTCGGGGCCGTGGGGGATGTTCGCGTTCTCCTTGTTCGGCGAAAGCAGCAGCTGCTCCACGTCGTAGAGCGGCATGCCCAGGCGGGTGTGCAGACGGCGCGCGCCCTCGAGGCCGTGCTCCAGCAGCTTGGCGTCGACGAGCTCGCGGATCAGCGGCGCGGTGAGCGTGCGGGTGTGGAAGGCGCGGATCTGCTCCTCGACCTCGCGGCCGATCAGCCCGGCGGTCCCCGGGTCGAGGAGCGTCTCGCGCACCAGCGCCTCGACGATCCGCTCGCGGGAAAAATCCACCATGCCGTCTGCGGAGGTGCGCACGAACAGCGCGCTATCGGTGGTCTCCTCCGCGGCAGGCTTCGACACGTCCTGAACACCCGGCTGGTTCCCGTTCACCATGTGATCAGACCCCCCGTTGCGATCTGCGGCCCTTTCTTTGAGACAGGCATAAAAACGCTCACATCTTGGGGCAGGGTCGGATGAGGGCACAATATCTTGTGTTGACAGCGAGAAATGTCGGGATTAAAACTACTGGCAGGCAAGCGGCAGTTTCAGCCGTTTTTCTTGATGAATCTCAAAAAATCTCGATCAATCGAAGAAATTCGTCGCGTTCTATAATTATTATGCTGTGTTTTCAATTAGTTGCATTAATCATGCTTCAAAAGCACTTCAATTATTTTTTCCCGGTTACGAAGAAGGAAAGAACGCCGAGATCGACAGCGAGATCGACATTGCGGATCTTGACCCCTGGCGGTCCCTCCAGACGCGCCGGGGCGAAGTTCAAAATGGCCTTCACCCCTGCCTGGACCAGCGAATCGACCACTTCCTGGGCAGCCGCGGCCGGAACGGCGACGATGGCAATTTTAATCTTCTGCCGGCTCACGACCTCGCTCAACTGCTCGATCGGGTGCACGGGGTGCTGCTCGCGCAGCGCCTCTGGCAGCGCCTCGGGGTAGCGGTCGAAAATCGCCGAAATCGTGAAACCGTACTCCTCGAAGCCGCGATAGGCGGTAAGTGCCGATCCGAGATGGCCGGCGCCGATCAGCGCAACCTCCCAGACATGCTCGAGGCCGAGGATTTTCTGCAGGTCCGTGGAGAGATCGCTCACGTAGTACCCGACGCCGCGGACGCCGAGTTCGCCGAAGTAGGCGAAATCCTTGCGCACCTGGGCAGCCTTGACTCCGCAGCCCTTGGAGAGCGCGTAGGAGGAAACGACCTTCACGCCGTCGCGGTGCAGCTGCGTCACGTAGCGCAGATAGATCGAGAGCCGCTGGACTGTCGCCTCAGGGATCTTGCCCTCGCGGTAGCCGACCGTTTCACCGTCTTTTTCTTCGCGCATCGCTCGTCCCTCCACTGTTGCTTCCTGCCAATTCTAAAAACTGTTCAGTTACCCCGCCGCGTCGACGGCGAATATCGTTTTCGAGGAACCCTGCATCCCCGTGCCGGCTGCGGGGTCCAGACGCTGCGGGCCTCCATCGTGCTCACTGCGTTCCGCCGCTGGAGACCTCCCCTCCGCCCTGTACGGGCTCAAATACCACTGATTCCCGGGCGACAATCGTCATAGGGGCCGGTTCAGCAGTTCCACCATGTCGCGCACCGCCCGCTCCAGCCCGACGAACAGGGCCCGCGAGACGATGCTGTGCCCGATGTTGACTTCCTCGAGCTCCGGGATCTCCCGGACCGGGAGAATATTGTGGTAGTTCAGCCCGTGGCCGGCGAAGACCGCCAGGCCCTGCTCGACCGCGAGACTCGAGGCAGCCCGCAGCTTTTCCAGCTCGGCGTGCGCCGCGGCCCGCGTTCGGGCCTCGGCATAGCGGCCCGTGTTGAATTCGATCGCGTCGGCCCCGGCCGCACGGCTGGCGATGACCTGGTCGGCCGCCGGGTCGACGAAGAGGCTCACCCTGATCCCGGCGCGACGCAGCGCCGCGGCGACCTTCGCGATCGAGCGCACCTGAGCGGCGGCATCCAGCCCGCCCTCCGTGGTGATCTCCTGGCGCTTCTCCGGGACCAGCGTCGCCACCTCCGGGCGGACCCGCTGGGCGACGCGCACCATTTCCGGCACGGCGGCCATCTCAAGGTTGATCGAGGTCGCGACGCTGGCTCGAAGCAGCTCCAGGTCCCTGTCCTGGATGTGACGCCGGTCCTCGCGCAGGTGAACCGTGATCTGATCCGCGCCCCCGATTTCGGCGAGCGCTGCGGCGGCAACCGGTTCCGGCTCGCGCCCGCGTCGCGCCTGGCGCAGCGTCGCCACGTGGTCGATGTTCACGCCCAGACGAATTCGTCGCATCATGCGCCCCTCCGCGATCCCCGCTTGCCCCCGTTGGCGATCGGGAGCGCGGGAGGCTTTTCCCCGACTTCCTTCGTGACGATCAGCGCGATACCGCGCGCGATCGTCTCCGTCTCCCGACGGTCCCTGCCCTCGACCATGACACGCACCTTGGACTCCGTTCCCGAGGGGCGAACGAGCACCCTCCCACGGCCCCGGAGCTTCGCCTCCGCATCCTCGACGGCCTTCCTGATCGCGGGCACGGCATCCACCGAGACGCGACGCGAGGTCGGCACGTTGAGCAGGACTTGCGGATACCGCGTCATCGCCTTCGCCAGCTGCGAGAGCGGACGGCCCGTGCGCTGCATGACCGCGAGCACCTGGAGCGCCGTGACGATCCCGTCCCCTGTCGTCTGGTGCCCGGAAAACACGATGTGCCCCGACTGCTCCCCCCCGAGGGCGTACCCGCCGCGCTGCATCGCCTCGACAACATAGCGGTCGCCGACCGGCGCGCGCTCGAGCGCGATCCCGGCCTTCCTCAGGGCGAGCTCCAGCCCGTAGTTGCTCATCACCGTGCCGACGACACCGCCGCCGGGGAGCGAGCCGCGCCCCTGCAGGTCGAGCGCGCAGATCGCGAGCATCTGGTCGCCGTCGACGAGGCGACCGCGCTCGTCGGCGAGCAGCACCCGGTCGGCATCCCCGTCGTGGGTCAGGCCGACGTGGGCTTTGACGCGGCGCACCGCGGCGCAGACCACCTCCGGGTGCACCGAGCCGCAGCCGAGATTGATGTTGCGCCCGTCCGGCTGGGCGTTGAGCACCGTGACTTCCGCGCCGAGCTCGCGCAGGACCTCGGGGGTGACCTTGTAGGCCGCGCCGTTGGCGCAGTCGACGACGACCTTGAGCCCCGCGAGCGTCAACTCCCGCGGGAAGGTGCTCTTGGCGAACTCGACGTAGCGGCCGACGGCATCGTCGGCCCGAAACGCCTTGCCGATGTCTTCCGCCGTCGGGCGCACGTGGTCGATCCTCCCGGAGAGAACGAGGTCCTCGATCTCGACCTCGAGCGCGTCGGGCAGCTTGAAGCCGTCGCGCGAGAAGAACTTGATGCCGTTGTCCTCGTAGGGGTTGTGCGAGGCCGAGATCACCACCCCCGCGTCGGCGCGCAGGCTGCGAGTCATGAAGGCGATCCCCGGCGACGGCAGCGGCCCGACGAGCACCACGTCGACCCCCATCGAGCAGATCCCCGAGGTCAACGCACTCTCGAGCATGTAGCCCGAGAGACGCGTGTCCTTGCCGATCAGCACGCGGTGGCGCCGCGCGCCGTCGCGGAACACGTGGGCGCAGGCGCGGCCGAGCCGCAGCGCCGTCTCCGAGGTCATCGGCTCGACGTTGGCCCGCCCGCGGACCCCGTCGGTTCCGAACATGCTGCGTCTCATCGGTTCGAGTCCTCCTCGTCCCGCGCGTGGGTGATGAACCTGAGATTGACCGCGGGCGGCGAGATCCCGACCACGATCACGCCGCGGGGCACGACGACCATCGGCCCCGCGAGCGGCAGGATGTTGTTGCCGGCCCGCACCGCGGACAGGTCGACGCGGACCCGCAATTGCTGCGGGTCGAGGCTCTCGACCGTTTCGCGCGGACCGCGCAGGCGCACGTAGGCCGCCTCGAGCGGCGCGCTGTCGATCACCAGCCGCGACGGGAAGCCCTCGAAAGCCAGGGGCACGAGGTAACCGACCTCGACCTTCTCCCGCACCGCGACAAAGAGCCAGAAAGCGACGGCGAGGACCAGGGAGGCCGCCAGCAGCGGCAACCGCCGCGCCAGGCGCCGCAGCGAATGGCTCACGCCGCCTCCTTGCGCCGCACGTGGAAGAGCCCCTCAGCTGGCTCGGCGAGGTACCCGGTGATGGA
>CAZEOK010000020.1:12358-17597 GCA_964513745.1 uncultured bacterium
GCCCCTCGAGCTCCCGCTGCAGCTGCACGGCGTCGAGGTTGCGCAGCACCTCGCCGCCAACCGCAAGCGACACCGATCCGGTCTCCTCCGAGACGATGATCACCGCGGCATCGGTTTCCTCCGACAGCCCGAGCCCGGCCCGATGGCGCGTGCCCAGGTCCTTCGACAGGTTCGGGTTCTGCGACAGCGGCAGGAAGCACCCGGCCTGGGAGAGGCGGTTGCCCTGGATCAGCACCGCGCCGTCGTGAACCGGGGAGGCCGGCAGGAAGATCGAGAAGAGCAGCTCGCGCGAAATGCGGGCATCGAAGCCGACGCCGCCGTCGACGTAGGCCTTGAGGTCGGTCTCGCGCTTCAAGGCGATCAGGGCGCCGATGCGCTTGGCGGCGAGCGCCTGCGTGCCGCGCACGCACTCCTGCAGCAGGCGATCCTCCTTGATCGGGTCCAAAAAACGCAGCAGCGGCGCCTGGCCCATGTTCGCCAGGGCCCGGCGCAGCTCGGGCTGAAAGAGGATGATGATGACCAGCACGACCGCGCCGAGGAAGTTCTGCAGCACCCAGTTCACCGCGTGGAGCCCGATCCGGCCGGCGGCGAAGGAGACGGCCAGCAGCACCCCCAGCCCGACGAGCATCTGGATGGCGCGCGTGCCGCGCAGCAGCATGATGAGGTTGTAAAAGACGACGGCCATGATCAGGATGTCCAGCCCGTCCTGCCACCGCAGGGCTGGAAGCGGCTCGGCGAACAGGTTCACGCCGCCGCCCCCCCGAGTATCGCATCGGCGATCCGCAGCGCGCGGCGCACCGCCTTGACGTCGTGAACCCGCACCACGTGCGCGCCGCGGGTGGCGGCGAGGCAGCAGGCGGCGATCGTCCCCTCGACCCGCTCCGCGGGCTGCGCGTCGAGCAACCTGCCGATGAAGGCCTTGCGCGAGGGGCCGGCGAGGATCGGCCGCCCGAGCGCGGCGAGCTCCCCGAGCCGGTCGAGCAGCTCCAGATTGTGCTCGAGCGTCTTGCCGAAACCGATCCCCGGGTCGACGATGATCTTCCCGGGATCAACCCCGGCGGCCGCGGCGCGGCCCGCCCCCTCGGCCAGCTCTGCGACCACCTCGCCGAGCAGGTCGACGTACCGCGGGTTCTGCTGCATGGTGCGCGGGGACCCCTGCATGTGCATGACGACGAGTGCCGCCCCGGCGCGCGCGACGACCTCGCCGAGCCGCGGATCGAAACGCAACGCCGAGATGTCGTTGACGATCGTCGCCCCGGCGGCCAGAGCCGCTTCCGCTACGGCGGCTTTGGTGGTGTCGACGCTGACGGGAACCCCGCCACGCTCTGCCAGCCCACGGACCACCGGGATCACGCGCCGCAGTTCCTCGTCCGTGGAGACGGGAGCAGCACCAGGGCGGGATGACTCCCCGCCCACGTCCAGGATGTCGGCACCCTCGGCTGCAAGGCGCAGCCCGTGGTCGATCGCGGACCTCGCATCCGGGTGGACGCCGCCGTCCGAGAAGGAGTCCGGGGTGACGTTGACGATTCCCATGATCGCGGTGCGCTCTCCGAGCTCGAGCTGGTGGGCGCCCAGGCGCAGCGAGAAGCGTCGCCGGTGCGCACCCATCGCTCCCCCTCCGTCGCTCATGCGGCCCTCCCGGTGTAGGCCCGGAGCCTCCCGTGCGCGGGCGAGGCCGCCCCCGTCACGCCTGCTGCGGCTCCGCGGGCGGCGGACCCGCGGCCGCCGCCGCGCCGCGATTCTCGGCGATGATGCGGTCGATGTCCGGGCCGTCGAGGCTCTCTTTTTCCAGCAAGGCCGCGGCAAGGCCGTTGAGAGCGGCGAGGTTCTCCTGAAGCAGCATGCGGGCCTTGGCGTAGTTCTCCATGACGATGCGCCTGACCTCGGCGTCGATCTCGACCGCCGTCTGCTCGCTGTAGTCCTTGTGCTGCGCGATCTCCCGGCCGAGGAAGATCTGTTCGACCTTCTTGCCGAAGGTCAGCGGACCCATCTTCTCGCTCATCCCCCACTCGCAGACCATCTTGCGGGCCAGGTCGGTCGCGCGCTCGATGTCGTTCCCGGCGCCGGTCGTCATGTGCCCGAGGACCAGTTCCTCGGCGGCCCGCCCGCCCATGAAGATCGCCAGGTCGTTGACCAGGAACTCCCTGGGATAGAGGTGCTTCTCGTCAATCGGCAGCTGCTGCGTCAGCCCGAGCGCCCGCCCGCGCGGGATGATCGTGACTTTGTGGATCGGGTCGGTGCCGGGCAGCTTCCGGGCAACCAGCGCGTGGCCCGACTCGTGATACGCCACGATCTTCTTCTCGTCCTCGCTGATAATCATGCTGCGGCGCTCGGCGCCCATCATCACCTTGTCCTTGGCCATCTCGAAGTCGAGCATCTCGACCTGCTTCTTGTCCGTGCGCGCGGCGTGCAACGCGGCCTCGTTGACCAGGTTCGCAAGGTCGGCGCCGGAGAAGCCGGGCGTCCCGCGGGCGAGCACCGAGAGCACCACGTCCGGGGCGAGCGGGATCTTCTGGACGTGCACGCCGAGGATCCCTTCGCGCCCCTTGACGTCGGGGTTCGGAATCACCACCTGGCGGTCGAAACGGCCGGGGCGCAGCAGCGCCGGGTCGAGCACGTCGGGGCGGTTGGTCGCCGCGACGAGGATCACGCCCTCGTTGGACTCGAAGCCGTCCATCTCGACGAGCAGCTGATTGAGCGTCTGCTCGCGCTCGTCGTGCCCGCCGCCGAGCCCCGCGCCACGGTGGCGCCCGACCGCGTCGATCTCGTCGATGAAGATGATGCACGGCGCGTGCTTCTTCCCTTGTTCGAACAGATCGCGCACGCGCGAGGCGCCGACACCGACGAACATCTCGACGAAATCCGACCCGGAGATAGAGTAGAACGGCACCTTGGCTTCGCCGGCGATCGCGCGCGCCATCAGCGTCTTGCCGGTCCCCGGCGGGCCGACGAGCAGCACGCCCTTCGGGATGCGGCCACCGAGCTTCGTGAAGCGCTGGGGGTCCTTGAGAAAGTCGATGATCTCGCCGACCTCCTCCTTGGCCTCGTCGATACCGGCGACGTCCTTGAAAGTCACCTTGTGCTGGGTCTCCGTCAGCAGCCGCGCCTTGGACTTGCCGAACGAGAGCGCCTTGGAGCCGCCCATCTGCATCTGGCGCATGAAGAAGATCCAGACCACGAGGAACAGGACGAAGGGCGCCGAGTTGATCAGCAGCATCATCCAGAGGGACTTCTCGTCGGGCGGCTTGGCGACGATCTTCACCCCTTTGCCCTTGAGCGACTTAATCAGGTCGGGGTCGTCGGGAAGGTAGGTGCGGAAGGCCGTCCGCGCATCGCCCTCCGTGAGGGTCCCCTTGACGTTCTTTTCCCTGATCTCGACGTCGGCGACCTTCCCCTGCTCGATCTTCGCGAGAAATTCCGAGTAGTCGAGGTCGACGACTTTCCCGGTGCCGGACTGGAAGAGGTTGAACAGGGTGACCATGATCAGCCCGATGAGCAGCCAGAGCGCTAGGTTTTTGTAGAAGGAATTCACGGCGACCGTCACCCTCCCGTCATTAAAGCCATGTTCAAGTCTTCACATTTTAAGTCTTTTGTGAAAAAAGTCAATTACCTATTGGCGACTCAGGACTTCCCGGAAACCGCTCTTCGCCTACGGGGTCCTGTCGCTTCGCCCCCCCGCTCGGCGCCACCCCTCCGGCTGGCTTGTTCTTAGAGTTCCGGAATCGCCCGTATCATCATTGGATACGTCAACAAACTCCCGGAACCACAGTTCCAGAAAGAGGAGCACCCAGAGACGGGAACCGTGATCGGCTGAGCAACGACGGTGCTCGGTCAGGAGTCGTCCCACCGCGTCTCGGCGGAAATACCCGCGCTGCACGGCGCGCGAGGAGAGCAGCAGGTCCGCGGCCATCTCGCCGAGCTCGCCGCGAAACCACTCCGCGACCGGCATCCCGAAGCCCATTTTACGCCGAGCGAGCACCGGGCGGGGCAGGTAGGCCGCCATGGCCTTTTTCAGCAGATATTTCCCGGTCGCACCGTGCAGCTTGAGAGACGGCGGGCAGGCCGCGGCAAATTCCAGGAGGCGGTGGTCGAGGAATGGCGCCCGGGTCTCCAGGCCGTTTCCCATGCTCGCGATATCGACCTTCGCGAGGATGTCGTCAGGGAGGTAGGAGTGCATGTCAACCGAAAGCGTCCGGTCCAGGAAACTCTCCCCGTCGGCCTGGCGATAGAGCGCCTCGACGAGCGAGACCGAGTCATCGCCGGCCCGCCGTGCCACGAACGCCGGCGTGTACAGGCCAGCCTTGTCGTCGTTCGTGAAGGCGCAGAAGTACCGGACGTACTGGCGCTCGCGCGCGGGGTCCGCGGTGGCGATGAAGCGCTTGAGTCGGCCGACCAGGCCGCGGGGACGCTCCGGCCCGGGAAGCGCCTCGATAGCGCGCCGCACGATCCCCTCGCGCATCACGCGCGGCAGCCGCAAGTAGCCGGAGATCAGGCGGTCGGCGAGGTAGCGCTGGTAGCCGCCGAAGGCCTCGTCGCCGCCGTCGCCGGAGAGCGCGACCGTCACCGAGCGGCGGGTCAGCTCCGAGACGTACCAGGTCGGCACCGCGGAGGGGTCGCCGAAAGGCTCGCCGTAGTGGCGAACGAGCTTGGGGAGCACATCCAGGGCGCGCGGCTCGACCACCAGTTCGTGGTGCTCGGTGCCGTAACGCGCGGCGACCATCCGCGCGAAACGCACCTCGTCATAGTCGGCCTCGGGAAAGCCGATCGAGAAAGTGCGCACGGGCGCCGCCCCTTCGAGGCTCATCATCGCGACGACGGCGCTTGAATCAACGCCGCCGGAGAGGAAGGCCCCGAGCGGCACGTCGCTGACAAGGCGCATGCGCACCGACTCGCGGAAGATCTCCAGGAACCGCTCGCGATAAGCGGCGAGCGAGCCGAGGCGCAGCTTCGGGACGAAATGCAGGTCCCAGTAGCGCCCGGTGCGAACGCGGCCATCCTCCCAGATGAGGAAGTGTGCGGGCGGCAGCCTCGTAACCCCGCTCCAGATCGTGCGGGGCGACGGGACGAACTGGTAGGTCAGGTAATGGTGCAGCGCCGCTTCGTCGATCCGCCGCTCGAAGCCGGGGGCCTCGACCAGCGAGGCAAGTTCCGAGGAGAAGGCCAGGTCGCCCCCTGGGGCATGCGTGTAGACGAAGGGCGTCTTGCCCAGGCGGATGCCGTCGGCGGCGCGGTAGACCTC
>CAZEOK010000020.1:17607-34063 GCA_964513745.1 uncultured bacterium
CGCGGGCCGCGAAGAGCCGGCGGCGCCGGCGGTCCCAGATCGCGAACGCGAACATGCCGCGCAGCTCCGCGAGACAGGCCTCGCCCCGCTGCTCGTAGAGGTGGAGGATGACTTCGGTGTCGCTGGCGGAGCGGAAGACGTGCCCGGCGTTCTCGAGGCCGGGACGCAGATCGCGGTAGTTGTAGATCTCGCCGTTGAAGACGATCTGCAGCGAGCCGTCCTCGTTGGCCAGCGGCTGGTGGCCGGCCGTGGAGAGATCGATGATCGAGAGTCGCCGGTGCCCGAGCGCGCAACCGCTCTCGACGAACGTGCCGCGATCGTCGGGGCCGCGGTGCGCCAGCGCGTCGGTCATCCGGCCGATGACGCCGGGCGAAGCGGGCCGCTCCGCGTCTGGGAAGATGAAGCCGCAGATGCCGCACATGGCAGAGGATGATACTACGGGTGGGGACTGCCGAGCGTTCCCGTGCCCTATCCCTCGGCTGCCCGCAGCAAGGCCGCCAGGTCAATCTTCAGCATCGCGGCATCCCCTAGTTGAGAGAGTGCAGGCCGATCATGTTGCCCTCGGTGTCCACGGCCAGGGCAATGAAGCCGTATTCGCCGATCGGCATCTTGCCGCGCTCTATCCGCCCCCCGCCTGCGGCAACGCGGGCCGCCTCGACGGCGCAGTCCGGGCAGCTGAAATAGACCAGCGTGCTGTTGCCGCCAGAAGGCACGCCGTCCATCCTGACCAGCGCGCCGCCGGCGCCGACCTTGTCCATGGCCATCGGGAAATTCCACATCTCGATATCCGGGTTGTTCAGGCGCTCCAGCTTGAGCTGAAACACGGCTTCGTAAAAAGTTTTGGCTCGGGCCATGTCCTGCACGTAGATCTCGAACCAGATCACCGGATTGTTGATCATCGTCTTCCTCCTTTGCGCCGCTGGTTGCGGGTGTTCATGGCCGCAGAGCCATCAATACAATCGCCGTTGTGGCGGGATCTCCTGCTCCGGCGCTGCCCGCGTTGCGCTGGCGTCGCGCAGTTGCGTCTCCACTCTGCGCAGATTCAGCTGCGCCTCCAGGTGGCTGGGCCGGTACTCGAGAGAGCGGCGGAAGTGCTCGCGTGCCTTCAGTTTCTCCCCCTGCGTCGCCCAATAGACCCCGAGGTTGTTTTCGGCGGCATAGTTGCGCTCGGTGATCGCCGCGGCCCGGGTCAACAGCGTGAAAGAGCTTTTCCAGAAGCCGGCCTGGTACCGGCAGGATGCAATGAGGACTCCCAGCGCCGCGATCCCGAGCGCGGCGCGCGAGCGGGCGAAAGCCGGCCGCGCGGAAGCGCCGCCCACGGCCCAGGCGGCGACGACGGCGACGCCGATGTGCGGGAGATAGGTGTAGCGGTCCGCCAGTGCCTGGCCGCCGACTTGCACCAATCCGAGCGTCGGCACAAGCGTGAGGAGAAACCAGGCCCACCCGGCGGCGAGCCACGGCCGGCGGTGCGCCTGCGCTGCCGCGACGAGACTGACGACCAGGACGATCCCGAGGCCAGCGAGCACCGCCCCCGCCGGCAGCGCGCCCTCGGGATGCGGGTAGAAGATCGCCAGATCACTCGGCAGGATCGTCTTGCGCAGGTAGACGCCGCAGGCGCTCAGCGCATTGCCGATCCGGTACGACAGCGGCGCCTCGATCATCCCCATGGCCCCGTGCGAGCCCTGAGCGTGGATCGTGACCGCCGCCGCCGCGACCGACATCGCGAGGAGGGGCAGCTTCTCGACGAACAGGCCGGCAACGATGCGCAGCTGCGGGAGCGGCCGGGTCGCGGCTGAGGAACCGGCGGGTGGCCGCAGGCGCCCCAGCGGCCACCAGTCGAGAACGAGCATGACGATCGGCAGCGTCACCGTCGTCGGTTTCGACATCAGCCCGAGCGCGAACAGCGCTGCGACGACCAGGTAACGCGGGCGGCCGGGCCGGCGCACAGAGCGCAGATACGCCGCAAGGGCGAGCAGCCAGAAAAGGCCGGCGAGCACGTCCTTGCGGGAGGAGATCCAGGCGACGGACTCCAGCCGCAGCGGGTGGACCGAGTACAGCGCCGCGGCGAGCGCGCTGGGCCAGAGTCGGCCGGTGGCGGCGCGCAGCAGGCCAAAGAGCAGCGCGACGTTCCCGGAGTGCAGGAGCAGATTCACCACGTAGTGCCCGCGCGGGTCGAGACCGAAGATCTGATAGTCCAGCAGGTGCGACAGCCGCGTGACCGGGAACCAGTTGGCACCCCACATGCTCGTGAAGGCCCATGTCAGGCCCGCCATGCCGATCCCGTCGCGGATGCCGGGGTTGTCGACGATCGTTCCCGGATCGTCGACCAGCAGGAATTCCGGCCGGACCACCGGTGCAAAGACCGCCGCACTCAACAGGGCAAGCCCGAGCGCAACAATGGCGGCGCGGTTGCGCCAGGGCTTCCCGGTAGCCGCGTCCACAGGGGGCTTCCCCTTTCCGACTGGCGCCCTAAAGCCGCGTATGCACCCTGCCGATCAGCCGAATCAATCGGAAAAGTCGCCCGCTGGGCCCTTGTCGCCGGTCAGCGCCTTCGCCCGCTCTGCGATCTTTGCCGGGGTCCAGCCGGCGGGGTCCTCGATCCTCGAGCACTTCGGGCCGAGGTCGTGTGAGCCGGCTTGCAGGATCGCCTCGACCGCCAGCGGCGCGGTGTCGCGCGCGTTGAAGACGTCGGTCAGCAGGTGGTATGTGAAACTCTCGACCGCCTGCGCCATCCGCTCACGCACCTCGCGCGGCTGCCCGAGAAGGATGTTCTCGAAGGGGAGGTTGAGCTTCTTGTAATCCCCCTTCTTCCAGCCCTTCTCCTTCGCGTAGGCCGCCATCTTCGCCCAGACCTCCTCGGTCACGCCGTGGCCCGGGACCTTGATGAACTCGCCGTTCGCGTCCAGTTCGGCGTTGCCGTAGTCGTTGACCTTGACGCCCCACGAGATCATCTGCAGCGCGGTCGCGACGTTCGCCTTTGTCGTGTGCGTCTCGGCCGCGATGTGGCGCAGCCGGTCGCTCGAGTTGCCCGAGGTGCCATGCTGGGCGCCCGAGACCTTGTAGGGTGCGACCGCCCGGTGAATTTCGGCGGTCAGGCCGACCTGGATACCGGCGTCCGAGGCCTCGATCCCGTGGGTCGTACCGTTGTTGAGCGCGATCCACTCCGGTGAGATGCAGTGGGCGTTGAGGCCCTGGACAAGGAACAGCGCCTCCTCCTTGTTCGAGAGGCCCTCCTTGCCCTTGATCTCGCCCTGCTCGGTCTCGAGACCGGCCCAGGCGGGGACGTACTTGTTCAGCTCGATGCTCGCCAGCAGGTTCTTGTCGTCCGGCATGTGGCTCGCATCGATCGCGATCGAGGTCGTGCCGGCATCGAACATCGAGGGGATCTCGACGCGCGCCTTCTCGATGTCGGCGTCCCCCTTGATGCCATAGTGGTCGGCGTGGACTGCGACGGGGACCGTGATCCCGAGCTGATTGGCCCAGGCGTCGACGAAGGTGGCGAGGTTCCAGCTCGACACCGCGCAGTAGGCGCCGGCCCCGCCCTCGGACTTGGCGATCTCGATGATGACCGCGGCGTTTGCGCGCTGAGCGGCCGCGAGCACTCCGGGGATCGTGAAGACGTTGCGCGCGTTCGCGGCGATCGTCATCGCCTTGCCCTTGGCGATCATCGCCCGGTCGATCACCTTGCCGCTGACGATCAGCGCGCGGGAGTGGGGGAAGAGCTTCATGACGTTCGGGGGGCGACCGACCTGCAGGGCTTTTTCGAAGTCCTTCACCGAGATGTTCGCCATCGGATCCTCCTTGCGGCCACTGGGCCGTCTTTTCTCAAGAATATCGGCTCGGCATCAAGTCCACAAGCCGTCCCGGAGCTCCGGTCCCGTTGCCACCGCGGTCCGCCGCGAAAACCGTCAGTTCGGCAGCAGGACCTGGAGGAAGGCCGCGATGTCTTCCAGCTCCGCGGGCGAGAACGCCGCGCCGGCCGCGGGCGAGCCCTGGCGCTGGAGTTTTTCAAGGTGCCCGGCCATGCGCTCGGTGATGGCTTTCCAGTCCCGGGGGCCCGGTTTGTCGCTCACCACCCGCGCCGCCTCGTGGCAATCGCCGCACTTCACGGCGAACACCGACCGCGTGGCCAGGTACCGCGCCACGAGCGGGCGCTGCTCGGCACTCAGGGGAGCCCCGTAGGCGACCATCCGCTTGACGATCTGCGCCCAGCCCGCGGCATCCCGGTTCAGCACGAGGGATCGATCGAGACCGTGACAGAGCTTGCAGGACTTCTCGAACAGCTCCCGGCCGGTCCGCATCGCCGCGACGGGGTCAAGGGCCGCCTGCTCGGCCGATGCGGGCACGACGCCCGCCACGACGAACGCGGCAATAATCAGAGGGTGAATCCGCATGGCCCTCCTCCTGGTGACGACCTGTCGCTGCTCTGTCATGACTCCAGCAACGAGCCATTCCCCCAGCGGGTCGAATTGTAGCACCGCGCTCGGGCCCTTGGCAGGCTGCTCAACAGGGCCCAGACGGTCGCGACGAGCCGGTCAGGTCACGACCGGCGACGCCTTCTCGTCGAAGGGGTTGGTCCGTATCGCCAGCGAGAAGAGATAGGGGTAGTTGATCTTGAGGTAGTGAACGTAGTCCAGCCACTGGTGCACGAGCAGGCCGTAGATCCGCTTGACGTCCCCGGCCAGGTGCGCCTGGTCCGCGGACGGCAGCTCGGTGATCTTCTTGCGGTGCGTGAGCTCCTCGGTCAGGTGGAAGACCGCCAGCAGCAGATCGGTGAAGATCTCGTGCTCCATCAACATCGGGTTCTCGAGCAGGCGCAACAGGAAACCGCGGCGCTGCGTGAGGAACGCCCGCACGTGCTCGAAGTCGACCTTTCCCGCGTCAATCTGGTAGTCGTAGCTGCGAATGCGCTCGGCAACCGCCTGGAATTGAGCGTCGGTCCAGTCGCCCTTGACGACGAGGTCGCACTTGATCTGCTCGAGGCGGCTGTCGAGGTCGGAAAAATAGACCAGCAGCGTCGTGCCGACCTCGGAAAAGAACGCCCCGATCACCATGTTGAGCTTCTCCAACCGCACGCGCCGCTCGCGGCGATTGAGCAGCAGCTCGGTCATGCTCGCCACCAGGCCACCGAACATCCCGGTGCCGGAGAGGATGATCAGGATCGCCATGACCTTGCCGGGAGCGCTCACGGGGTGGATATCGCCATAACCGACCGTGGTCACGGTAACGAACGTGTAGTAGATGGCGTCGACGAAATTCCGCCGCTCCACGGCCATGAACGCGAGCGTCCAGGCGAGGATCAGCAGCGCGAGGGCGACGATGAAGAATTTCACCCGCACCACGAGGCGGTCGGTCTTCTTCCTGACCGCGACGTTCCCGACCATCACGCCCCCCGCACCTCACCCCGCCCCGCCCGGCTGATCGCCGGCCACGGGAAGATACCCGCAGCCGCCTGGAAAAGGAAGAACCCGGGGCTAGATGAAGAGCGTGATCGCGGATTCGGCGGCGTAGCCGAGGTAGGTCCCGGCGCCCACGCACTCGACCCCGTCGACCAGCTCTTCCTTCTTGATGCCCATCACGTCCATGCTCATCTGGCAGGCCATGAGCTTGACGCCCGCGTCCTGGCACATCTCGAGGAGAGCGGGGATCGACGGCACCTTCTCCTTGGCCATCCAGCTCTTCATCATCATCGTCGCCATGGCGGTCATCCCCGGCAGCATGCCGATGATGTTCGGCACCGGCATCGGCATCGCCGGGTTCGCGATCGGCGCCACCTTGAGGTTCTTGTTGTTTTTCTTGTGGATGATCTGCAGGCCATAGAACGTGAAGAAGATCGCGACCTCCATCTCCATCGCACCCGCCGTGGAGCCGAGGATCAGCGGCATGTAGGCCATGTCCATCGATCCCTTCGAGGCGACGATCGCCATCCGGTTGCGACGCGCGGGGACACCCGGCACCAGGCCGGCGGATTTCAGCGCCTCCTGGACGCGCTGGTCGACGTACTGCTGGATCTGCGGGTCGATGTTCGCCATGACTCCCTCCCTACTTCTTCTTGCGCAGGTAGTGCTTGAAGTGGCCGGCTTCCTCAGTGTAGCCGAGGTAATCGTTGCCGGTCTTCTCGGCCCAGCTCGCGAAATCGCTCTTCGAGCCCGGATCGGTACCGAGCACTTCGAGCACCTGACCGCCGCTGATGGTTTCGATGGCCTTCTTCGCCTTCAACAGCGGCATCGGGCAGCCCATGCCGCGCACATCGAGGGTCTGGTCCGGCTTGACGGTTTCTTTCAGCGTGCTCATCGACGTTCCTCCTGTTGTTGTCCCCGCCGCTGCTGTCAGCTGCGGCGAATGCAGTGAATGACCTTGACCACGTCAGGGTTGGCGATCGAATAATAGATTTGCGTCCCGTCCCGACGGCTGCCGAGGACGCCGCGCATGCGCATCTGCGAGAGGTGCTGGGAGGTCAGGGGCTGGGTGACGCCGAGCAGGTCCTTGAGTTCGTTCACGCTCTTTTCGCCCGACTCGAGCAACTCGACGATCCGCAGCCGCACCGGGTGGGCAACTGTCTTGAGAACCTCGGCCGCATGCTCGATACGCGCCTGATCGATCTTTGCGCCGGAGTCGCTCACCGCCTTCAATGCCATAATCATGATATTAGTATATTGCATTATTGCATTTTGTCAAGCATAAAATTTCCCCCCTGCACGGCGGAGTCCTCCCCGCCGCGCCACCTCATCATCCCGGCAGGTGTCGGAGTGAATGATCAACAATACAAGGTATAATAAAACGATGAACATTTTGGTTGATGAAAAGCTCCCGAAGCGGTCGTGAGTTCCGCGCGCGCCCAGTTCGCCGTTTTTTTCCTTATCGCCAGCGCCATCTACGGCGGTCTGCACACCTATCTCTGGTGGAAAGCCACGCGTCAGCTCGGGCTGCGCGGCCCGACGGCGATCAGCCTCGGCCTGTTCTTCGCCCTGATGGTTGTCGCTCCTTTCCTGGGGCGGCTGCTGCGCGACGGATCGGCCCTCTTCAATGCCGTGGAATTCGTCACGTTCATCTGGATGGGCATCGCTTTCTATCTCTTCATGCTCAATCTCGGCGCCGACCTCTGGAACCTCGCTCCGGCACTCGCGCGGCACGTTTCCTCCGGGACACGGCTTCCCTCATTCGCCGGCCCGCGCCTCTTCTGGGGAATCGCCGCGGCAACTGCGCTGATCATCGGCTGGGCGGCGATCGAGGCCGCCAACGTGCGCATCCGTCGGATTGTGATTCCCACGACGAAATTGTCGCCGGGGACCGCGCCACTGCGGATCGTGCAGGTCTCGGACATCCACCTCGGCCTGCTGGTTGGCCGGCGGCGACTCGGGACGATCATCGAGCGCGTGCGCGAAGCTCACCCGGACCTGCTCGTCGCCACCGGCGACATGCTCGACGCGGTGGGCGACCACCTCGAGCCGCTCGCGGCGAGATGGCGTGACATCTCGCCCCGTCTCGGCAAGTTCGCCGTCACCGGGAATCACGAATACTACACAGGGATTCCGGGGGCGGTCGCGTTTCTCGAAGGTGCCGGCTTCCGCGTCTTGCGCGACGAGACGGCAGTGGTCCCCGGTATTGCGAACGTCATCGGCAAGGAATACCGGGCGCCGCGGGGGCTTCCCGGTTCCCCCACGAGGACGCGGCAGCTCGCCGATCTGGTGCACGCAGGGGATCCGGTGTTGTTCACGCTGCTGCTCAACCACCTGCCGACGGGCTTCGAGGAGGAAGCGGTGCCCCTCGGAGTCGACCTCCAACTCTCCGGCCACACCCACGACGGCCAGATGTTCCCCTTCCGCTGGCTCGTGCGCCTCTTCTTCCGCCACCTCGCCGGTCTCCACCGGCAGGGCGACAGCCACCTCTACGTCAGCCGGGGCACCGGCACCTGGGGCCCCCCGCTGCGCTTCCTGGCACCGCCCGAGGTGACCCTGATCGAGTTGGTGCCCGAAGGCAGATGATCAACACCGCGGAAATCTCCTCGGGCGAACCTCTCGCGGCGCCGGACTACCCGACCTTCGCGCGCCTGCTGCGCGAGTCGGAGTGCCGCCGCTGCGCGCTCGCCGCAACCCGCACGAACATCGTCGTCGACCGCGGCAATCCGGCCGCCGGGATCATGGCCATCGGCGAGGGGCCGGGCGAGCAGGAGGACCTCACCGGCCGGGCCTTTGTCGGACGCGCGGGACGGGTGCTCGACGATCTGCTGCGCGCGATCGGGCTCGACCCGGAGCTGCACCTGCTGATCGCGAACATCGTGAAGTGCCGCCCCCCCGGGAACCGCGTACCGCACGCCGACGAGGTCAAAGCCTGCCTGCCGTTTTTACACCATCAGATCGAGCTGGTGCGGCCACACACGGTGCTGCTCCTCGGGGCCACGGCCTACCGCCACTTCGTCCCCTCGCAGAAGTCGTTTGCGATGGAGCGGGAGGTCGGGCGCCGGTTCACGCTGGAGCCCTGGCCGGGGATCGCCTTCTATGCGCTCTATCACCCGGCATACCTGCTGCGCTCTCCCGGAAAGAAAACGGTCGCCCTGGGGCACCTGGAGCAGGTGCGACGGCAGATCGGGGCTTGACCCGTGGCGTCAATCCGGAGCGCCGTGGTATAGTGACGGCGACTGAGATCCGGCCTGCTCACTCACCCGGGTGGCGCACGGGAACGACGACCGAAGCGAAAGGAGCATCACCGATGATTCGCACGACCCTGCTGATGATCGCAAGCCTGCTGACGATCGGCGCCGTCGCCGCGTACGCCGCCCCCAAGGTCGCGAAACCGACACCGCCGACCAAGGAGGAGCTCGCCAAGTACGCCATCGCCAAGGCAACCATCACCACCAAGTTCGGGACGATCGTCGTCAAGTTCTTTCCCGACCTGGCGCCGATGCACGTCAAGAATTTCATCACGCTGGCCGAGGCCGGTTTCTACAACGGCACGCCCTTCCACCGCGTGATCCCGGGCTTCATGATCCAGGGCGGCGACCCGAACGGCAACGGCACGGGCGGCCCGGGATACTCCATCGACGCGGAGTTCACCGCTAAAAAGAAGCACGTCGCCGGCATTCTCTCGATGGCGCGCTCTGCCAACCCCAACAGCGCGGGGTCCCAGTTCTTCATCATGGTCGCGCCATCGACGCACCTCGACGGCCAGTACTCCATCTTCGGCGAGGTGGTCGAGGGGATGGACGCGGTCAACAAGATCGTGAACACGCCGCGCGACCGCAGCGACAAGCCGCTGGAGCGGGTGGAGATGACCGAGGTCAAGGTCTCCTACTAGGGAGAACAGCCAGCCATGCTTAAGAGCTATCTGGTAACAGTCGACGGCTCGGAGTACTCGGCCGCCGCGGTGGAGTACGCGATCGCGCTCGCCAGGCGGTCGGCGGCGCGGATCACCCTGCTCTCGGTCGTGGACATCGTCTCGCTCGAGGGCCCCTTCCTCGCCGACCTGTCGGGGATCGTCGGCGTGGTGCCCTATCTGGACCTGCAGAAGCAGGTGCGTGAGACGCTCGACGAGAAGGCGCGGTTCATCCTCGAGACCCACGCCGCAACCGTCCGCGGGGCCGGCCTGGAGTGCGCCACCCGGGCGGAGACCGGCATCGTCAGCCGCGTGATCTGCGACTCCGCCGCGACGCACGACGCCATCGTCGTCGGCCGGCGCGGCGAGCATGCCACCTGGAGCGGTTTCCTGCTGGGCTCCACGGTCGAGGAAGTGGTGCGCGGCTGCGCCAAGCCGGTGCTCGTCACCCCCCGGCAGGCGCGCCCGCTGACGCGCATCCTCGTGGCCTACGACGGCAGCCGCACGGCCAACCGCGCCCTCGGTCTGGCCGCAACGCTCGCGGCGGGAGTCGACCTGCCGCTGGTCGTGGTCTGCGTCTCCTCCGACGAGGGCGAGGGCCGGGGGATCCTCGGCGAGGCCGAATCCTACCTCGAACCGCACCGGCTACGCGTCAAGGCGTTGCTCGAGTCGGGTTCGCCCGTGGAGGGGATCCTCCAGGTCGCGCAGCGCGAGTCCTGCGACCTGATCATCATGGGCGCCTTCGGCCACAGCCGGGTGCGCGAGCTCTTCGTGGGGAGCACCACCGACGGGATTCTGCGGTCCGCCGAGATCCCGGTGCTGCTCTACCGCTAGCATCCGGCGGCGCGTGGCCCTTTCGGACGCGATCCGACCGCTTCTGGAGGAGATTCTCGGTCCCGGGGGTCTGATAGCCCACCCCGCAGGCCTCGAGCCCTACGCACGCGACGAAACCCCGGGGGTGGCCTCCCCGCCCGACCTCGTCGCCCTGCCGGGCACCGCCGGCGAGGTTGCCGCGATCCTGCGGCTGGCCACCCAGCACCGTTTCCCGGTCATCCCCCGCGGCGCCGGCACCGGCGTCGTCGCCGGCGCCATCGCCTTTGGCGGCGGGCTTGTCCTCTCCCTGGAGCGGATGAACCGCATCCTCGAGATCGATGGGGACAACATGATGGCCGTCGTCGAACCGGCGGTGATCACCGGACACCTGCAGCGCGAAGCGGCAACCAGGGGTCTGTTCTACCCCCCCGACCCCGCGAGCGTCGATTCCTGCAGCATCGGCGGCAACGTCGCCACCGGCGCAGGCGGCCCGCGGGCCGTCAAATACGGCGTGACTCGCGACTACGTCACCGGCTGCGAGCTGGTCGTGCCGACCGGCGAGGTGCTCACCCTCGGCGGCAAGATCGTGAAGTACGCCACCGGCTACCATCTGCTCGATCTGGTGATCGGCTCGGAGGGGACCCTGGGCGTCGTCACCCAGGTCACCGTCAAACTGCTGCCGCTGCCGGGGCACCGGGCGTCGCTGCTGGTACCCTTCGCAACCCTCGAGGAGGCAGCGGCCGCGGTCGCGGAGATCATACGGCGGCGCCTGCTCCCGGCGACGCTCGAGTTCATGGACGCGGGCGCCATCGACGCGAGCCGCCGGTTCCTTGAACGCGAGATGCCCTTCCCCGATGCCGGCGCCCACCTGATCGTCGAGGTCGACGGCCAATCGGCGGACGCGGTGCGCGCCGACTACGAGGCGATCGGCGAACTTTGTCTGGCCCGCGGGGCCGCGGACGTCCTGGTCGCCGACACCCGCGCCGCGCAGGAATCGCTCTGGAAGGCGCGCCTGGTGGTCGGCGAGGCAGTGAAATCACAAAACCGCGATGTCGCCAAGCAGGACGTCGTGGTGCCCCGGATGGCGATCCCGGAGCTGGTCGCACGCCTGGGCGCGATCGGCGCGCGTGCCGGGGCGCCCGTCATCTGCTTCGGCCACGCCGGCGACGGAAACGTCCACGTCAACGTCCTGCGCGCCGGGCTCGACGATGCCGCCTGGCAGGCCGCGAAGGCGCTCGTCTTCCCGGCGCTCATCCGCGAGGTCTACCGCCTCGGCGGGGTGCTCTCCGGCGAGCACGGCATCGGCTGGATCAAGAAAGGGCACCTGGCGCAGGTGCTTCCGGAAAAGCACCTGGCGCTGATGCGCGGAATCAAGCGGGTGTTCGACCCGGCGGGAATCCTCAACCCCGGCAAGGTTTTCGATTCCCTTTCGTCGGAAGATTGAGTATCTTTATGGCGATGAACCCGTTGCCGCCGCTCACGATCAAAGGCAAGCGCATCCCACTGCCCATCATCCAAGGTGGCATGGGCGTCGGTGTCTCGCTGCACCCCCTCGCGCGCGCGGTGGCTGCGACCGGGGGACTGGGGGTGCTCTCGAGCGCCTGCCTCGACCGGCTGGTCTCGAAGCGCAACGGCAAGAAGACGACAACCTACGACGCCGTGTACGAGGAGGTCTCCCTCGCGAAAGCCGCCGGGGGGTTCGCCGGCATCAACATCATGGTGGCGCTCCAGCGCGACTACGAGGCCTCGGTGCGCGGGGCCATCGACGCCAAGGCCGACGCCATCATCTCCGGCGCCGGGCTACCGCTCTCGCTTCCCCAGATCCAGAAACCCGGGGACACGGCGCTCGTGCCGATCGTCTCCTCGGCGCGCGCTCTCGAACTGATCTGCCGGCGCTGGGAGCGCCAGGGACAGCGACCGGACGCCGTGGTGCTCGAGGGCCCGCTCGCGGGGGGGCACCTGGGCTTCAGGATGGACCAGGTCGACCTGCCCGAGAACACGCTCGAGGCGCTGCTGCCCACGGTCAAGGAGTCGGCGATTGCCCACGGGGACATCCCGGTCATCGTCGCGGGCGGCATCTACACGCACGAGGACATCCGGCGCTTCTTCGCCCTGGGCGCCGACGGCGTCCAGATGGGCACGCGTTTTTTGGCGACCGAGGAGAGCAGCGCCACGGACGCCTACAAGCAGGCGGTGCTCGACGCGAGCCAGGAGGACATCCTCGTCGCGCACGACCCGGGCTCCCCCTGCGGCCTGCCGTTCCGCGTGCTCAAAAAGTCGCCGATGTACCTCTCGGCGCTCGAGCGCCGCCGCAAGCCAAAATGCGACAAGGGCTACGTGCTGCTCAAGGACGAGAAGGGGAACTTCACCCGCTGCCCTGCCAAGGAAGACAACGAGCACTACTTCTGCATCTGCAACGGGCTGCTCAGCTCCGCGGGATACAACGCCGACAAGGAAGAGCCGATCTACACCGTCGGATCGACCGCCTGGCGCGTCGACCGCGTCCTGAGCGTCAAGGCCCTGATGAGCGAACTGGCGGGCGCGCCGGCCTAGACCGACACGACCTCCTTGACCTCGGGTATCTGCTGCTTGAGGTAGCGCTCGATCCCCTGCTTGAGCGTCATCTGGGACATCGGGCACCCGGCGCAGGCGCCAACGAGGCGCACCTTCACGGTTCCGTCTTCCCCCACCGAGACGAGCTGCACGTCGCCGCCGTCGGCCTGGAGGGAACCGCGGATCTGATCGAGGGCCTTCTTGACCTTGTCTTCCATCGCACTCCCTTTCTCGTGAAAATTGATTTCTGGTACTATCCGATGCAGGAGGAAAGATGTCAACACTGCCGACCGCCCTCAGGTTCGCCAGAGGCATCGTCACCGCCCTGTTGCTGCCGCTGATCGCCGGGGCCTGCGCGACGACGGCCACGGTGCGCGGCGGCGGCGGGGATCTCCTCAGCGCCCGCCTCGAGCCCTACGACGGCCCCAAGGCGCGCATTGCCGTGGCCGCCTTCGAGGACAAGACGAAGAAGGGCAGCGGCGAGATCGGCACCGGCATGGCGACGATGCTCACCACCGCGCTGGTGAACAGCAACCGCTTCCTCGTGTTGGAACGCGACGTGCTCGACGAGGTGCTCCGCGAACAGGACCTCGGGGCATCGGGGCGCGTGCGGGCCGGAACCGCGGCGCCCGTCGGCGAGATCGAGGGCGCCGAGCTGCTGGCCATCGGCGCGGTCACGGCCTTCGAGCCCGAGGCCATGGGCATCGGCGGCGGGATCCTGGGCCTCGGGACGCTGATCGGCAGCGCGATCCTCAACGACAGATACGGCACCCCGGTCGGGGCGGCGACTTACACCGAGTCGCACATCGCCATCGACGTGCGCGTCGTCGACGCCAACACCTCCCGGGTGCTCTTCACGACGTCGATCGAAGCGAGGGGGTACGACATGGGCGGCGGACTGATCGCCTCGGTCGGCGGCGGACGTTCGCGGCTGCCGCTCGGCTTCGGTGGCTTCCAGAAAACCGCGACCGAGGAGGCGGTGCGCAAGGCCATCGACCTGGCCGTCGTCGATCTGGCACAGCGCACGCCGACCGAGTACTTCCGCCACGGGGACGTGGAGTTCGCGTCGGGCAGGATGGCGGCCTTCGCCTACCTCGACGTCCCCGGGCTCACCGGGGAGCGCTTCGGCCAGCCGATCCTGCGCGTTGCCTCGAACCACGCCGAGTGGTCGACGCTGTCCGCCGAGCTCGGGCTGCAGGGCAAGGCAGCCGCACCTCCCGTGGATTTCTCGACCCAGCGCGTCGCAGCGGTGTTCGCCGGGGCCCAGGCCGCCCCGGGAGGGTCGGTTTCGGTGGAAAAAGCCGTCGCGTTCCCGGACCGCGTCGAACTGACGGCGGCGCTGCTCCCGCCATCGCAGAGCACCGAGGGGCTCAAGCCAACACCGGCGCTGCTGCATCCGATGGCGCTGGTACGGCTGGAGAACGGCGCGCCGGTCAAGCTCGTCTGGAACAGCCGCTGAGAGGGCCTGGCTTCCCCCTTTTCCCGCCCCTGCCGGGCGACCACTCTCGTTTTCAAGGCGCCGGGTGTGCGCACCCACGCAACGTACGTCGCCGTGCGTTACACTCGAGCCATGGTCGTCAGGGAGATCGAGGCGAAGTCCATCCTCTCGAAGTCCGCGATCCAGGACTACGCGCTGAACGCCTACGTCGGCTGCCAGCACGACTGCCGCTACTGCTACGCGCGGTTCATGAAGCGGTTCACCGGGCACGCGGAGCCGTGGGGCTCGTTCGTCGACGTCAAGGTCAACGCCCCGGAGCTGCTGGCCCGCGAGGTCCTGCGGAAGAAGCGGGGCCGGGTCTGGATCAGCGGCGTCTGCGACGCCTACCAGGGGCTGGAACGCACGTACAAACTCACCCGGCGCTGCCTCGAGATTCTCGTCGACCACGGCTGGCCGGTCACGGTCCAGACGAAGTCCCCGCTCGTGCTGCGCGACCTCGAGATCCTCAAGCGCTCGGCGGAGGCCGAGGTCGGCTTCACCATCACCACCGCGGACGAACGGGTGCGGCGGATCTTCGAGCCGGGCGCCCCGCCGATCGCCGGGCGGATCGAGGCGCTGGGGATCCTGCACGGGGCGGGAATTCAGACATTCGTCATGGTTGCACCCCTGCTGCCCGGCGCCGAGGGGCTTGCGGAACTGCTGCGGGGCAAGGCGGACCGGGCGCTGATCGACCGGTACAACTACCACTACGCCGACCGCACCTACAGGGAGCACGGGATGCTGTGGGCAATGCGGGAGGAGTTCTTCGAGGAAAAAGGCGGGGAGTTGGCGGTCTCGTTCGAGCGGGCCGGGATACCGTGCCGGAAGCTCTATTGACGGCGCGTCGAGATAGCCGCGGATCTTCATCGACGATGCGGCCGACGGTCGCACGGGTGAACGGGTGTCGCTCGGGCTGACCCAACGCCCTGGTCACTTCGTCGGGTCCGCCCCCCTGATCTTTCCCGCCGCCTCGGCCGCGATCTCGCGCACGTCGGCATTCGGGTCTTTATCCGCGAGATTATCCAGCACCGCCTGCTCGCTCGCGCCGCCGACGAACCCGAGCAGCCAGGCGGCATCGCCGCGGCGCATCGGGTCCTGGGCCGCGAGCAGCGGCGCCAGCGCGGCCGCCGCGAGACCCCGCCGGCCGGGATCGGCCACGGCCAGCTCCTCGACGAGCGCCGACGTCCCCAGACGGACTCCCATCTGTGGGTCGGCGAGCAGCTCGCCGAGCAGCCCATAAAGAGACGGATCGGACTTGAACAGGTCGACGAGCACGTCGAGCAGGCCGCGACCGAGGAACTCGGCGATGCGCGCCGCGGTGACGCCCCCGCTCACGGGTGATGCCCCCGTGCGAGCGCCTGACCTTCGGCCAGCCTCTCGGCCAGACGCGTGTGCCGCTCGCGGACGCGGTTGTTGCGCACCGCGATTGCCGTGGCCTTGCGGCTGCCGACGATGGCCACGAGCCGCCGCCCGCGGGTGATGCCGGTGTACAGCAGGTTGCGCTGCAGCAGGACGTAGTGCTGCGTGTGCAGCGGGATCACGACGGCCGGGTACTCGCTCCCCTGCGACTTGTGGATCGAACAGGCGTAACCGAGCACCAGCTCGTCGAGGTCGGCGTAGGAGTAGACGACCGGGCGGCCATCGAAGAGCACCGTCACCTCCTGCGCTTCGGGGTCGGCCTCGGCGATCCGCCCGAGATCCCCGTTGAAGACCTCCAGTTCGTAGTTGTTGCGGATCTGCATCACCTTGTCGCCGGCGCGAAAGAGCCGCCCGGGGCGTCCGACCTGCTCGCCCCGCGGGTTGAGAAGAGCCTGGAGGGTGCTATTGAGGTTGACCGTGCCGAGCAGCCCCTTGTGCATCGGCGTGAGCACCTGGACCCCCTCGAACGGATCGACGCCGAGCCGCTGCGGGATCTCCCGGGCGACGAGGCGCTTGACGGCATCGAGGATCTCCTCGGGCTCCTCCCGCCCGATGAAGTGGAAATCGCCGGGGCCGGCGAGCAGTGTGGCGGCATGAGCCGGCGGCGGCGCAGCCGGCGCGTCTGCCGCGGAACCAGCTCCCTGCGGCAGACGGCCGCTGTTGACGCGGTGCGCGTTGACCACGATCTGGCTCTCTTCGGCCTGACGGAAGATCTCGGTCAGCGCCGCGGTCTCGATCACCCCCGAGCGGATCAGGTCGCGCAGGACGCTCCCCGGTCCGACCGACGGCAGCTGGTCGACGTCGCCGACGAGAATCAGCCGGCACCCCGCCGGGATCGCCTTGAGCAGGTGGCCGAAGAGCGGCAGATCGACCATCGACATT